>DATNIJ010000286.1:0-8530 GCA_035604475.1 Alphaproteobacteria bacterium
CAGGACGAGCTGGACGTAAAAGTAGTTGTCGTGCAGGTTCAACAGCTCATAGGCGAGGCGCGTGCCGAGGACATGCTCGATGAGGAGCGGCGGGACCGCGAGCCCGAGGATCAGCTGCGTCGCCTCCCACGCGGGCATGCGCAGCGAGCGGCGCTGATAGAGCTTTACGAAGGCAAGCGTTATGTGGGTGAGGAACGCGCCGTAGAGCGCTGTCGTGGCCAGCGGATTGCGCCAGAAGTCCATGAACCAGACGAGGCCGGCTTCCTGCGCCGTAAGCGAGATGAGCCCGAGCGCGTGGTTGAGGAGGTGCGTGAGCACGTAGGAAAAGAGCACGAGCCCACTGGCGCTTCTCAGGCGCCGCATCACCAGATCGGCCCGCGGCAGCTCGCCCGCCGCGGCGTGTCTCGGCTGGGTGGCGATCGTCATCGTGTGCCGCGTCCCGCCCGGCGCAGGATCCAAGCGGCCACTATCGCATGCGGGTCGCGGCCGGCATAGAGGCGCAGCATCACAAATGCGTCACGATATGCCTCGCAGGCCCGCTTGGCGGCGGCACGCTTCGGGAGAGCGCCACCGCCGCGCTTGACGTATAATGGGAACGGCTTGCGGGAAGCTCCCGGGAGAAGAGGGAACATGGTCGACGTTGTGACGGCCGCTGCCGCCGCCTATGCGGGTCTCAACGGGGTGCTCTATGCGCTCCAGCGCCGCCTCGTCTTCGTGCCTTTGGGCAAGCCGGGCACGCCTGCGGAAGCGGGCGTCCCCGACATGCGCCTCGTGCGCTATCCGACCGGCGACGGGCTCATGCTCGAGGCCTGGTTCAAGGCACCGGCCGGACGGGCCACCATCGTCTATTTCCATGGCAACGCCGGCCACTTCGGCGACCGCGCCTTCAAGGCACGCTATTTCATGGACCGCGGCTACGGCTTCCTCTTGGCCAGCTATCGCGGCTATGCGGGAAACCCCGGCCGCCCGAGCGAGGCGGCGGCCTACCAGGACGCCCGAGGCGCCCTCGATTTCTTGGCCGCGCAAGCCATCCTGCCCTCGGACACCGTCATTTACGGGGAATCGCTCGGCACCGGGGTCGCGAGCGCGATGGCGCGCGAGCGCGAGGCCGCGGCCCTCGTGCTGGAGGCTCCCTTCACCTCGCTCGTCGACGTGGCCGCGCATCACTACTGGTGGACGCCTGCGCGCTGGCTTCTGCGCGATCGCTTCGACTCGATCGACCGGATCGCCGCCATCGCCATGCCGCTCTTGATCGTCCACGGCGAGCGCGACTGGCAGGTGCCGCTCAAATTCGGCAAGCGGCTCTTCGATGCGGCCGTCGAGCCGAAGGAGCTTCGCCTCCTGCCCGAAGCCGGACACGTCGACCTTTACGATCACGGCGCCGCGGAGATCGTCGAGGATTTCCTCAGCCGATCGACCGGGCGGCGGACGGGTAGCCTCGCATCAATTTGAAACGGACTAAAAGGTCCGGTCCTGTAGCAAGGTGAAAATTCCATAACCAACGCGCTTCGGCCTGCCGTTGCCGGCCCATTGACGACACCGGCGGGTGTTGGTATGGAT
The DNA here is from genome assembly GCA_035604475.1 of Alphaproteobacteria bacterium. Lineage (GTDB taxonomy): Bacteria > Pseudomonadota > Alphaproteobacteria > JACZXZ01 > JACZXZ01 > DASPPM01. The sequence continues at coordinate 1,561 of DATNIJ010000286.1, forward strand.
ACCAACATGTAGGCCGCCCTGCTGCTGAAGGAAAGACACGTGTTGGGCGAAGACCGCTTCGTCGACGTGGCGATCTGGCGGGTGCCAAAGTCGGTTTCGGGCGGCGCGCACGACTTCAAATATCGCCTGGCCTTGGTGGCAGACGACGTGTGCGTTCTTCGCTTCGACAACGAGGCCGGCAAAGGCGATCACAAGCATGTCGGAGTGCAACAGGAACCTCGCGCGTTTACCACGCTTGCGCAACTGCTTGCCGATTTCCGGCAAGGTGTGGAGGAGTGGAGGCCCACATGAACACCGTGACGATTGGCGTCTCGTCGCTTGACGAAACCAAAGGCCGGATGCGCCGCGCCTTCCGGGGCGAGAAGCAAGGTGCGTTCATCGGCTTCGCTAGCCTGGAATTACTGTGGAAGGTGTTGACCCCGAAGCGTTGGGAAATCGTCCGTGCGATGATCGGCGTCGGCCCGCTCGCCATTCGCGAGGTTGCGCGGCGCGTGGGCCGCGACGTGAAATCGGTCCATGGCGACGTGCAATCGCTCCTCAAAGCCGGCGTGCTCGACCGTATAGACGATGGGCGGATCGTGTTTCCTTATGACAAAATCCATGTGAACTTCGTCGTGCGCGCTGCCTGACGAAATCCGAGGGCGTCCGGGGCTTCGGCGCCGATATGTGTGCTTTCAGCGGCGGTGGGAATGGCAGCTTGTGTCAAGACCGACATTGACCTAGCCGTAACGCCACAACCGTCAGACGGATATGGTTGAAATCCGGCTGCGGAGGGAACAGACTTAGGCCCTCAATCCGAGCGGCCTGCCAGGCGGATGGGGCAGCCCGGCAGGCGGAGGCGAGCGGGCCATGCGGCGGAGACGGAGGCTCCTGCGCGAGATCGGATTGGCCCTTGCCTTCAAGGCGGTGGCACTCGGCGTGCTCTACGTCGCCTTCTTCGCTCTACCCCACGGCGCCCGTTTGACGTCCGAAGGCGTCTCGGCGCATCTCTTGTCGCCCCTCGGCGCAAGCCCCCTCGGCCCAGGCATGGAGCGTTGAGATGCCGGAACTCGACGTCGTCCAGCTCTCGCGCCTGCAGTTCGGGCTGACGGCGCTCTACCATTTCCTCTTCGTCCCCTTGACGCTTGGCCTCTCGTTGCTGCTCGCCATCATGGAGAGCGTCTACGTGATGACCGGCCGCGCCATCTGGCGCGAGATGACGAAGTTCTGGGGCACTCTCTTCGGCATCAATTTCGCCATGGGAGTCGCGACCGGGATCACCATGGAGTTCCAGTTCGGCACCAATTGGGCCTACTTCAGCCATTACGTCGGCGACATCTTCGGCGCTCCGCTGGCGATAGAAGGCCTCATGGCATTCTTCCTCGAGGCCACTTTCGTGGGTCTCTTCTTCTTCGGCTGGGAGCGCATGAGCAAGCTCGGCCATCTCGCCGTGACTTGGCTGGTAGCACTCGGCAGCAATTTCTCCGCACTCTGGATTTTGGTCGCCAATGGCTGGATGCAAAATCCCGTAGGTGCGCGCTTCAATCCCGCGACCATGCGCATGGAGATCACCTCCTTCTACGACGTGCTGTTCAATCCGGTGGTGCAGTCCAAATTCGTGCACGCGGTGAGCGCAGGCTACGTCACGGGCTCCATGTTCGTGCTCTCGGTCGCCGCCTGGTACCTCTTGCGCGGACGCCACATAGCGCTGGCCAAGCGCTCGCTCACGGTCGCCGCAAGCTTCGGCTTGGCCTCGGCGCTTTCCGTCGTGGTCCTGGGCGATGAAAGCGGCTACGAGGCGACCCTCAATCAGAAGATGAAGCTCGCCTCGATCGAGGCGATGTGGGAGACCGAGCCGCCGCCCGCGAGCTTCACCATCTTCGGCCTTCCCGATCGCGCGGCCGAGAGGACCGATTACGCCATCCGCGTGCCTTGGGTCATGGGGCTGATTGCGACGCGCTCGCTCGATATCCCGGTCGCGGGCATCAAGCAGCTCGTCGGCGAGGGCGAGCAGCGCATCCGCAACGGCCTCATCGCCTACCGCGAGCTCGAGGCAATGCGCGCGAGCGGCACGATGCCCACGGCCGTGACGCCGGCGATGCAACCCTTCTTCCGCGATCTCGGCTACGCGCTTCTCCTGAAGCGCATCCGGCCCGATATTCTCAAGGCGAGCGACGCCGAGATCCATGACGCCGCACTTTCGACCGTGCCGAACGTGCCCGCCCTCTTCTGGTCGTTTCGCGTGATGGTGGGCTGCGGCTTCTATTTCATCGCCCTTTTCGCGCTCGCCTTTTATCTCGCCTCGCGCCGGCGCCTGGCACAGCGCTGGTTCCTCAAATTGGCTCTTTTCAGCCTGCCGCTGCCATGGCTCGCCGCCGAGCTCGGCTGGATCGTCGCAGAATACGGGCGCCAGCCCTGGGCGATCGAAGGCGTGCTGCCGACCTTTCTCGGCGCCTCCTCGCTGCCGCGCGGGAACGTGATCTTCAGCCTGGCGGGCTTCGTGCTGTTCTATTCCACGTTGGCACTCGTCGACGTCTATCTCTTGGTGAAATACATCCGCCTCGGGCCAGGCGGCGGCCATGACGCCGCGGCGGCGGGCGAGACCGCGGCGGCCGCTGAGGAATAGGCGATGGAGATTCCGCTCGGCTACGGACTGCTGCGCTTCATCTGGTGGGCGCTTCTCGGCATCGTCCTCATCGGCTTCGCGGTGATGGATGGCTTCGACCTGGGGATCGCCATGCTGCAGCCCTTCGTCGCGCGCGGCGATGCGCAGAGGCGCGTGCTGCTCAACGTCATCGGGCCGGTCTGGGAGGGCAACCAAGTGTGGTTCGTGCTTGGCGGCGGGGCCGCCTTTGCGGCCTGGCCGCCGGTCTACGCGGTCTCCTTCTCGGGCTTCTATCTCGCGATGTTCCTGGTGCTCGCGGCCCTCATCCTCCGCCCCTGCGCCATCGCGTTCCGCAGCAAGCTCGAAGGCGGGGCGTGGCGCCGCGGCTGGGATTGGGCCTTCTTCGTGGCAGGCGTCGTACCATCGCTCGTCTTCGGGGTCGCCTTCGGCAATCTCTTCCTCGGCGTGCCCTTCCATTTCGACGACACGCTCCGCATCACCTATGAGGGCGGGCTCTTGGGCCTCCTCAATCCCTTCGGCCTTCTCTCCGGCCTCTTGAGCGTCGCCATGCTCGCGATGCACGGCGGCACCTTCCTGGCACTCAAGAGCGAGGGCGAGATCGCGGCGCGCGCGGCGCGCGCAGGCGGCCTCGCCGCCTTGGCGCTGATGGTGCTTTTCACGCTCGCGGGGCTCTGGGTCTCGCTCGGCATCGACGGCTATGTCGTCACCAGCGCGATTAACCCCGCGGCTCCGTCCAATCCGCTCGCCAAGACGGTCGCGCGCGAGGCGGGTGCCTGGCTGCGCAATTTCGGCATCCATCCCTGGCTGATGTTGGCGCCTGTGCTGGGCTATGTGGGGGCGATCGGCGCGGCCGGCGCCTTGCGCCTCGGCCGGCCGCTCCTCGCCTTCGCATCCAGCGGCCTAAGCGTCGCAGGTATCGTCGCGACCGCCGGCATGAGCCTCTTCCCCTTCCTCCTGGCCTCCTCGAGCGATCCCAAGAGCAGCCTCACCGTGTGGGACGCCTCGAGCAGCCAGACCACGCTTTTCATCATGCTGGTGTCGGTCGCGATCTTCCTGCCGATCGTGCTTGCCTATACGGCCTTCGTGTTCCGCGTGCTGCGCGGCAAGGTCAGCTTGGGCGAGGTCGAGGGGGACAAGGAAGGCATGTATTGAATCATGTGGCGGTTTTCTCGACTTCTCGTCCCGGGGTGCTGCATAAGGCGGCGTCTTGAGGGATGATGTGAGATCCGCGCGACGCTAACGAGGTTCATGCGATGTGGTACTTTTCCTGGATTCTCGGCCTCGGGCTCGCTTGCTCGTTCGCGATCCTCAATGCCATGTGGCTTGAGCTCGACGAGCCGAACGAGCAGAGCGAGCGATTCGAGAAATAGCAGCTGCATGACGCAGCGTGGGTGACAAGGCTGCGATACCTGGGAGAGCGAACGGGCAGCAACGCCGAACCTGACGGGAGGACGACATGGTAATGAGCAAGAGCGCATTCTAGGGACTGCTCGCGGTGGTCGCGGCGGCAACTTTCGCGACGGCGCCGGCGGCGGCCCAGACGCTCAAGGTGAGCGTCGACTCCTTGGCCCGCGTCAAGGTCATTCCCGACAAATACGCATTCTGCAACCCGGCGAAGGAGGGCCACGTCAAGCCCGGTGCCGACGTGAGTCCGCGTATCTCATGGTCGCGGGGTCCGGCGGGGACCAAGTCCTAGGCCATTATTGCGTTGGATACCGACGTGCCGTCGATCCGCACCGACATGAACCAGGAAGGCAAGACGGTCTCCGCCACCATGCCGCGCCTGACCTTCTACCATTGGGTGCTGGTCGACATCCCGGCCAAGGTGCGGCACCTTACGACCGGCGAGGACTCGAGCGCCCGCACCGTCGGCGGCAAGCAGCAAACCCCGAGCAAGGTGGGCCTGCGCGGCCTCAACAACTACACCATCGTGTTCGCCTCGAACGAGCAGATGAAGGGGCAATATTTCGGCTATGACGGGCCCTGCCCGCCGTGGAACGACGAGATCCCGCATCATTACCACTTCACGGTCTATGCGCTGAGCGTCGACAGCCTCGGCCTCTCCGGTCCTTTCACCGGCCCCGATGCCTTGAAGGCGATGGAGGGGAAAGTGCTGGCCAAGGGCGAGGCGGTCGGCGTCTATGCGCAGAACCCCGCGGTCATCGCCGAGCTCAAGAAGAAGAAATAGGACGCGCTGGTGTTGCGGTTCTGAAGTTCGTTGCAAGTCAAGAGTATCGTCATTGCGAGCGTAGCGAACCCCGGCGTACGCCGGGGCAGCGGCGGTGGGAGCGAAAACCCCGTGGATTGCTTCGCCTTCGGCTCACAATGATGGCCGGGCTGCTCCTATCCGCCCACGTCGAAGCGGATGCCCTGGGCGAGGGGAAGCTCCTTCGAATAGTTGATCGTGTTGGTCGAGCGCCGCATATAGGCCTTCCAGGCGTCCGAGCCGGACTCGCGCCCCCCACCTGTCTCCTTCTCGCCGCCGAAGGCGCCGCCGATCTCGGCCCCGCTCGGCCCGATGTTGACGTTCACGATGCCGCAGTCGCTTCCCGCCGCACTCATGAAGGCCTCGGCCTCGCGCAGATCGTTGGTGAAGACGCTCGAGGCGAGGCCCTGCGGCACGTCGTTGTGGATGCGGATCGCATCCTCGAAGCCGCGGTAGGGCATCACGTACAGGATCGGGGCGAAGGTCTCCTCGCGCACGATCGCGGTCTGCGCCGGCATCTCGGCGATGGCCGGCTTGACGTAGTAGGCGTCGGGATAGCGCTCGGCGAGCACGCGCTCGCCGCCGTGGACGGTGCCGCCGTCCTTGCGCGCGGCGGCAAGTGCGGCTTGCATGGCCTCGAAGGCGCGTCCGTCGATGAGCGGGCCCACGAGCGTGCCTTGCTCGAGCGGATCGCCGATCTTGACCGAGGCGTAGGCAGCCTTGAGGCGCGTGACGAGTGCTGTCTTGATGTCCTCGTGCGCGATGACCCGGCGGAGACTCGTACACCGCTGCCCCGCGGTGCCGACCGCGGAGAAGGTGATGCCGCGCACCGCGAGGTCGAGGTCGGCCGAGGGTGCCACGATGGCGCCGTTGTTGCCGCCGAGCTCGAGGAGACAGCGCCCGGTGCGCGCCGCCACCACGGGCGCGAGGGCCTTCCCCATCCGGCAGCTCCCGGTGGCACTCACCAGTGTCAAGCGCCGGTCCGCCGCGATGCGCTCGCCCGTCTCGCGGCCGCCGAGGACGATCTGCAGCAGCCCGGCCGGAGCCTCGCCGAAGCGCTTGAGGGCGCGCGCGAAGAGGGCCTGGCATGCGAGGGCCGTGAGTGGGGTCTTCTCGGACGGCTTCCATACCACCGCGTCCCCGCAGACGAGCGCCAACGCCGCGTTCCACGACCACACCGCGACGGGGAAATTGAACGCCGTGATGACGCCGACCGCGGCGAGCGGATGCCAGGTCTCCATCATGCGGTGACCGGGCCGCTCGGAGGCGATGGTGAGGCCGTAGAGCTGGCGGGAGAGGCCGACCGCGAAGTCGCAGATGTCGATCATCTCCTGGACCTCGCCGCGGCCTTCCTCGAAGATCTTCCCGGCCTCGAGCGTCACCAGCCGGCCGAGCGCGTCCTTGGCCGCGCGCAGCTCCTCGCCGAGAAGACGCACGAGCTCGCCGCGCCGGGGTGCAGGCACCGTGCGCCAGGCCCGAAACGCCGCATCGGCCGCGGCGATCTTGGCCTCGATGCTCGCGGCCGTATCGCTCTTCACGCGCCCAAGGGTGCGTCCGTCGATCGGCGAGCGCACGACGAGATCGCCCTCGGCCGCAGGCGAAATGCCGAGAGAGGAGAGCAGAACAGCGTGGTCCTCAGACATATCGCGTACTCCCATTCTTAGCGCTAGTTGATCCACACATCCTAAGGACGCTTGCGGTGCCGTCGTGGGTCCTTCGAGACGCGCCCCTTCGGGGCGCTCCTCAGGATGAGGCAAATTTGTGTGTGGCATAAAGACTTGACCTCATCCTGAGGAGCGAGCGCAGCGAGCGTCTCGAAGGACGCACCGCGGCCGGTCCAAGGCACCTTTGCACAGCGCAACATCATAATTTGCCGGTGCTCTTCGGATTTGTGTGCATCAACTAGCTTCAAGGGAGGGGACATATATAGCTCGCTAACGATCTCCCGCGCTTGCGCGAACGATCACGACGGAAGCGCTATTCCGGCCTGCCGGCAAGCGGCGGTCACGGTATTGCGCAGGAGGCAGGCGATCGTCATCGGTCCCACCCCGCCCGGCACCGGGGTCACCGCACCCGCGACCTTGACCGCCTCGGCAAAGGCGACGTCGCCGACGAGGCGCGGCTTGCCCCCACTTTCGGCCGCGACGCGGTTGATGCCC
>DATNIJ010000287.1:0-16947 GCA_035604475.1 Alphaproteobacteria bacterium
CCGGCGGGAACGCCGGCGGCAAGGCGCCGCTCGCCATGACATGCTCGGGACCGAGCTTTCGCTCGTGGTTGTCGAAAAAGACGGTCTTGCCGGTCTCGACCGCGACTGCGCCGAGGCTCAATCGCACCTTGTGGGCGTTGATGCGGTCGAAGTCGACGAGCCGCTCGAGCGTGCGCTTGAGCGGAGCGGTATCATAGTAGCTTGTTGCGGCAGGCCCGCCCGGCAGCAGCGAAAGCGGCGGAAGCGGACGCGGCGCGAAGAAACCCGGTTGGCCGGCGAGTGCGGTGCGCTGGGCGCTCCAGAAGTTATAAAACTGACGCAGGCCGGCAAGGCTTGCCGGCGGTGCCAAGGGGTCGGATGTGGAGATCTCGCGCCAGAATTCGTCGAGGCGCTCGTGCGCGCGGCTGCGCTCGTTGCCGGCGATGATCGCGGCGTTGATCGCGCCGATCGAGGTGCCGGCCAGCCACGCCGGTTCCAGCTTACGCTCGCAGAGCGCGCGATAGGCGCCTACTTGGAAGGCGCCGAGCGCTCCTCCTCCTTGGAGGACGAGTGCTACTGCGCGCTCGCTTCGGTGCTGAGGGGGGAGCGAGGTCTCGTTCATCGCGGGTTCATCCTCATCGACGTCAAAGGAACGGGCGGCGGCGGGCCGGCGCTCCCTTTTATGTAGGGCGGGAGGTGACGTTATGCTTGCCGAACCATGAATATTCGCTGAATGGCCGGCGCGCCCTTCTCCACTTCGATGGTGTATAATCCTGACGGTAGCCGTTCCGGCACCCGCCGGCCTGTCGCTGCCCAGCCCCCAGGGAGGTCTTGCATGAAATACGTGATCCTCGGAAGCTTGAGCGCGGATTGGGCGACCAAGCAAACGGCCCGCACCCGCGCCGCCAAGGCGAAGCTGAAGGCGCTCGGCATTGCGCTCGAGTCCGTTTACTACACCCAGGGCAAATATGATTTCGTCGATGTGGTCGATGCACCGAGCGCCGAAGCGATGTTGGCCTTCTCGGTCTGGTACGCGAAGGAGGGCTTTGGCCGGCTGCAGTCCATGCCGGCCTTCGACATGGCGACGATGGAGAAGGCACTCAAGCGCGCCTGAGGCCGCAAGGGTGCGCAGCCGCGGCGCTTTTCCTTGACCGCCCGGGCCGAGGGGGCCTAGATGGCGCCATGTTCGCCTTATCTTTCTCGAAGCTCGTCGTTCTCATCGGCATCATCGTCGCGGTCGTGTACGGCTCCAAGCTGCTGAGCCGCTTCCAGGAGCTGCGCGAGGCCGAGGCGCGGCGGCAACGCGAGGGCGCGCGCACGGCGGGAGGCGGGGCTGCCGGCACGACGCAGCAGATCGAAGAGACCGTGAAGTGCCGGGTTTGCGGCGCCTATGTGCCCGCGCAAGGTGCCACCAGCTGCGGCCAGCCGGGCTGTCCCTACGGCGCTTAGCCGAGAGGTTTTCTTCGCGGCGTCAATAACTTAGGACGTAACGATCGCTGCCTTGACCGGCCCGAGAGCGCCCTCTATTGTGCGCCGCACATCGAGCCCGAGACGAGCGTACGATGGCCAAGAGCGGCGCCTCCGCCAAGAGCTTCCAGTCGCTGATCCTGGCCCTCGAGCAATATTGGGCGGAGCAGGGCTGCGTGATCCTGCAACCCTATGATGTCGAGATGGGAGCCGGCACCTTCCATCCGGCGACGACGTTGCGCAGCCTCGGCCCCGAGCCATGGCGGGCCGCCTATGTGCAGCCCTCGCGTCGGCCGAGTGACGGCCGTTACGGCGAGAATCCCAACCGGCTCCAGCACTATTATCAATTCCAGGCGATCCTCAAGCCCTCGCCCGCGAATGCCCAGGAGCTCTACCTCGCGAGCCTCGAGCGTCTTGGCATCGATCCCCGTCGCCATGACATCCGCTTCGTCGAGGACGACTGGGAGAGCCCGACGCTCGGCGCCTGGGGCCTCGGCTGGGAGGTCTGGTGCGACGGGATGGAGATCACGCAATACACCTACTTCCAGCAGGTCGGCGGCATCGACTGCAATCCGGTCTCGGTCGAGTACACCTACGGCCTCGAGCGCCTCGCCATGTATGTGCAAGGGGTCGAGAGCGTCTACGACCTCGATTTCAACGGCGCTCCCGGGGCCGCCCGCGTGAGCTATGGCGACGTGTTCCTAGAGAGCGAGCGCGAGTTCTCCGCCTACAACTTCGAGCGCGCCGACACCGAGCTCCTCTCCCGGCACTTCCAGGACGCGGAGAGGGAATGCGGGTCGCTCTTGGGGGTAGGGCTCGCGCTGCCGGCCTACGACCAGTGCGTCAAGGCGAGCCATCTCTTCAATCTCCTTGACGCACGCGGGGTCATCAGCGTCACCGAGCGCCAAGCCTATATCGCGCGCGTGCGCGCGCTCGCCAAGGCATGCTGCGAGGCCTGGCTCAAGAGCCGCGGACACATGGCCTGAGGGGCGCATGGCCGAGCTCCTTCTCGAGCTGCTCTCCGAAGAGATTCCGGCACGCATGCAGCTGCGCGGGGCCGAGGAGTTGCGGCGTCTCGTCACGGAGAAGCTCGAGGAGGCACGCCTCGAGTTCTCCGGCGCCGACGCGCATGTGACGCCGCGCCGCCTCGCGCTTGTCGTCGCCGGCTTGCCGGCTCGGCAGCCTGACCTGCTCGAGGAGCGCAAGGGTCCGCGGGTGGGGGCAGCCGAGACAGCACTCCAGGGTTTCCTCAAGTCGGCCGGTCTCGCAACGATCGATCAGTGCGAGCGGCGCACCGTCGGCAACGCCGAATTCTATTTCGCCGTGCGCACCGTGGCGGGACGAAAGACCGCCGAGGTGTTGCCGGAGCTCGTGGTCTCCGCCCTGCGCGCGCTTTCCTGGCCCAAATCGCAGCGCTGGGGCTCGACGAGCTTCCGTTACGTGCGGCCCTTGCATGGCGTGCTCGCCATCTTCGAGGGCAAGGTGCTGAGGGGTGCCCTCGATCTCGGGGGAGATTCCCTTGCCTTCGGCACCAGGACCCGCGGGCACCGCTTCCTCTCCCCCAAGCCCTTCGCCGTCGAGAGCTTCGCCGATTACAAGGAGAAACTCGCCAGTGCCTTCGTCATTCTCGACCGCGAGGTGCGCAAGCGCCTCATCTCGGCGCGCGCCGTCGAGCTCGCCACGGACGAGGGCTTGGCCCTCAGGGAAGATGCGGCGCTTTTGGACGAGGTCGCGGGGCTCGTCGAGTGGCCGGTCCCGCTCATCGGCGCGATCGACGGGAAATTCATGGCGCTTCCGCGCGAGGTGCTTGTCACCACCATGCGCACGAACCAGCGCTATTTCTCGCTCGAGACGTCGGACGGCCGCTTGGCCCCCCGCTTCATCGTCGTCGCCAACATAACGGCCTCGGACGGTGGGGCGGCCATCGTCACCGGCAACGAGCGCGTGCTGCGCGCGCGCCTCTCGGATGCAAAGTTCTTTTGGGATCAGGATCGCAAGACGAGACTCGAGGAGAGAGTCCCGCGCCTTCACGACCTCATCTTCCACGCCAAGCTCGGCACCATGGGCGACAAGGTGGCGCGGCTCCAGGTGCTCGCGGCCGAGCTGGCCGCGCACGTGCCCGGCACCAAAATCGATCACGCGCGCAGCGCCGCCCTCCTCGCCAAGGCCGATCTCGTCTCCGGCATGGTCGGAGAATTTCCGGAACTGCAGGGGACCATGGGGCGTTATTATGCGCTTCACGATGGCGAGGACCCGATGGTTGCAGACGCGATCGCGGAGCATTACGCCCCTCTCGGCCCCAACGACCGTTGCCCGACGGCGCCCGTTTCGGTCGCGGTCGCTCTCGCCGACAAGATCGACACGCTCGTGGGATTCTTCGCGATCGGCGAGAAGCCGTCCGGCTCGAAGGACCCCTACGCCTTGCGACGCGCCGCTCTTGGCGTCATCCGGCTCATCGTCGAGAATGGCCTGCGGCTGCCGCTTGCCAAGGCATTGGCGCTCGCGCATCGTCTCTACGCGGAGCAACGGCCCGGCGCCGAGAATGCCGCCAAATTCGACGCCGGAGAGCTCTTGGCCTTCTTCGCCGACCGCCTCAAGGTGCATTTGCGCGAGAAGGGGGTGCGGCACGATCTGGTCTCGGCGGTCTTTGCCTTGGGCGGCGAGGACGATCTCTTGCGCTTGCTCGCGCGAGTCGATGCGCTCGCCAAGTTCCTCGCGAGCGAGGACGGCGCCAACCTGCTCACGGCCTACAAGCGCGCATCCAATATCGTGCGCATCGAGGAAAAGAAGGACAGGATCACCTATGACGGCGGCGTGGACACGGCGTTGTTGAGAGAGGGCGAGGAGCGCGCACTCTTGGAAGGGCTTGCGAGTGCCAACAACGCGATACGGATTTCCATCGGACGCGAGGACTTCGCGGGTGCGATGGCGGCACTCGCGCGTCTCAGGCCCCCGGTCGATGCCTTCTTCGACAAGGTCACGGTCAATTGCGACGATAGCAAGCTCAGGGCGAACCGCCTGAAGCTGCTCGCCCGCATCCGCACGGCACTCGGCGGCGTCGCCGATTTCTCCAAGATCGAGGGATAGACATGGCGAAATGGGTCTATTCGTTCGGCGACGGCAAGGCGGAAGGCAAGGCCTCCATGGCGGAGCTCCTCGGCGGCAAGGGCGCAGGCCTCGCCGAGATGAGCCGGATCGGGCTGCCGGTGCCGCCTGGTTTCACCATCACGACCGAGGTCTGCACCTATTATTTCACGCACGACCTGCGTTATCCGCGTGAGCTCCGAGGTGCCGTGAGCGCCGCCCTCAAGCAGATCGAGAAAAGTGTTGGGCGGAAGTTCGGCGATCGGCGAAACCCGCTCCTCGTCTCCGTGCGCTCGGGCGCGCGCGCCTCGATGCCGGGCATGATGGACACGGTGCTCAACCTCGGCCTCAATGACGAGACCGTTCCGGGCCTCGCTGCGGCGAGCGGGAACGAGCGCTTCGCCTACGACAGCTATCGTCGCTTCCTTCAGATGTACGGCAACGTGGTGCTGGGCATCGACCACCATCATTTCGAGGAGCGCCTCGAGCTCCTCAAGGAAGAGCGGGGCGTATCGCTCGACACCGAGATTTCGGCCGCCGACTTCAAGGAGCTGGTCGAAGGCTACAAAGCGCTGGTGGCCGAGGAGCTCGGCAAGCCATTTCCGCAGGACCCGCAGGACCAGCTCTGGGGTGCGATCGGCGCCGTATTCGGAAGCTGGGACAACCAGCGCGCCATCACCTATCGGCGGCTCCACGGCATTCCCGACGAGTGGGGCACGGCCGTCAACGTGCAGGCGATGGTGTTCGGCAACATGGGCGAGCGCTGCGCAACCGGGGTGGCCTTCACGCGCAACCCGTCCACGGGGGAGAATGCCTTCTACGGCGAATATCTCGTCAATGCCCAGGGCGAGGACGTGGTCGCCGGCATCCGCACGCCGCAGTCGTTGACGCTTGTGGCGAAGCGAGCGACGGGCTCGCGGCTGCCCGCGATGGAAGAGACGATGCCGGAGGTGTTCAAGGAGCTCGTCAAGGCGCGCGACGCGCTCGAGCGCCATTACCGCGACGTCCAGGACCTGGAGTTCACGGTCGAGAAGGGTAAGCTCTACATGCTGCAGACGCGCACGGGTAAGCGCACGGCCGCGGCCGCGATCCGCATCGCGGTCGACATGGCGAAAGAGGGGCTGATCACGAAAGCCCAAGCGGTGGCGCGCATCGACCCGGCCTCGCTCGACCAGCTGCTCCATCCCACCCTCGATCCCAAGGCGCCGCGCACGCAGCTCGCGCGCGGCCTTCCGGCTTCGCCGGGTGCCGCCTCCGGCGCCGTCGTCTTCCATGCCGGCGAGGCGGAGGCGAAAGCCAAGCTCGGCCAAGAAATCGTGCTCGTGCGCATCGAGACGAGCCCCGAGGACATCCACGGCATGAATGCCGCTAAGGGCATTCTGACCACGCGCGGCGGCATGACGAGTCACGCGGCGGTGGTGGCGCGCGGCATGGGTCGGCCGTGCGTGGCTGGGGCCGGGGACCTCAAGATCGATTACGACGCCGGCACCATGACGGTGGGGAACCGCGTGGTGCGGGCGGGGGACGCGATCACCATCGACGGCGGCACGGGCGAGGTATTCCTCGGCACGGTGCCGACCGTCAAGCCGCAGCTCTCGGGAGATTTCGCGACGCTGATGGGCTGGGCCGACGGCTTCCGCAAGATCGGCGTGCGTGCGAATGCGGACACGCCTTCGGATGCTCGCCACGCGCGGGAGTTCGGCGCCGAGGGCATCGGCCTCTGCCGCACCGAGCACATGTTCTTCGAGAAGGGCCGCATCGTGGCCGTGCGCGAGATGATCGTGGCGGAGGACGAGAAAGGCCGGCGCGCGGCACTCGCCAAGCTTCTCCCCATGCAGCGCAACGACTTCGTCGAGCTCCTGAAAATCATGGAGGGGCTGCCGGTGACCATCCGGCTCCTCGACCCGCCGCTGCACGAGTTCCTGCCGCACGAGGACGCCGAGATGAAGGAGGTCGCGGCGGCGGCGGGCGTCTCGGTGATGCGCATCCGCGAGGCCGCAGCGAAGCTCTTCGAGGTCAACCCGATGCTGGGCCACCGCGGCTGCCGCCTCGCGATCACCTTTCCCGAGATCTACGAAATGCAGGCGCGCGCCATCTTCGAGGCGGCGGCGATCGTCGAGCGGGAGACCGGGCGCAAGGTGGAGCCGGAGGTGATGATCCCGCTCGTCGCGACGAAGCGCGAGCTCGACATCCTGAAGGAGCGGATCGCCGCGGTCGCCAAGGAGGTCGAGGCGGAAACGGGCATCGCACCCGCCTATCTGCTCGGCACCATGATCGAGTTGCCGCGTGCGGCCTTGTGCGCGGACGAGATCGCCGAGACGGCGGAGTTCTTCAGCTTCGGCACCAACGACCTCACGCAGACCTGCCTCGGCCTGTCGCGCGACGACGCGGGCAAGTTCCTCGAGGTTTATCGGCAGAAGGGCATCTTCGCAAGCGACCCCTTCGTCAGCATCGACGTGGAGGGGGTGGGCGAGCTCGTGCGCCTCGGCGTCGCGCGCGGCCGCAAGACGCGCAAGGGTCTCAAGTGCGGCATCTGCGGCGAGCACGGCGGCGACCCCGCCTCGGTGCATTTCTGCGCCGAGGTCGGCCTCGACTACGTCTCTTGCTCCCCCTTCCGCGTGCCCGTCGCCCGGCTTGCGGGTGCCCAGGCGGCGCTCAAGACGGCCGCCGTGCGGGCGGATTAGGCGCCTGCCCTTGCGGGGCAAGGGGCTTCTTGTGGTGCCGTGGGATGGAGCAACGAGGGGAGGCCGCTCATGAAGCGGGAGGCCAATTGCATTTTCTGCAAGATCGCGGCAGGCGAAGTGCCTTGCTTCAAGGTCTATGAGGACGCGGCCACGCTCGCCTTCATGGACATCAATCCGGCGAACGAGGGGCACTGTCTCGCCATCGCCAAGAGTCACTTCGAGGACATCTACGCGGCAGGCACCGGAGAGGTGGGCAAGGTGGCCGAGACCGCGGCCAAGGTGGCCAAGGCCGTGCGCCAGGTAGTGAAGCCCGATGGGCTCAACCTCATCCAGGCGAACGGGCCGGGTGCCGCCCAATCGGTCCCGCATTTTCACATTCACATCCTGCCGCGCCGCCTGGGCGACGAGCTCAAGATCAACTGGGGATTGAAGCCGGGCAACCGCGCGGCGCTCGCGACCCTCGCCGAGAAGATCAAGGCGAAGATCGGGTGAGACTCGACAACGGCTTTGTCGACATTATAATATTTATTATAATGTCGCGTCGAGGAATAGATCATGGTCAAGCTCAAGTTGACGACGATCGGCAGTTCGACTGGCGTCGTGCTGCCGAAAGAGGTGCTGGCGCGTCTCAAGCTTGAGAAGGGCGATGCGGTCTATCTGACCGAGGCGCCGGAGGGGTATCGGCTGACGCCTTATAACCCCGATTTCGAGCGGCAAATGAAGCTTGCCCGCCGCGTCATGCGCGAGCGCCGCCACGTGCTCAGGGCGCTGGCGAAGTGAGCGATGGGACGTGGAATTGGATCGGTGAAGATACCGTGCTCGCAATCCATGATGCTCAACTGGCCGAGCACGGCGGGCGGAGCGGGATGCGGGATCCGGCACTCATGCAGTCGGCTCTTGCCCGGCCCCGGAATCTGGCAAGCTACGGCGAACCCGATGCCTCTCGGCTTGCCGCCGCCTATGCCTACGGGCTGGTGCGCAACCACGCCTTTGCCGACGGCAACAAGCGCGCGGCCTTCGTCGTGGCACTCGTGTTCCTGCTCGACAACGGCTTCGTCTGCATCAGCGAGGACACCGAGTCCGTGACCACGATGCAGGCGCTTGCGTCCGGCGATATGGAGGAAGAAAAGTTTGCCGCGTGGCTGCGGGCGCGCATTCAGCCTGCCGCCGCTTGAGTCCATCCCTCACCCCAACCCTTGATCCGCTTCGCTCCTCGACGAAGCGGCCCATCGCGACACCCCGGCCCCCCCGGCACTGCATCCCGAAGGGATGGGAAGGGTGAGGGATTTCACACCGCAAGCCAGGAAGGCCTGAGCGGGCGCAGGGTGGCCTCCCCTGCCGCGAGCGGCTCGCCCTTGGCCGCGGCGGCCTCGACCGCCTCGAGCCTGAGCAAGGCGAGGCCGATGCCGTTGGCGGCGGAGCGCAGCTCGCCCACCGCGGCGCCGCGGAGCGTGACCGGCGTGCCCGCCGCGGGCGGCGGACCCTCGAGCTCAACCGGCAGGAGGCGTTTCTTGACGAGGGAGCGGTACTTCATGCGCGCCGTCACTTCCTGGCCGATGAAGCAGCCCTTCTTGAAATCGACGCCGCCGAGCTCCTCGAAGCCGCTCTCAAGCAGGAGCGCCTCTTCGACCGGCATGTCGGCACTGCCTTCGGGAACACCGAGGGAGAGGCGCAAGCGGCGATGCTCGGCGAGCGCGCGTGCCGCGAAGCCGAGGCGCTCGAGGGTCGCTCGAGCGCCGGCGCGCGGCAGGATGGCGCGGCAGCCGAGGGCCGCAAGGCGCGGATCGACGAAAGCCACGCCGCCCTCGAGCGCCCGCGCCGTCCCGCTCTCACTCTCGAGCGCAAGGGCCTTAGACGCATCCTCTCCCCACAGCAGCGCCACAGAGAACTCTTCGCGCGCATCCGCGATCGTGACCTTGGCGCGCAGCTTGTACATCGTCAGCCGGCGCTTGAGGTCGTCGAGCCGGCCGGTCTCGCCGTCGAGAACAAGAGCACCGCGATACCGGCCTTCCGGCATCTCGGCAATGAAGAGGTCGTGGAGGAAGCGGCCCTGCGCGTTGAGCAAGGCCGCGTAGATGGCGCGGTCGGCCTTCACCTTGTCGAGATCGTTGGAGAGCAGCCCTTGGAGGAAGGGGCGCACCTCCTCGCCTCCGACGACGAGGCATCCCCGCTCCGGGTTGAGCACATATCGCAGATCCGCCATGCCGATTCCCCTAACCCGCTCCTTCGCTGCCGGACCGCAAGAGATTTGATACTTCGCGTTGCGCTTGGCAAGCCGAATGGGCGGCCCTATAAGGCAGGCGCCATGCATATCGTCCTTGTCGACGACTCTATTCCCTTTGATGGCCGAAGCCCGGAGAGCCAGCCCTTGGGCGGCCCGGAGAAGGCGTTCGCGAGCCTGCCGGGCGCCTTGGCGCGACGCGGCCATCGCGTGCAAGTGTTCAACCGCGCCGCGGCGTCGTGCGAGTGCGAGGGTGCGGCGTGGGAGAGCTGGCAGGGCACGCGCCCCGTCGAATGCGAGGTGCTGATCGCCTTCCGCAGGCCGGAGCTGCTCGGCTTCGTCGCCCATGCCGGAAAGAAAGTACTTTGGATCGCGGGCCCGGCGCAGTACTTGAGCGAGGAGCGCAATCAGGGCCTCCTCTTCGCTCACCGCCCCACGCTCGTGTTCATGGGCGAGACGCACAGCGCGAGCTATCGCGCCCCCGACTTCGAGCTGCGCACAGCGGTGGTCGCCCCCGGCATTCGGCCCGGCTATCTCGAGGACACGCCCGCCGCGCCGCTCATCCCCCCCTATGCCGTCGCGACCAGTCATCCCGAGCTCGGCCTCCCCTGGCTTATCAAGCTATGGACCGCTCGCATCTACCCCCGATGCCCGCATGCGGAGCTCCGCCTCTATTCGGCGGTTCTCGACCGGGCGCTCTTCGGCGCGCCGGTGGCCGAGCCGTTCAAGGCGGTCGCCGCATTGGCGCTCGACGCCCGCGACAAGGGTGTCGCCATCCACCGCCCGGGCTCGGACACGGTGATGGCGGAGGCCTACCGCGGCGCGCGCCTCCACCTCCATCCGGGCGATGCGCGCGAGGTCTATTGCTATACGCTGGCCGAAAGCCAAGCGTGCGGTACGCCGGCCGTGGGGCGTCCCACTCCCGCCGCGGCCGAGAGCATCGCCGACAATGTTTCCGGCCATTTGGCGCTCGAGGAGGACGCCTTCGTCGGCTTCACGCTCGGGCTCCTCGAGGACGACCGCGCCTATGTCAGATTGAGCGAGGGCGCCCGCGGGCGCGCAAAAGAGCGGACGTGGGAGCGTGCCGCCGCCGCGTTCGAGGCCATTTGGCTTTGATGCCGATTCCGGCATAATCATTGGCACCATGCAACTCCTGTTCATCACTCATTCGCGGGTCGGCGACGCGGTGCTTTCGACCGGGGTGCTCTCGTATCTCCTCGATCGCTACCGCGGGGCACGCGTCACGATTGCCTGCGGCCGCGCGCCGGCGGAGCTTTTCGAGGCGGTCCCCGAGCTCGAGGAAATCTACATCATCGACAAGCAGCCGCGGGGACGGCACTGGATCGGGCTGTGGCGCCATGCCGTTCTGCGGCGCTGGGACGCGGTGGTCGATCTGCGCGCGTCCGCCATCGCATACCTGCTGCTGGCGCGGAAGCGCTACGTCACCAAGCCGAGCAAGGAGCCGGTGCATCGCCTGATCCATCTCGCGCGCGTGGTGGGCGTCGAGGGGGCGCTCGAGCCGCGCATCTGGACGAAGGCGGAGCATTGGGAGCAGGCGAAGGCGCTCGTGCCGGAAGGACCGTCCGTGCTCGCGGTGGCACCGACCGCGAACTGGCGCGGCAAGATGTGGCGCGGCGCGCGCTTCGCGGAGCTCATCGAGCGGCTCACCGCGGCAGACGGGATCCTGCCCAATGCGCGGGTCGTGGTATTGGGGGCCGCCAGCGAGCGCAACCTGGCTCAGCCGGTCCTCGCCTCGATCAGGCCGGCGCGGCGCATCGATCTCGTCGGCAAGATATCGCTGCTCACCGCCTTCACCGTGCTGCGCCGCTCGGCCCTCTTCATCGGCAACGATTCGGGGCTCATGCACTTGGCCGCCGCCGCGGGCATCCCGACGCTCGGCCTGTTTGGCCCGAGCCGGCCCGAGAATTATGCACCGCATGGCCCGCTAGCGGATTTCGTGCGCACGCCCATTCCTTACGACGAGCTGGTGGGCCGACCCGGCTACGATCACCGCACCACCGATACGCTCATGGACAGCTTGACCGTCGACATGGTCGAAAACGCCGCTCAAGAGCTCTGGCGGAAGAGCATGGGTGCTGCGGCATGACCGCCCTCGAGCACCCGATGCGCGAAGGGCCCGCCGTCATGCCGGTACTCTCGGCGCTCGTCGTCGTGCGCAACGAGGAGCGGCAGCTTGCCGAGTGCCTCGGAGGGCTGGGGTTCGCCGACGAGATCGTCGTGGTGCTCGACCGCTGCACCGACCGCTCGAAGGAAATCGCCGAGCGCCTCGGCGCGCGGGTGCTGGAAGGCGCCTGGGAGGTCGAGGGGCCGCGGCGGATGGCCGGCATCGCCGCTTGCCGCGGCGAGTGGATCCTCGAGGTCGATGCCGACGAGCGCGTGAGCCCCGAGCTCGCGGCCGAAGTGCGCGCGGCACTCCCGGGTGCCGCACCCGGCTACTTTCTCATCCCCTTCGACAACTACATAGGCGAGCGCCTGGTGCGCTACGGGTGGGGGGCTTCTTGGGGCGTGTCGGCGGCCGTGCGGCTTTTTACGAAAGGCGCCAAAGTCTGGGGCGACCAGCGCATCCACCCGAAGCTCGCGCTCAGCGGCGAGCGGCGCTGGCTCAAGTCGCGCATGATACATTACGTCGACCGCAATATTTCCGACATGCTTCTGCGGCTCGATCGCTACACCACGATACGCGCGCGCGACCTGCGGGCCTCGGGCGACATCGGCAGCTACTTTCACAACGTGCGGCGGCTGTTCTCGCGCTTTTATAAGTGCTATGTCCTGCACAAGGGCTATCGGGAGGGGCCGTACGGCCTGCTCATCGCGCTCTTGGCCGGGCTCTATCCTCTCATTTCCTACCTCAAGGCGAGGCTCGAAAGAGACTGATGGCGCGCATCCGGGTGCTGCAGGTGATGGCCGGCGCCCGCCACGGCGGGGCGGAGGCGTTCTTCACGCGTCTCGTGCCTGCGCTCGAGCGTGCGGGACTCGAGCAGCGCGTCGTCATCCGTCGCGATGCCGAGCGCGCGGCCAAGCTGCGCGAAGACGGCATCGAGCCGCTCGAACTCCCCTTCGGCGCCTTTCTCGACTTCAAGACGTCCTCAGCGCTCCGGCGTGCGATCCGGGACTTCGCTCCCCACGTCGTGTTGACCTGGATGAACCGCGCCACGACGATCTGTCCCAGAGGGCGCTTCGTCCACGCCGCGCGGCTCGGCGGCTATTACGATCTCAGATACTACAGGAAGAGCGACCATCTCATCGGCAATACCGTCGACATCGTCGCCTATTTGCGCCGCTGCGGCTGGCCTTCGGACCGCACCCACTATCTGCCGAACTTCGTCGATACCGAACCTCTCGCACCCGTCGCCCGCGCGAGTCTCGCTACCCCCGAAGACGCGCCGCTCCTCTTGGCGCTCGGCCGCCTCCATTCCGACAAGGCTTTCGATGTGCTGTTGGAGGCCCTCGCCGCACTCGAGGGCGTGCACTGCTGGCTCGCCGGCGAAGGGCCCGAGCGCCGCGCGCTCGAGGCGCAGTCGGCCCGCCTTGGGCTTGGCGCGCGGCTGCATTTCCTCGGCTGGCGCGACGACGTGGGCGCGCTCTTTGCCGCGGCCGACCTTCTTGTTTGTCCCTCGCGCATCGAGCCGCTCGGTAACGTCGTCATCGAGGCGTGGGCGCGCGAGGTCCCGGTCGTCGCCGCGGCAAGTGCTGGGCCGAAGGGATTGATCAAGGACGGCGAGAACGGTCTCTTGGTGCCCCTCGAGGACGCCCAAGCGCTAGCCGCCGCCGTCCGCCGCGTGCTGGCGGAGCCGGAGCTCGCGCGGCGTCTGGTTGCCGGCGGACGTGTCGCCCACGAGGAAGAGTTCACCAAGAAGGCGGTCGTCGCCCGCTACATGGAATTCTTTGAGAAGGTGGCAGCCTGATGTGCGGCATCGTCGGTATCATGATGAAGAACGGCAGCTCGCCCGACCCTGCGCTCTTGACCCGCATGGCCGACAGCGTCGACCACCGCGGGCCGGAGAGCCGCGGTCAGTATGTGGTCGCCAATGTGGGCATGGTGCAGAACCGGCTCGCCATCATCGACCTCAAGACCGGGGGCCATCCGCTGCACGAGTCGGGCGGCGCCGCCCTCGTCGGCAACGGCGAGATCTACAACTACATCGAGTTGCGGCAGGACGCAGCCCTTGCCGGCGTCAACTTCGCGACCGGGTCGGACTTCGAGCCCGCACTCCATCTTTACCGCCGGCTCGGCGTCGGCTTTGTCGAGAAGCTGCGCGGCATGTACGCGATCGCCTTGCACGATGCGCCGGCGGGACGCCTCGTGCTCGCGCGCGATCCCTTCGGCATTAAGCCGCTCTATTACGTCGAGCGGCCCGAGCTCTTCGCCTTCGCCTCCGAGCCGCGGGCCCTCATTGCGGCGGGCTTCGCCCAGCGCGTCCTCGATTCCGCGCGCCGGGGCGAGCTCGTCGAGCTGCAGTTCACCACCGGCCGCGACACGCCCTTCCTCGGCATCCGCCGGCTGCTGCCCGGCGAGACCCTCGTGCTTGCCGAGGCGCGTGTCGTCGAGCGCCGGCGCCAGGAGGCCTTGCCCCAGGGCGGCCCCGAGCCGATGGGTGAGGAGGAGGCGCTCGCGCGTCTCGACGAGGCGTTGGAAGACAGCGTGCGCGTGCACCAGCGCTCGGACGTGCCTTACGGCATGTTCCTTTCGGGCGGCATCGATTCCACTACGGTGCTGGCGCTGATGGCCAGGCTCAACGACCGTCCCGTGCGCGCCTTCACGATCGGCTTCTCCGGCACGGAGGTCGCGGACGAACGCGCGCTCGCGCGCAAGCTTGCCGGCATAGTCGGGGCCGAGCACGTCGAGGTGGAGTTTGACGAGGGCGACTTCTGGACACTCTTGCCCAAGGTCGCGGACGCGCTCGACGATCCCACCGCCGATTATGCGGCCCTTCCCACCTACAAGCTCGCCTCGCTCGTCAAGGGGTCCCTCAAGGTCATCCTGACCGGCGAGGGCGGCGATGAGCTCTTCGCCGGTTACGGCCGCTATCGCAGCGTGGTTCGACCGTGGTGGCAGTGGGGCCGCACCATGCGCGCGCGCGGCATCTTCGACGGGCTCGACGTCCTTCGCGCCAATCCCGTCGGCTGGCGCGACGGCATTGACGCCGCCGAGCTCGCGGCGGCGACGCCGGGGCGCACCAAGCTCCAGGTGGCGCAGGCGGTGGATGCGGCCGACTGGTTGCCCAACGATCTGCTCACCAAGCTCGACCGCTGCCTGATGGCGCACTCGATCGAAGGACGCGTGCCCTTCCTCGACCCCAGGCTTGCGCACCTCGCCTACCGCCTTCCCGATCGGCTCAAGCTCAGGCGCGGCCTCGGCAAGTGGCTCCTGCGCAAGTGGCTCGCGCGCACCCTGCCGGAGGCGGAGCCGATGAGCGCCAAGCGCGGCTTTACGGTGCCGGTCGCCGAATGGATCGCGAAGCGGCGTGCGCGCATCGTGCCCCTCTTGGCGCGCCAAGCCGGCGTGCGCGAGCTCTGCCAGCCCGGCTCGGTCGAGCGGCTCTTCCTAGGCAGCGGCAAGCGCGCCGAGTTCGCCGAGTGGGCGCTGCTCTTCTACGCGTGCTGGCACCAGAGCCATATCATGGGTGCCGGCGGCGCGCGCGACGCCTATGAGCTCCTCTCGGCGGTGTAGCGGGAGCGGCATCTTGGGGATGCAGCCATGCCCGAGCGCTTCGATCTGATCGTCAAGGGCGGCACCGTCGCCACGCCGGGCGGCTTGGTGGCGGCCGATATCGGCGCGCGCGCTGGGCGGATCGCGGCACTCGGCGCCCTCGACGGGGCCGCTGCGGAGGAGGTCATCGACGCGCGCGGCCTTCACGTGCTGCCCGGCGTCATCGATACCCAGGTCCATTTTCGCGAGCCCGGCAACGAGCACAAGGAGAACCTGGCGAGCGGCACGCGCGCGGCAGCCCTCGGCGGCGTCGCTGCCGTCTGCGAGATGCCCAATACCGAGCCGAGCACTACGACGAAGGCGCTGCTCGAGGACAAGCTCGCGCGCGCGGCCGGCCGCGCCGCGGTCGATCACGCATTCTTCGTCGGTGCCGCCCACGAGAACGTCGGCGAGCTCGCGGGCCTCGAGCAGCTGCCCGGCTGCGCCGGCGTCAAGCTCTTCATGGGGAGCTCGACGGGGAGCCTTCTCGTTCCCGACGATGAAGGCGTGCTCGCGGTGCTTTGCGCCGGCCGGCGCCGCGTTGCGGTGCATGCCGAGGACGAGACTCGCCTTCGCGCGCGCAAGCCGATCGCCGTCGCAGGTGGAAAGCCGCATCTCCATCCGCTGTGGCGCGACGAGGAGACAGCCCTCCTCGCAGTCAGGCGCCTCCTGGCGCATGCGCGCCGCGCGGGCCGGCGCGTGCATGTGCTGCACGTCACCTCCGCGGGCGAGATGGAGCTTCTCGCCCGGCACAAGGACATCGCGACCGTCGAGACCACGCCCCAGCATCTGACGCTCGCGGCCCCCGAATGCTACGACCGGCTCGGCAGTCTCGCCCAAATGAACCCGCCGATCCGCGAGGCGAGCCACCGTGCGGCACTCTGGCGTGCGGTCCAGGACGGGGTCGTCGACGTGATCGGCTCCGATCACGCCCCGCATACGCTCGAGGAGAAGGCGAGACCCTATCCCGAAAGCCCTTCGGGCATGCCGGGCGTGCAGACGCTGGTGCCGATCCTCCTCGACCATGTCCATGCCGGCCGGCTTTCGCTCGAGCGCTTCGTCGACCTCACCAGCGCCGGCCCCGCGCGCATCTACGGTATCGCCGGCAAGGGACGCATCGCCTGCGGCTATGACGCCGATTTCACCATCGTGGACCTCGCCCTTGAGCGTGTCATCGAGAACCGCTGGATCGCGAGCCGCTGCGGCTGGACGCCCTTCGCCGGCATGAGGGTCACGGGCTGGCCCCGCATGACGGTCATCCGCGGCCGGCTCGTCATGCGCGAGGACGAGCTCCTCGGCAGCCCCCAAGGCCAGCCCTTGCGCTTCCTCGAGACCCTCGCGGCCGAGGCCTGACCCAGAGGGCCCGTGCGGCCGCGCCGCCGCCTCAGCGACTATGGGCTTGCATTTCGCCGCGGGATGCCCCATCTTCCCGCCATCAGTATCTGCTTCGGCACTTGCCGATATGCCCCCTTAGGGGCGCACATCTAAGCAATCCATGAGGCCGGTAACTGCAGCATCTCGGCGATGGTCGCCGAGCTGTTTCCACGTACTCAAGTTAGGAGGCCATCATGGCAACCGGTACCGTCAAGTTCTTCAACAATCAGCGCGGCTTCGGCTTCATCCAGCCGCAGGACGGCTCGAAGGACGTCTTCGTGCACATCAGCGCGGTCGAGCGCGCCGGCATGGCGACGCTCAGCGAGGGGCAGAAGGTGTCGTTCGAGATCGAGCGCGGCCGCGACGGGCGCGTTTCCGCCATCAATCTCGCGGCGGCATAACCCTCCCCTTAGCTGGGATTTGACCAA
>DATNIJ010000288.1:0-20532 GCA_035604475.1 Alphaproteobacteria bacterium
GTCTCTTCCTCTTCGGGAGCATACAGCGCTGGATTCCCCGTGGCAAGCCCAAGCGTTGCGAGATAAGATTTTGCTGCTTTTCCAGCGGCGGATTCCGTGTAACCGTCTTTAACAAGGTTATAAGTAACATTCTCTGCACTCGGAGGGTTCTCCCGATTCGGGAAGGCCTCATGCAGCTTCTTAAAAATGCTCGGGCGGAACGCGCAACGCTCCAGAGCCGCCTGACGTTCTGAAGAATCAGCGGGAGCGGTCATAAGTACGACCGCATCCTCGCTGACGCGTAAACCGTCCCCCGGCCCCTCAACTAATCCATAAGCGCGTAGGGCACCAATGCGCGTAAGCACGCGCCCATTGAGCGTGTTGCTCCCGAGATGTTTCGCTAGCGTCAGTTTCGACATCTTATTGCGATGCTCTCGCTTAAAGATGGGACGCGTTGTCTCAATAGCCTTAGCGAGGCCCATAGAGGGGTAGTTGGGGCTGCGGGGGCGTGCCATGGAACTCTCCTTTCCCGCCTTTTATGCCAAACTCCCCATCAAAGGTCAAGCGCTAAAATTAATCCATTATTCCATTTTTCCGCTTGACAGGTGTGGGATTAATTTGGCATAATGCTCCTCATGAAAGGAGACTGGCCATGACCAGGAGGGTAGGAGCCCCCGGCGCGCTTGCCGAGCAAAGGGGGCGAGGATCAAAGGCAGGGGCCGTTCCCCGCACCCCATGAAGGCAAAGGAACGGCCCCGAAATCGGCTTCGTCTTTCTGGCCCTCGGTAGTGTAGCGGCCAAGCACGCCCGCCTTACCAGCGGGAAACACGGGTCCAAATCCCGTCCGGGGGACCAGAATTAGCGGGACCGGTCGCCGTTGGAAGCGACGGCCGGCCCCTAGATCAAACACTCGGGGTTAGGCCCAAGTGATGACCCGCAGACAGAATATAGCGTTTCGGACGGAGTCCGTCCACTCGCAAGGGTCTGATCCCCGAGCCGACTAAGGGACAGACCAATGAACATCCTCCCCCGCGACAAACAGGTTGAAGCGATCTCCGCCCTGTGCGAGGGCGTCTCTATCCGGGCAACGGCGCGCCTCACGGGCGCCGACCGTGGCACAGTGATGAACCTTGGCGTGGTTGTCGGGCGCGGCTGCGCTGCCCTACATGACACGCTCATGCGCGATCTCCGCGTCAATCGCGTCGAGCTCGACGAGCTTTGGAGTTTCGTCGGCAAGAAGCAAAAGCAAGTGCGCGAGGGCGATCCTGCCGAGTTTGGCGATCAGTATGTGTTCGTTGCGCTAGCGGGCGCCGCTAAGGCGATTGTCTCGTATCGCGTCGGCAAACGCGATGCACCGAACACGCGGCGGTTTGTCAATGACGTTCGCGAGCGCGTGATAGGCGCGCCGGAGATTTCGTCCGATGCCTTCCGCGCCTATCCTCTCGCCGTCGAGCGGGCTTTTGGCGCCGAGTGCAGCTTTGGGACGATCGATAAGACCTTTGCCATTGATGCAGTGCCGGAAGCGGCACGGCGCTACTCACCAGGTCATGTAGTAGCAGTAGCGCGCAAGGTGCATCTAGGCGATCCCGAGAACATCTCGACTAGCTATGTCGAGCGCCAGAACCTCACCCTGCGCATGCAACAACGGCGCTTCACGCGACTGACGAATGCATTCAGCAAAAAACTCGAAAATCATATGGCCGCAGTCGCACTCTATGTCGCGCACTACAATTTCTGCCGTGTCCATGAAGCGCTACGGATCACGCCAGCAATGCAACTTGGTGTGACGGACCATATCTGGACCATCGGCGAGCTAGTGGAAGCGGCGCTTGCGGGAGTGCTGCCAGCCCGCACGCCAGAGCCGCCGCTTGGCTATGCACCATTCACCGTAATCGATGGTGGCCGCAAATAGCAATGCAGCGAAAGACTCGACTCCCGGTTGTGAATCGGATAGGTTGTAGTGGGCTTTTTCCGCGAACTAAAAGGAGTGCGTTCAATGCCGAATGTGCCAGCTTTTCACTCCGTGAACGAAACCAAAAAGCCTGCCGCAGATCGCGTATATCACAACAACAGCGCATGCGCTCCCGGCCGAGATATTCCCCAATGGGAACGGGTCCCTGGCCTCGGAGGCTATCGCCTATGCGATAAGTGTCAGGAAGAAACTCGTATGGGCCACTAATCCTACTTCGTTACTTCCGTGGGCCGTGGTGGGCTAAATGTCATTTCCCACCACGGGCCATGAAGCATCCCATCTCTAACGGCCCAAGTGCGTCTCAGATTGCGGACGTTGAAACCATAAGACAAAGCCACGGCAAGCGCCCGTAACCCTTCTGATAGATCACCTTCAAATCGGACGGTTGGCTCAGGGAATGCGTGACCTGGGCCGCCTTCGCACGATTCAAATGTCTCCACCCCGCATTCAAGCAAGGTCTCGACAATCCTGCGGACACCAGGATCAAGTGGAAGATCAAAGGTTAGCTCTTTTGCACGTGCAAGATTCTCTGGGTCGGCCTTGAACGGAGTCCGGCAAGGGCACTCGGGACAAATTCGGCGCGCATTCCATTCTTGCAGCATGACCATGGTCCTTTTTGAAGTGGCCGACTTTCAATTGGAGAGTGGCCGATTTCGGCCAGTACCATGGCCATCGATGTGATACGTAT
The DNA here is from genome assembly GCA_035604475.1 of Alphaproteobacteria bacterium. Lineage (GTDB taxonomy): Bacteria > Pseudomonadota > Alphaproteobacteria > JACZXZ01 > JACZXZ01 > DASPPM01. Next base: position 2,640 of record DATNIJ010000288.1, read on the forward strand.
TTCCCATCCTGACGAGTTGCGCCCGCCGCCGTGCGGGCGTTTTTAGTTGCCGACGCGGCTCCTCGCCCGCAGCGGGGAGTACTTGCGCGCCGCGCGCCGACAGGGGCCGCCGATCGCGGGAGCGGCGCCGGCAACTCGCCGGCCGAACGCTGAGACGCCATGACGACGCGACGCTTGTTGCTCCGCGCCGGCTCCTGACGGTATGGAGAACGAAAGCACGCGATGCCCCCTTTCCCGCCGACGGAGAAGCAACGCGGCATGGTCGTGGCGCTTGCCGGACTCGGCATGCCGCAGGACGAGATCAGCCTCCTCATCATCAACCCCGAGACGGGCAATCCCATCGACGCCAAGACGCTGCGCAAGGCGTTCCGCTACGAGCTGCGCGCGGGCAGCGCCAAGGTGAAGGCGGAGATCGCGCGCACGCTCTTCCAGATGGCGACCGAGGACAAGAGCGTCTCCGCCGCCCTCTTCTTGGCCAAGTCGCGAGGAGGATACCGCACGCTGCTCCTCATCTGCGGCGCCTCGGGAGCCGCGGGTGCGGTCATGTGGAAGCTGCTGGAGCTTCTCGGCTACGTGCGCTGAGGCGCCTTTCACTCGACGAGAGGTCTTTTCAAATGGCTACACCCCGCGGCATTCGCAACAACAATCCCGGCAACCTGCGCCGCTCGGACGATCATTGGGCGGGCCTGGCAGCCGAGCAAAGCGACCCCAATTTCTTCCAGTTCAGCGAGCCGATCTTCGGCTTGAGGGCGCTCGCGCGCACCCTCTACAACTATCAGGCCAAGCACGGCCTCGAGACGATCCGCGGCATCATCGCGCGCTGGGCGCCGACGAGCGAGAACGACACGGAGGCCTATGTCGCCGCGGTAAGTGCCGATATGGGTGCCGGCGCCGATGAGCCGCTCGATCTCGACGACGGCGAGGAGCTCGCAGCCCTCACCAAGGCGGTGGTCCGCCATGAGAACGGCGAGCAGCCCTATTCCGACGAGCTCATAGCGCAGGCCGTGCGAAGCGCGCGCGCCTGAAGACCAGATGACAGAGGACAGCCGCCGGAAGGCAGCTGAGCGCTTGTCCCGCGCCGCTTCTGTCCTCTGACCTCCGACATCCGATCCCAGGCCATCTCCATGTCCGAAGGCACGGCCGCGCGCGTAGCTGTGGCGGCGAGGCTTGCGCAAGCGGCCTATCGCGAAAGTCCGACTTACTGCTGGCAGGACGTCCATGCGCTGCGCCGGGACGAGGACGGTGTTCCCTATGTCTCCTTTCGCGGCACCACGCGGGATCTCGAGGATTGGCTGCGCGACCTCGAGGTCTGGCCCGAGCGCTGCCCGCATCTCGGCTGGTGCCACGCGGGCTTTCTCACGGGCGCGCGCGCGATCGAGGCGATGCTGCGGCGCGAGCTCGCGCGCGGCGGGGTCCCGCCCATCTTGACCGGTCACTCGCTCGGAGGGGCCTTGGCCCTCCTTACCGGCGGCCTTCTCTCAGCACACGGCATGGCGCCGCTTGCCATCATCACCTTCGGCGCGCCGCGCGCCGGCTTCGCTCGGCTTCGCCGCGTGCTGAGCAAGCTCCCGATCGAGCAGTACCGCTTCGGCGAGGACCTCGTACCGACGCTGCCTTGGGCGCTGTGGCCGCTCCTGCGCTATGCGCACGTCCGCGCGCCGATCGCCATCGGCACCAGCACGGGCGACGCGCTCGCCGACCATCACATCGCCAACTATGTGGGCGCCTTAGCACCCGATCCCCCTTGCCCCCGAGGAGCAGCGCCATGAGCTCGACCGACCTGATGACGGTGTTGATCGCGGCCCTCGCCAGCGCGCCCGGCGTCGGCCCCTATCTCGCCTATCTCCCGAGCGCGATCGGCATCGCCATGGCCGTGGTGAGCTGCGCCTCCGCCATTTGCGCTCTCGTGCCGCATCCGGCGCGCATGGATACGGCGTTGGGCAGGGCGCGCACGCTGCTCAACTGGCTCGCCCTCAACGTCGCTCACGCCACGCCGGCGGCCGTAGCGGCCGCCGCTTTGCGTGACGCAGAAGAAGGCGCCGCGAAGGCGGCGCCGGCGGCCGTAGTGGCCGCCTCTTTGCGTGACGCAGAAGAAGGCGCCGCGACCGCGGCGCCACAACCCGCCCAAGGAGGGCAAAAGCCATGAGCCTTTTGAAGCGCATCGAGCAAGACCTCGAGGGCCTCTTCACCGACGCCGAGAAGGCGGTCGCCGCTTTTGCGGACTCGCTTCTGAGCTCGATCGAGAAGAACGGCGGCAGCGTGCTTATGAGCGCCGCCACGGGTGCCGTCGCCGCGGTCGAGGCCCAGGGTGGGACGAGCGCTGAGAAGCTCGCGGCCGCGCAGGCGGCTGTCGTGAAGGTGCTCAATAGCCAGGGCATTCAGGTCGTGAACAACGCGGTCAACGGCGCGATCGAGGCCGCCGTCGCGGCACTTCCGCAGTCGGCGGCGACAGCTGCCACGGGTGCGACGGGTGCGACGGGTACCGCGGGTCCTGCGAGTACCGCGGGGACAACCGGCACGACCGGCAGTGCTGCGTGAGCGGGTACATCCTCATCGCCGGCGCGATCTTCGCCGCCGCTTTGGCAGCGTTCGCCTGGCTGGCGCTCGCCCATCGCATGACGCGGCCGCCGGCTGAGGGCACGGCCGCCTCTTTGCATGATGCAGAAGAAGGCGCCGCGAAAGCGGCGGCGGCGCCATGAGCAGTTTCATCGTCAATCTCGTGGTCAAGCTGTTGCTGCGCTTCGTCCCCGGCATCGGCCCCATCGCACCCGCGATCGCCACGACCGCGCTCAAGCTGGGGGCGCTCGAGGGCGGCGCGGCCTACGCGATCGTCAAGGGCCTCGTCGGCCAAGCCGAGCACGATCCCGCGCTCAAGGACGGTGCCGCGCGCTTCGAGTGGGTGCTGCCGAAGGCGCTCGCGGAAATCGCCGAGGCGCAGCCGGGGATCGCCCACTCGCTCGTGCGTTTCATGATCGAGACGGCAGTACAGGAGCTTGCCTGAAATGTTTTCCTTCATCGGCGGCATCATCGGCAATTTCCTCGCGGGCCTGGCGGCGAAGATTGCATTCTTCTTCGCGGTCAAGCGTTCGGGCGAGGTCGAGCAGCAGAAGCGCGACCTCGAGGCGGCGCACGGGGTCGAGGAGCGCCAGGCGCAAGCCGCGGCAGAGGCGCCGGCCACGCGCGGCGAGATCGACGAGCGGCTCGGCAAGGGGGACATCTGATGAGCAGCTTCCGGACGCTCGCTTGTCTCGCGGCACTCGCGATGTGTGCTGCCTGCGCCCCGCCCGCGCCGGTCGTCATTGGCTGCCCCGCCGTCAAGCCATGGAGTACCGCCGAGCAGAGCGAGATGCGCCGCGAGCTCGATGCCATGGCGGCGGATGCCATCCTCATCGCGGTGATGAGCGACTACGTCCGCATGCGCGACGAGGCCCGGGCCTGCTTTCCCGCGCCGAAGCCGAACAGCATCTGGCCGTTCACTTCCTGATCGGCTAAAACCATCACATACGACTGCGATGTTGCCCGCGCCCTTCGGGGCGCGGGCTTTTTCGTTTGTAGGGAGGGCGCTTTGCCGAGCGCGCATCCGCGCCGCGAGGCTGCGTCTCATCGACGCTCGGGCAGCCGCCGGAGGATCAGTTAAGAGAGTGTGTCCGACGACGCTGGCGCCGCATGGTGGGCGCTGTAGGGATTGAACCTACGACCTCTCCCGTGTGAGGGGAACGCTCTTCCGCTGAGCTAAGCGCCCTATCATGCGAAGCTGCGCGCAAAGGCAGAGGCTCATATAAGAGGCGCCCGCGACAGCTGTCAAGAAAGCCGGGCTAGCGGCACCGGCCGGGCCGCGGGCCTGAGGCGCTCGAGCGCTGCCGGGAGCTCCGTCATGGCATCGATAAGGAGATCGGCGCCGAGCGCCTCGGGTGCGATGCGCGGGTAGCCGTAGCTCACCGCCACGACCGCGACGCCGGTGCTGCGCGCGACGGCCACGTCGTTCGCGTTGTCGCCGACCATCACGGCCTCTTCGGGTGCCGCCTCTAGGGCCGCGAGCACGGCCAGGAGATGGGCGGGATCGGGCTTGGGCGCCGGCACCTCCTCGGGCGTCACCACGGCGTCGAAGAAGGTAGCGAGCGAGAGCTGCCGGAGCACGTCGGCGGTCGCTTGGGCGGGCTTGTTGGTGCAAAGCCCGAGCCGCAGCCCACGGGCTGCGAGCCGTGCCAGGGTCTCGACGACGCCCGGATAGGGGCGGGTGAGGCGGGCGCTCTCCGCGCCTTCGTAGAAGGCGAGGAAGTGTTGGTAGTGCCGCTCGAGCGCATCGTCCTCGAGTGCCGGCCCGCTCGCCGCGAAGCCCCGTGCGATGAGGCGCTTGGCGCCGTCGCCCACCATGAGCTTGACCGCCTCGAGTGCGAGCTCGCGCCTGCCCGCTGCGGCAAGCGTGCGATTGAGCGCCCGGCGGATGTCCGGCGCCGAGTCGACGAGCGTGCCGTCGAGGTCGAACACGACGGCGCTCAAGGGAGGTTTGCCTCGCTCCTGCATAGGGCCTTACAATCGTTAACAAAAGTTGAGTTTGAGCGAGCTTGCGGCTTGTGGCAGTGTCGCACCCGCCTCTCTCGAGGCGAGAGCTTTACCCGATCGGAGCGCCATGACCAAGGCCAATGTCGCCGCCGTCGTCCTTGCCGCGGGCAACGGGACCCGCATGAAATCGGCGTTGCCCAAGGTGCTGCATAGGGTCGCGGGCCTGCCGATGATCCGCCATGTGCTGGCGACGGTCGAGCGTTTGGGCCCGCGCGCGAGCGTCGTCGTGATCGGCCCCGGCATGAGCGAGGTCAGAGACGCCGTTAAGCCGCATCGTGCGGTCGTCCAGGCGAAGCCGCGCGGCACCGGGCACGCCGTGCTGGCTGCGCGCGAGACGCTCGAGGGCTTCGCGGGCGATGTGCTGGTTCTCTTCGGCGACACGCCGCTCATCACGCTCGCGACACTCGAGCGCCTGCTCGCGGTGCTAAAGACGAAACCCCGGCCGACGGTCGTGGTGCTCGGCTTCCGTCCCGCCGACAGGAGCGGCTACGGGCGCCTCGTCGCGCGCGAGGGAGGCATGCTCGAGGCGATCGTCGAGGAGCGCGACGCGAGTGCCGCCGAGCGCGCGCTTCCGCTCTGCAACTCGGGCGTGATGGCGGTCGACGGCCGGCACCTCTTTCCGCTCCTCGAGCGCGTCGACAACAGGAACGCGAAGGGCGAGTATTACCTCACATCGATCATAGCCCTTGCGCGCGGCGACGGGCTTGCTTGCGCCTATATCGAGGCGCCCGAGGACGAGCTCATCGGCGTCAACTCCCGCGCCGAGCTCGCACTTGCCGAGGCGGCGATGCAGCGCCGCCTGCGCGCCCGCGCGATGGCCGAGGGCGCGACGCTCATTGCCCCCGAGACGGTCTGGCTCAGCCATGACACGAGGCTCGGCCGCGACGTGACGGTCGGCCCCCACGTCTACTTCGGCCCCGGGGTCGAGGTCGCGGACAGGGTCGAGATCCGCGGCTTCTGCCACATCGAGGGGGCGCGCATCGCGGAAGGTGCCAGGATCGGCCCCTTCGCTCGGTTGAGGCCCGCTGCGGAGATCGGCAAGGACGCGCATATCGGCAACTTCGTCGAGGTCAAGAACACGCGGGTGGAGGCGGGGGCGAAGGCCAATCACCTGGCCTATCTCGGCGACGCGCGCGTGGGGGCGGGGGCCAACATCGGTGCGGGAACCGTCACGTGCAACTTCGACGGCTATTCGAAATACCGCACCGACATCGGCAAGGGCGTCTTCATCGGAACCAACTCCTCGCTCGTGGCACCCGTCAAGATCGGCGACGACGCCTATGTCGGCACCGGCAGCGTGATCACGCGCGACGTGCCCGAGGGCGCTCTCGCGGTGGCGCGCGCGCGCGAGGTGCAGCGGCCCGGCTGGGTCGAGAAGTTCCGCGCGCGCAAGCGGGCGGAAAAGGCGGCCAAGGCGGGAGAAGCGCCGTCGGCGCCGGCCAAGGCGAAAGCGAAGGCCAAGGCGAAAGGCGAGGGCTGACGCCCCATGTGCGGCATCATCGGCATCATCGGCAAGGGCGAGGCGGCACCGCGGCTTCTCGAGGCACTCAAGCGGCTCGAGTACCGCGGCTATGATTCGGCGGGGATCGCGACGCTTGCGAACGGCATAATCGAGCGCCGCAGGGCCGAGGGCAAGCTCGGCAATCTCGCGCGCCGCCTCGAGCAGGAGCCAGTCAAGGGCTCGACTGGCATCGGCCATACGCGCTGGGCCACGCACGGCGCTCCCAATGAGAACAACGCGCACCCGATCGCCACCGACAAGGTCGCCGTCGTGCACAACGGCATCATCGAGAATTTCCAGGAGCTGCGCGACGAGCTCGCAGCTAGCGGGCGCAATTTCACCACCGAGACCGACACCGAAGTGGTGGCGCAGCTGCTGACGGCCTATCTCGAGGAGGGGATGACGCCGCAGGCGGCGATGGCGAAGGCGATGCCGCGCCTGCACGGCGCCTTCGCGCTCGCCGTCATGTTCGCGGGCCGGCCGGATCTCCTCATCGGCGCCCGGCGCGGCACGCCGCTCGCGGTCGGCTACGGCGAGGGCGAGATGTATCTCGCCTCCGACGCGCTCGCCATGGCGCCGCTCACGGCCCGCATCGCCTATCCCGAGGACGGCGACTGGGTCGAGCTCAGCGCGAAAGGTGCGGTCATCCGCGACGAGGCGAACCGCGTCGTCGAGCGGCCGATCCGGCTCGCCCAGCTCTCGGGTGCGCTCATCGGCAAGGGCAACTACCGCCATTACATGCTCAAGGAGATCTACGACCAGCCCTCCGTGCTGGGGGATTGCATCAGGACGCTCGTCAATCCGACGACCTTGGGGGTGAGCCTGCCCGAGCTCCCGATCGACCTCGCGAAGCTGAGCCGGCTCACGATCTGCGCCTGCGGCACGGCCTATTTCGCGGGCCTCGTCGCGAAATACTGGTTCGAGCAGCTCGCACGCCTCCCCGTCGAGGCGGACATCGCCTCGGAGTTCCGCTATCGCGAGGCGCCGCTCGCCAAGGACGGGACGGCACTCTTCATCTCGCAGTCGGGCGAGACGCTCGACACCATGGCGGCACTCAAATACGCGCGCGAGGCGGGGCAGACCATCCTCTCCATCGTCAACGTGCCGCAAAGCTCGATCGCGCGTGCCTCCGATGCCGTGCTCCCGACCCATGCCGGGCCCGAGATCGGCGTCGCCTCGACCAAGGCCTTCACCACCCAACTCGCGGTGCTTGCCGCCTTGGCCATCGCCGCCGCGCGGGCGCGCGGCGCCATCGATGCGAAGCGCGAGTGCCAACTCGTGACCGCGCTCATGGAGGTGCCGGCGCGGACCGCCGAGGTGCTGGCCCACGACGAGCGCATCGAGGCGATCGCCCGCACCGTCGCCGAGGCGCGCGACGTGCTCTATCTCGGGCGCGGCACCGGCTATCCGATAGCCCTCGAGGGCGCGCTCAAGCTCAAGGAGGTCTCCTACATCCACGCCGAGGGCTATGCCGCGGGCGAGATGAAGCATGGCCCGATCGCGCTCATCGACGAGGACGTGCCGATCATCGTGATCGCACCCTCGGGCCCGCTCTTCGAGAAGACGGCGAGCAACATGCAGGAGGCGATCGCGCGCGGCGGCCGCGTCATCTTCCTCTCCGACCGCAAGGGCATCGCCAAGCTCGGCAAGAAGGCCAAGATCTCGCTCGAGCTTCCCGAGGTCGATCCCTTCGTGGCCCCCATCCTCTACGCGATCCCCGTCCAGCTTCTCGCTTACCATGTGGCCGTGCTCAAGGGCACGGACGTGGATCAGCCGCGCAACCTGGCGAAGAGCGTCACCGTGGAATAAGGAGGCCGAAGATGGCGAAGATCGAGCGCCTGATGGTGCCGGGGCAGAAGGAGCCCATCAGTCACTATTGCCACGTCGTGCGCGCGGGCAATCTGGTGTGGCTCTCGGGTGCCATTGGGGTGCGCGCGGACGGCTCGGTGCCCGCCGACACGGTCGAGCAGTTCCGGCTCGCGATGGCAAGCCTCGATGCCTGCCTCAAGGCCGCGGGCGGGGGGCCCGAGCACGTCGTCAAGGTCAATATCTATTTGACCGACGTGAGCGACCGCGCGCGTATCAACCCGGTGCGGCAGGAGTATTTCGGCGCGCACCGCCCGGCCTCCACGCTCGTCGGCGTCACCGCGCTGGCGCTTCCGGGCGCCAAGGTCGAGATCGAGTGCCAGGCGGTGGTGGGGTAGACGTCCTCATGATTCGGGAAGTGCGGCGGGGGGAAACTTCACCACGGAGACACGGAGGACACGGAGAAGTATTTCTCCTGGATTGCTTCGTCGGCTTCGCCTCCTCGCAATGACGAACTCAACGCGTCATCTCGAGCCGACGGCGAAGCGATCCAGATCGCTTCTCCGTGCTCTCCGTGCCTCCGTGGTGAAACCTCCACTGCTCGTTTCCGATCCCGGAAACTAACGCTCTTCGACAGCGAGCCTGAGGCCGAGGGCGACGAGCGCAGCACCCGTGACGCCCGCGAGCCTGCGCTTGATTGTCGGCCGCCTCAAGAAGTCGCCCGCGCGTGCAACCGCGAGCGCATATCCCGCGAGGCAGACGACGGTCATGGCGGAGAAGAGGGCGCCGAGTGCCGCGAGGGCGGCGAAGGTGGTGCCGCCTGCGGGTGCGAACTGGGGCAGCAGGCTGATGAAGAACACTGCCATCTTCGGATTGGCGAGATTGCTGACCACACCTTGCCGGAAGGCGCCCACCGGCGTGAGCCGGCGTGGCCTGCCCGGTGCACATAGAGGCGGCTCGGCCCGCGCGGGGCGGAGCGCATGCCGGAGCGCCTCGAGGCCGAGGAAGACGAGATAGGCGGCACCCACGAGCTTGACCGCGGCGAAGAGCGCTGCGGAGGCAAGCAGCAGGCTCGCGACCCCGGCACTCGTGGCGAGCGCCCAGATCGCCTGGCCCGTCGAGACCCCAAGGGCCGTGAAAATCCCACAGCCCCTCCCGCCGAAGAGGCTATTGCGTATGGTCAGTGCGGTGTCCGGACCCGGGGTCACGATGACGAGGAGCGAGATGCCGAGGAAGGCCCAGAGGTGGCTTGCCATGGCGCGCAGTCTCCCCGCACCTCGGCGGCCTCGTCAAGCGAGGGATCGGCCAGGTGCGGCGGTGCCACGGCATGGCACCGCCTCGTCCCTGGCTGTCACGGCACCGTCACGCTATGCTGCTATGCGGGGACGGTCGAAATAGAGAGGCCGGAGGTCAGCACGCGTGCGCGCCATCTCGCTCGAGGACGTGAGCAAGCTGTGGGGGGCGACCCGCGCCGTCGATCGGGTGAGCTTCGAGGCGGAGGCGCGCGCACTCGTCGTCCTCCTCGGCCCCTCCGGCTGCGGCAAGTCGACCACGCTGCGCCTCATCGCAGGGCTCGAGACGCTGGACGAGGGGCGCATCCTCATCGACGGCAAGGACGTGACGTCGCTCCCGCCATCGGCGCGCCGCATCGCCATGGTGTTCCAGTCCTATGCGCTCTTCCCGCATCTCTCGGTCGCCGAGAACATCCTCTTCGGCTTGCGAGTGCGCGGTGTGCCCAAGGCCGAGGCGCGGGCGCGGCTCGCGCTCACCGCCGATCTCCTGGGCCTCGCCGGCCTGCTCGAGCGCAAGCCGAGCCAGCTCTCCGGCGGCCAGCAGCAGCGCACAGCACTCGGCCGAGCCATCATCGCCGACCAGCCGGTCTGCCTGATGGACGAGCCGCTTTCCAACCTGGATGCCCAGCTGCGCCAGGAGATGCGCCACGAGATCCGCTCGCTCCAGCAGAAGCTCGGCATCACCATGCTCTACGTCACCCACGACCAGGGCGAGGCGATGAGCATGGCCGATCGCGTCGTTCTCCTGCGCGAGGGCCGGGTCGAGCAGGCGGCAGCCCCCGCCGAGCTCTATGCGCGGCCCAAGAGCATCTTCGCGGCGCGCTTCATCGGCACGCCACCCATGAACATCCTGCCGCTCGCGGACGGCCCCGCAGGTGCCGTGGTCAAGGGTACAGCGGGCCCCGCCGTTCTCGAAGGGGGCGGGGAGGGGCTCGCACTCGGGCTCAGGCCGGAGGACATCGTGCTGACGGACATCGTGCTGACGGACGTCATGCCGACGGAGGCTTCGTTCGCAGACACAGCAGGGCTCGAGGCGCGGGTCGCCGGAGTCGAGTATCTCGGCGCCGATTCGATCGTGAGCGCGCGCATCGGAAACGAGACCGTCGCGGTGCGCGTCGCCGGTGCCGTCGAGCTCGGCGCCGGGCAGCCGGTGCGCCTCGCCTGGCGGCCCGCGGCCCTCCACCTCTTCGACGTGAAGAGCGGTGCGCGCATCGAGCGCCTGGTGCCGAAGGCGCTCGGCACGGTGCGGCGCGTCCGCGCGTGAGGCGAGGGCCAGAAAAATCTCAGGGAGCGACGTTTTCAGGGAGGCGGCAATGAAGGAAGGCATGAGGAGGCTTCTCGCGGCACTCGCACTTGCGGCGGCCGCGGCATGGGCTCCGGCGGCGGCAAGGGCCGAGACCACGCTTCAGTTCTATTTTCCGGTCGCGGTCGGCGGGCCGATCACCAAGATCATCGACGGCATGGTCGCCGACTTCGAGCGCGCCAACCCGGCCATCAAGGTGAAGCCGATCTATGCCGGCTCCTACCAGGACACCGTCGCCAAGGTGCTCACCGCGATCAAGGGCGGGGATGTGCCGCAGCTCTCGGTCATCCTCTCGACCGACATGTTCACGCTCATCGACGAGGACGCCATCTTGCCCTTCGAGGAGCTCGCCAAGACGGACGCGGACAAGAATTGGATGGCCGGCTTCTATCCCGCCTTCATGGAGAACAGCCGCACCGGCGGGAAGACCTGGGGCATTCCCTTCCAGCGCTCGACCATCGTGATGTATTGGAACAAGGAGGCCTTCAAGGAGGCCGGCCTCGATCCCGAGAAGCCGCCGCAGAACTGGGACGAGCTCGTCGCCTTCGGCCAGAAGCTCACCAAGCGCGACGCCGGCGGCAACGTGACGCAATGGGGTGTCGAGATCCCGTCCTCGGGCTTTCCCTACTGGCTCTTCCAAGGGCTGACCACGGCGAACGACGTGCGCCTCATGAACGAGGCGGGGACCGAGACCTATTTCGACAACCCCAAGGTCATCGCGGCACTCGAGTACTGGGTCGAGCTGAGCCGCAAGTGGAAGATCCATCCGCCCGGCATCGTGGAGTGGGGGACCACGCCCACGGACTTCTTCGAGCGCAAGGTAGCACTCATGTGGACGACGACGGGCAACCTCACCAACGTGCGCACGAACGCGAAGTTCCCCTTCGGCGTCGCCATGCTGCCGGCGCACACGCGGCGGGGCTCGCCCACGGGCGGGGGGAACTTCTACATCTTCAAGAAATCGAGCCCCGAGGAGCGCGCGGCCTCCTTCGCCTTCGTCAAATGGATGACCGCACCCGAGCGCGCGGCAGAGTGGGGCATCGACACGGGCTACGTGGCGACGAGCCCTGCGGCGTGGCAGACGCCGGCGATGACGGCCTATGTCAAGGACTTCCCGGCTGCCGCGGTGGCGCGCGACCAGCTGCAATATTCCGTCGCCGAGCTCTCGACGCACGATAACCAGCGCGTCACCAAGGCGCTCAACGATGGGCTCCAGGCGGCACTCACGGGTGCCAAGACGCCGGCTCAGGCGATGAAGGACGCACAGGCCGAGGCGGAGCGCATTCTCAAGGCGTACAGGTGACGTGGCGAGGGCTCATGGGCGCCTCACCGCAACCTCCTCACCTTCCCATTGCTACGCAATGGGTCCCTTCCTCTCCTCCTGAAGGAGGAGAGGAGGCTCGCCCCTGCAACATACATTCCCTCTCCTCCTTCAGGAGGAGAGGGTAGGGTGAGGGGGCAAAATGGGCCGCGCCCGCGTGCACATCTACGGCTGGCTTCTGGTTCTGCCCGCGGCCGTGCTGCTCGGCACGTTCACCCATTATCCGGTGGTGGCAACACTCCTCGAGAGCTTCCATTCGACGCCCAAGGGGAGCCACCCGGCTGCCTTCGTCGGCCTCGACAATTATCACGCCATGCTTCAGGACCCGGTGTTCTGGCTGGCACTCCAGAACAACGCGATCTACGCGCTCGGCACCATTCCGGCGTCCATAGCACTCGCCCTTCTCATGGCGCTCTGGGTCAACGGCAAAATCCGGGGCCAAGGTGCCTTGCGGCTCGCCTATTTCACCCCGACCGTGCTGCCCATGATCGCGGTCGCCAACATCTGGCTCTTCTTCTATACGCCCGACTACGGCCTCTTAGACCAGCTGCGCCATCTCCTCGGCTTCGCCGCGCACAACTGGCTCGGCGACCGCGCGACGGCACTTCCCTGTCTCATGGTAGTGACGATCTGGAAGGAGTCCGGCTTCTTCATGATCTTCTATTTGGCCGCCCTCCAGCAAATCCCGCCCGTCCTGGGCGAGGCGGCGGCGATGGAGGGGGCCAAGCGCGTTTATTTCTTCCGCCGCGTCACCTTCCCGCTCCTCATGCCCACGACCCTCTTCATCCTGGTGAACGCGGTGATCAATGCCTTCCGCGTGGTCGACCATGTGGTGGTGATGACGCGCGGCGGTCCGGACAATGCGACCGAGCTTCTCCTCTTCTATATCTACGAGATCGCGTTCAAATATTGGGACACGGCCTATGGTGCTGCACTCACCATGGTGCTGCTCGTGATCTTGGCGGGGTCGGCGCTAGGCCAGTTCCTCTACTTCGATCGGCGGGTGCATTACCGATGAGCGCCATAGCCCGCGCGCCGGCCCCGGCAAGACCCTTCTTTGAGGCGAGCGCTCCCGGCCGGGCGCTCGAGACCGCGGGCGCCTGGCTCCTCGGCGTCCTGTGGGCGACGCCGCTCCTCTATGCCGTGTGGACCGCTTTCCACGGCAGCCAGTTCGCCGTCCATTTCGACCTCCTCGCCCCCTTGACGCTCGAGAACTTCGCACGCGCCTGGGACGCGGCGCCCTTCGCGCGCTATTTCCTCAATAGCTTCGTCCTGGTGAGCTCGGTCCTTGCCGTCCAGCTCGTGCTCTCTACGCTCGCGGCCTTCGCCTTCGCGCGCTTCGACTTTATCGGCCGCGAGCTCCTTTTCATGCTCGTGCTGGTGCAGCTCATGATCATGCCCGACGTGCTGATCGTCGAGAACTACCGCACCATGAAGGCGCTCGGTCTCGTCGACAGCATCCTCGGCATCGGCCTTCCCTACATGGCGTCGGCCTTCGGCATTTTCCTCCTGCGCCAGACCTTCAAGAGTGTGCCCAAGGAGCTCGACGAGGCGGCGCGCGTCGAGGGCTGCAACGTCCTCCAGCTCCTGTGGCGGGTCTACGTGCCCCTGGCCAGGCCCATCTACATCGCCTTCGGCCTCGTCTCGGTGAGTTACCACTGGAACAACTTCCTCTGGCCACTCATCATCACCAATTCGGTGACGACGCGGCCCGTGACCGTCGGCCTCTCGGTCTTCGCCGCGACCGATCAGGGCATCGACTGGTCGATCATCACGGCGGCGACGCTCTTATCCTCGGCCCCACTCCTCGTCGCCTTCCTTCTCTTCCAGCGCCAGTTCGTGCAAAGCTTCATGCGCGCCGGCATTCGCTGAGGTGTTCCCGTGAAGATCGAGAATGTTGCCTTTATGACCACCGACTGGGCGAAGCTGCCCGTGAGTACCGCCAAGGGCGCAAGCGGCGAGGCAAGCACGCGCATGGTCGAGGCGGGCAACCTCCGCCTCCGCGTGGTCGAGTACTCGCCGGGCTATCGCGCCGACCATTGGTGCGAGCGCGGCCATGTGGTCCTTGTGCTGGAGGGCGCCCTCACGACCGAGCTCAAGGACGGGCGGCGCTTCGAGAGCGCGGCCGGCACGAGCTTCCAGGTCGCCGACGGCGACGGCTTTCACCTTGTCCATAGTGCCAAGGGTGCCAAGGTCTTCATCGTCGATTAAGGCGTGGGTGCCGTGGGCTTGACGCATGGCTCGCCCTGTTAACAAGGCAGGGACGTGAGCCTATACTGCCTCGAAATCCGCCCATACCTGCGAGGGAGACGCGCCATGCAGCTCAAGGACAAGAGCCTGTTCCGGCAGAAATGCTACATCGACGGCGCCTGGATCGATGCCGACGGTAAGGCCACGATCAAGGTCAACAATCCGGCCACCAACGAGATTCTCGGCACCGTCCCGCGCATGGGGACGGACGAGACGCGGCGCGCGATCGAGGCGGCCGAGCGGGCACTTCCCGCCTGGCGCGCCAAAACCGCCAAGGAGCGCGCCAAGGTGATGCGCAAGTGGGCCGATCTCATGCTGGAGAACCAGGAAGACCTCGCCCAGCTGATGACCGCCGAGCAGGGCAAGCCGCTCGCGGAATCCAAGGGCGAGATCGTCTATGCCGCCTCCTTCATCGAATGGTTCGCCGAGGAGTGCAAGCGCATCTACGGCGACACCATCCCGCAACATCAGGCCGACAAGCGCATCGTGGTGATCAAGCAACCGGTGGGGGTGACGGCGTCGATCACGCCATGGAACTTCCCCTCCGCCATGATCACCCGCAAGGTGGGGCCGGCACTCGCGGCGGGCTGCACCATGGTGGCGAAGCCTGCGAGCCAGACGCCCTTCTCGGCCTTGGCACTCGCCGAGCTCGCCGAGCGCGCAGGCGTGCCCAAGGGCGTCTTCAGCGTGGTGACCGGGAGCTCGAGCGAGATCGGCAAGGAGATGACCTCGAACCCCATCGTGCGCAAGCTCTCCTTCACGGGCTCGACCGAGATCGGCAAGCTCCTCATGGGGCAATGCGCGGGCACCATCAAGAAGATCTCCCTCGAGCTCGGCGGCAACGCGCCCTTCATCGTCTTCGACGACGCCGATCTCGACGCCGCGGTCGAGGGTGCCATCGCGTCGAAGTACCGCAACACCGGCCAGACCTGCGTCTGCGCCAATCGCCTCCTCGTGCAGGACGCCGTCTACGAGGAGTTCTCCGCCAAGCTGTCCCAGGCCGTAAGCGGGCTGCGCGTCGGCAACGGCATCGAGGCGGGCGTCACGCAGGGCCCGCTTATCGACATGAAGGCGGTCGAGAAGGTCGAGCAGCACATAGAGGACGCGCTCAAGAAGGGCGCGCGCGTCGTGGTGGGGGGCAAGCGCCACGCCAAGGGCGGCACCTTCTTCGAGCCGACCATACTCGCGGACGTGAAGCCCACCATGGTGGTTGCGCGCGAGGAGACCTTCGGCCCCGTGGCCCCGCTCTTCCGCTTCAAGACGGAGGCGGACGCCGTCGCGATGGCGAACGACACCGAGTTCGGCCTCGCGAGCTATTTCTACGGCCGCGACATCGGGCGCATCTGGCGCGTGGCGGAGGCGCTCGAGTACGGCATGGTCGGCATCAATACCGGCATCATCTCGACCGAGATCGCCCCCTTCGGCGGCGTCAAGGAATCCGGCCTCGGCCGCGAGGGCTCGAAGTACGGCATCGAGGAGTACCTCGAGGTCAAATACATCTGTATGGGGGGGATTTAGTCCTCTCATCCGCGGGCGTGCCGGCGCGGCGGCAACCGCGCCGGTGAGACGAGTGCGCCATGCAACCGCTCGAATTCACTGTCGCGGGCATACCTATTTCCGTGCAATCCTCCTCGCAGTCGAGGCAGCGCTGGAAAATCGTTGTCCGCAACGCCGCCGAAGCGCATTGGCCGCTGGGAACGCCGCTCGTCGTCGACGAAGTCGCGGCTGTTATTATTTATTTTCATGTGGGGGATACGGATTTGGACGTGGACAATATCGTTAAACCCATTTTGGATTCCCTCGAAAATGTCGTATATGTAAATGATCGTCTTGTGAGCCAGGTGCTCGTGCGCAAGACCGAACGAGCGGGTGATCTGGAAATCCGCAACCCGTCGCCCGAGTTGACCGATGCGCTGGAACGGCTGGCCGACGACTTCGTGTATATCCGTATCTCCGATGGCCCCGACCACGGAGAGGTGCCGTTATGAGTATTGATGTGGTGCGCAGCGAGAGGGAAGCCATCACTAAGGCGGCGGATGATCTTGCGCGTCAGGGATACGAAGTCGTGCGCGAGCCCGGTCGGAGCGAGTTGCCCGATTTTCTCCGAAATTTCCGGCCGGATCTGATCGCTCACCGGGGCAATGAACACCTCGTTGTCGAGGTCAAAAGCAAGTGGTTCGATAAAGAGCCTCGTCAATGGCGGGCATTGGCTGAAGAGGTGAGGCGTCATCCTGGATGGCAGCTCCGCCTGGTCCTAAGCGGGCCTCGCGATGACGAGATTCCTCCGCCGCCTTCTCTCGATGAAATCGACGCGAAGCTGAGCTCGTCGCGCAAGCTTTATGAGTCCGGTGAGGCGGGAGCGGCCCTCTTGCTGCTTTGGTCTCTCCTGGAGGCGGCCAGCTATCACCGGCTGAGCGAGCTGGGCGCTGCCCCGGATCGACCCAAGACCCCCATAGCGCTTCTCAAGGACCTTGTGTCGTTCGGCCTGCTGGAGCAAAAGGAATATGACAGACTGCGGCCTGTGATCTCCGTGCGCAATGCGATTGCGCACGGTCGCGCGACTATGCTGGTCGATCGGGACATCTTCGATGCGCTGGTTGACTTGGTGCGGCGCCTGATTGAGGCGAAGACCGAGCCGCATCCCGTAGTCTGAGGCGACGAAGGTTCGTTTTCCTCGCGCGTAGCAGCCGATCCGGGACCATTCAGGACGGCTCTTTGTCTTTTTCCAGCCGGGTCTCCCGCGGGGGCGCTGCCGCCGCGGCGATGACGGCAAGCACGATGTCGCCGTAGCGCGCGAGCTTGCTTGTGCCGACGCCGGGAATCTCGGCGAGTGCCGCGCGGTCGCGCGGGCGCCGCCGCGCCATCTCGAGCAGCGTGGCGTCGTGGAAGATGACGTAGGGCGGCACGCCCTGCTCCTTGGCGAGTGCGAGGCGGCGCGCGCGCAGCGCCTGCCAAAGCGCCTCCTCGGCGGCGGAGAGTGCCTCGGCGCCGGCAACGCGCTTGCGCGGCACGCGCACGCTCCCCTTTGGCGCTCCTCGGAAGGTGACGGCAAGCTCGCCGCGCAGCACGGCGGGAGCACTCGCGCCGAAGCGCAAGCCCCCGTGGCCCTCGATGTCGACGTCGAGATGCCCAAGTGCCACGAGCTGGCGGAAGACCGAGCGCCATTGGCGCCTGTCGAGCTCGCGCCCCACCCCAAAAGTCTTGAGGCGGTCGTGCCCGAAGCGGCGCATGCGCTCGTCGGCCTCGCCGAGGAGCAGGTCGACGAGATACCCGACGCCGAAGCGCTGGCCCGTGCGTACCACCGCCGAGAGCGCCTTCTGCGCCGCGACCAGCCCGTCCCAGACGCGCGCGGGCTTGAGGCAATTGTCGCAATTGCCGCACGGGCGATGGTCATGCTCGCCGAAATATCCGAGCAGCACCTGGCGGCGGCACGACGCGGTCTCGCAATAGCCCAACAGCGCGTGGAGCTTCTGGCGCTCGATCCGGCGCTGGCGCTCGTCGAGGTTCGAGCCTTCGAGCAGCGCCATCAGCGCGGTGACGTCGGGCAGGCCGTAGGTCATCCAGGCATCGGCCGGCAAGCCGTCGCGCCCGGCGCGGCCGGTCTCCTGGTAATAGGCCTCGAGGCTCTTGGGCGCGTCGAGATGGGCGACGAAGCGGACATTGGGCTTGTCGATGCCCATGCCGAAGGCGACTGTCGCCACCATCACCACGCCTTCCTCGCGCAGGAAGCGGTCCTGGTGGCGCTCGCGCGTCTCGGCGGGGAGGCCGGCATGGTAAGGCAATGCCTCGCGGCCCGCCGCGGTCAGCGCGGCGGCGGTCTCCATGACCGCCCGCCGCGTCGCGCAGTAGACGATGCC
>DATNIJ010000289.1:0-4257 GCA_035604475.1 Alphaproteobacteria bacterium
AACGTTCATGTTGTGGCAAGCATTTCGTCATCACGCGACCTACATAGAAAGGCGGGGCGGAGCCGACTTCGGCAAGGTCCCTCGACGCAGCTCAGGATGGCACCGGCAATGAACGATACCTCCCTCCCCCCTCCCAGCCCCAATAAGCGTGCAGTTGCGCTCGTTCTCCAAGGCGGCGGCGCGCTCGGCGCCTATCAAGCGGGCGCCTATAAGGCGCTTTGCGAGCGCGGGCTTGAGCCGCAATGGCTGGCCGGCACCTCGATCGGCGCGATCAACGCCGCGATCATCGCCGGCAACGAGCGCAGCCGCGCGCACGAGCGCCTCGACGAATTCTGGCGCGAGATCTCCACATCCGACCCCTTGGCACCGCCTGCAAGCCTTGCGGGCCTGCGTCAGTTTTATAACTTCTGGAGCGCCCAGCGCACGGCACTCGCCGGCCAACCCGGTTTCTTCGCGCCGCGCCCGCTCCCGCCGCTTTCGTTGCTGCCGGGCGGGCCTGCCGCAACAAGCTATTATGATACCGCTCCGCTCAAGCGCACGCTCGAGCGGCTCGTCGACTTCGACCGCATCAACGCCCGCAAGGTGCGCTTGAGCCTCGGCGCAGTCGCCGTCGAGACCGGCAAGACCGTTTTCTTCGACAACCACGAGCGAAAGCTCGGTCCCGAGCATGTGATGGCGAGTGGCGCCTTGCCGCCGGCGTTCCCGCCGGTCTCGATCGACGGCGCCCTTTATTGGGATGGCGGCATCGTATCGAACACGCCGCTCGAGGCGATCCTCGCCACTCCGCCGGAGCGGGATTGGCTCATTGTGGTCGTCGATCTCTGGGATGCGAAGGGGCCGGTGCCCAAGACGCTTATCGAGGTGGAAGGCCGCCTCAAGGACATCACCTACGCTAGCCGCGCCAGCGAGCATATCCGCGCCTTCAATCGCATCAGCGAGCTGCGCGCACTCATCGATCGACTCTATAGCAAGCTGCCGGCTAATGCCGATGACGAGGGGCTGTGGCTTCAGGTGCAGGCGCTCGGCTGCCCGCACGCGATCGATATCCTGCATCTCGTCTATGAGCAGGCCGCCTTCGAACTCCCCTCCAAGGACTATGAATTCTCGCGCTCCTCGGTCGAGCGGCACCTTGCCGAGGGGTATGCCCAGGCCATTCGCCTGCTCGAGGCGCACGGCTGGTGCGCGCCCGCGTCGGAGCCGGGCATCGTGCGCGTCTATGAGAACGAGCCGTTGCCGGCGGCAAAGCCCCGCCCGGGCCGTGCCCGCGCCAAACAAGAAGGAGAATAGTCATGCAGATGAAGGACAAGATCGCCGTCGTCACCGGGGCCGGGAGCGGAATCGGGCGCGAGATCGCGCTTGCTTTCGCGCGCGAGGGCGCCAAGCTCGGCATCGCCGACGTGAACCTCGACGGCGCCAACGCGGTCGCCAAGGAGATCGGCAAGGCCGGCGGAGAGGCGATCGGCCTGCGCATGGACGTGACCAAGGAGGCCGAGGTCGACGGCGCCGTCGAAACGCTGGTCAAGACCCTCGGCGGCCTCGATGTCATGGTGAGCAATGCGGGCATTCAGCACATCGACCCGCTCGACAAGCTCAGCTATGCCGATTGGCGCAAGGTGGTGTCGATCCACCTCGACGGCGGCTTCCTCGTCACGCGCGCGGCCCTGCGCCAGATGTACAAGCAGGGACGCGGCGGCGCGATCATCTACATGGGCTCGGTCCATTCGCATGAGGCCTCGCCGCTCAAGGCGCCCTATGTCGCGGCCAAGCACGCCCTCCTCGGGCTGTGCAAGACGGTCGCCAAGGAGGGTGCGGAGCACGGCGTGCGTGCCAACGTGATATGTCCCGGCTTCGTGCGCACCCCGCTCGTCGAGAAGCAGATCCCCGAGCAAGCCAAAGATCTCGGCATCAGCGAGGAGGAAGTCGTCAAGAAGGTCATGCTCGGCCAGACCGTCGACGGCGAGTTCACCACGCTCGAGGACGTGGCCGGCCTCGCGGTCTTCCTCGCCGCCTTTCCCACCAATGCGCTCACCGGGCAATCCGTCGTGGTGAGCCACGGCTGGTTCATGCAGTAGGTGCTGCGGCGGCACCGGACTCCGCTGCAACCGCATCCCGAGCGACGCGATCCACGTCATACAACCCGATCAACCGTCAGATCAAACGGTGCCCATCGGCAAATACCCGAGACCACTCCAGCACGCGTATGGACTTGCGCAGACCCGTGGGCCAGAAGGGATCGCTTTCGTAGAGCCGCCTGACAGCGTCGGCGGTTTCGGCTTCCACGAACCACAATCCGCCCGCCTCCTCGCCGCTGGCCGCGTCCCGAAGCGGACCGGCGGCGCGGATGGAGGGATGGTGTTTCTCGAGAAAATCGAGATGGTCGGGCATTAGGCGTTGCCGCGCGTCCGCCCGCTCGGGATTGTCCGTAAACAGTACAACGAACAGCATCTTCAGTCTCCTTCGTCCGGCAGTCATCGCCGGTCTGACCGCGATACCGGAGATGGTACCGGTGCGAGGGCTGCAGAAAAATGATGAAAGCCGCCGCAAAGATCTGCAAAAATGCAGCGCTATGGATTGGGATGACCTGCATTACGTCCTGACGGTCGCCCGCGCCGGAACGCTTGTCGGCGCAGCCCGGCGGCTCGCCGTCAATCAGACGACCGTGGCGCGGCGCCTTGCGGCGGCCGAAGCGTCGCTCGGTGCACGCCTATTCGAGCGCGTTGACGGCCTTCTCCATCCAACAAAGGCAGGAGAGGTCGCGATTTCTCGTGCCGCTCAGGTCAAAGCAGAGATCGACGCTTTGGAAAGCGGCGTTGGCAACGATTACTCTTCGGCTGCTGGCGTTGTCCGCCTGACCGCGGTGCCGATCCTCGTCAATCGGCTCATCATCCCGGCCCTGCCGAGCTTTCGCGCGGCGTATCCTCGCATTCAGCTCGAGCTCATCGCCGAGCCGCGGAACCTCAGCCTCTCGCGGCGGGAAGCCGACATCGCCTTGCGCATGTCCCGGCCTGAACGAGGCGGCGCGGCGCTCACGAAGCGCATCGGGCGACTGGATTACGCAGCCTATGGTCCACGTGGATGCAACGCCGATCGCCTTCCGTGGATCGGCTATGAAGAGGGCTTAAGGCATCTTCCGCAGGCGCGCTGGATCGCCGCCGCAGCCGAGGGCCGCCACCCCGCTCCCCTCTCGGTCAACGATGCAGAGGCGATAGTTCAGGCCATTTACTCTGGCCTGGGCAAATCGGTGCTGCCGTGCTGTGTTGCCGATCGAGACAAACGCCTGGAGCGTCTCGGGCCCAAGGCCATCTTGTCTCGTGAGGTGTGGCTGTTGACGCATCGCGAGTTGCGCCATGAAGGGCGCATAGACGCGGTCATCGCTTGGCTGCAGGAACTTCTTGCGACAGTGCCCTGACGCGGCAACACTCCTCCTGGCCGGCGGTCCAAACAGCTTTTCGAGATAGATTCTTAGAGCCCGAAGCGGGCCCAAAGCGCGCGCGCCTCGAGGGCGGAGAGAAGCTCGGCCGCCCACTCGACCGGCGCTGCGGCTTGACCGGCGTGCTCGGCCGCGAGCCTAAGCCGGCGCCTGAGCCAGCCGCGCTCGCCGCCGACCAGGCGGAGGCGCACCTTGTCGCCGAAGCGGCGACGCAGCGTTCCCCTGAGATCGCCGATGCCGTCGACGAGGCCAAGCTCGAGCGCGCGCTTGCCTGTCCAGAACTCGCCGTTGAAGAGCTGCTCTTCGGGCAACTTGAGCTTGGACCCGCGCCGCGCGCGCACATACGCCTTGAAGGCCTCGTGCACCTCGCGCTGCAACGCCTTGAGACGCTCCACGTCCGCCGGGTTTTCCTCGAGGAACGGATCGAGCATCGCCTTGCGCTCGCCCGCGGTATAGAGCCGGCGGCGGATGCCGAGGCGCGCGATCAGCTCGTGGAAGCCGAAGCCCGCCGAGATCACGCCGATCGAGCCGACGATCGAGGTCTCGCTCGCGTAAATCTCGTCCGCGGCCGCGGCGAGCCAATAGCCGCCCGAGGCCGCGACATCCTCGACGAAGGCGATGACGGAGACACCCTTCTCCTCGGCGAGCTGGCGAACGCGCGCCGCGATGAGTGCCGACTGCGTCGCCGCACCGCCCGGCGAGTTGAGCGCCAAAGCCACCGCCGCAAGCGGCTTCATGCGGAAGGCGCGCTCGAGCGGTGCCGCCAGCGAGGCGATGCTGAGCCCGCCGCGCAAGGGACCGAGGGGACCGATGACGCCGGCGAGCCG
>DATNIJ010000290.1:0-17826 GCA_035604475.1 Alphaproteobacteria bacterium
CGGGATGTATACGTTCTCGACGAGCCACACGCCGGATTGGGCGTACCACCAGTTCATGGAGGCGCCGGTCGCGCTCGTGCAGTACGACAAGGTGAACCAGACGCCCGAGGACGCGCCGATCATCTGGCCGCGCAACGTCGCGGACGTGAAGTACATGTACAACAGGCCGCCCAAGTAAGCCTCGGCGCGGAGCCGTCATGACAGCCTCGCGGGGGAGGTCCTTGGCTGCGACGCCGGACCTTCCCCGCTTTGCATTCGAGACCGCGTTCTCCGGATGATGAGCTGGGACTATCTCTTCATCCAGTCGGCGAACGGAGCCGTCATCGGGGTGATCTATGCGCTGATCGCTGTCGGCGTGACGCTCATCTTTTCCATCCTGAAGATCGTCAACTTCGCCCACGGCGACCTCTACATGCTGGGGGGCTATTGCGCCTACTACGTCATCACGCTCTTCGGCGTTCCCCCACTCGCGGCGATGTTCGTGTCGATGATGGCGCTCTTCGTCCTCGCGATCATCCTCGAGCGCACGTTGCTGACGCCGCTTTATAGCGATGCGACCGAGCGCAAGGACGAATACGGCCTCATCGTGACGTTCGGCCTGGCGTTCTTCCTTCGAAACATGGCGATCATCGTGTTCGGACCCTTTCCGCTCAAGCCGCCGTCCTTCGTTCCGGGAGTCGTGCGGATCGGGAACCTGATCGTGACGAACGACCGTCTGTTCGCGGGCGTCGTCGGGATCGCCCTGATCCTGGCCCTCCTCTACTTCATGCAGCGAACGATCTGGGGCCAAGCGCTCGACGCCGTCAGCCAGTCGCGCGAGTCCGCCGCGATCGTGGGCATCAATACCCAGCGCTTCAACTCGTTCGCGTTCGGGGTGGGTGCAGCGCTCGCCGCGGCCGCCGGCGCCCTCATCGCGCCGATCTTCTCGCTCGCACCCGACATGGGGGTGCTGCCGAACATCCAGGCCTACGTCATCGTGATCCTCGGCGGAATGGGCTCAGTCGTCGGCAGCATCCTCGCAGGGGTCGTCCTCGGAGAGACGGAGAGCCTCTTTACGGCCTTTTTGCCGGATGCGACCCGGGCGCTGGCCTATACCAATGCCTTCGGGGTGCTGGTGCTGATGGCCGTCCTGATCTTTAGGCCGACCGGGTTGTTCGGCCGGCGCCATCTGCGGATGGAATAGGCCGCGTGCGGGGCCTCCATGTCTATATCCTGCTCGCGGTCGCGGCGGTCGCACTCGCCTGCGTGGACCAGCTGAACTCCTACTGGATGCACGTCGCCATCATCGCGATGTTCTACGGCATCCTGGCCGCGAGCTGGTCGCTCCTGGCCGGCTACGCCGGCCTCTTCTCGCTCGGCCATATGGCGTTCGCGTCGGTCGGCGGCTATACCTCGGCACTCCTGGTCAAGTGGTACGGCATTCCCATCCCGCTCGGCATGGCCGCGGGGATCGCCATGTGTTGCTTGCTCGGTGGGGTTGTCGGGTGGGTGTGCCTGCGCATGAGCGGACCGTATCTCGCGATCTTCACCCTGGGATTCGCCGAGATCATCCGGATCACCTTCTCGACCGAGGACGACGTGACCGCCGGCATGGCCGGGCTGCACACCGAGCCGCTGTTCCACACGGTCTCACGCCTGCCGTATTTCTACACCTCCTTCGCGCTCCTCGCGGCCTCCCTCGCGATCATGGGCTGGATCGTACGCTCGCGCTGGGGGCTGTTCCTGCGCGCCATCCGCGAGGACGAGCAGGCGGCGGCGGCGTCCGGCATCGCGGTCGCCCGGTTCCGCATCCTGGTGTTCGCGATCGCGAGCGGATTCGCTGGGCTCGCCGGGGTTTTCTACGCGCATTACATCCCCATATTGACCCCGAGCCTCGGCGGGCTCGACCTCATGGCCGTGCTGGTCGTGATGACCGTGATCGGCGGCATGGAGCGATTGCCGACCGCGGTCGGCGGGGCGTTCGCGGTGGAGTTTCTCCTCGAGCTCTTGCGGGAGTATGGCCAGTGGCGGCTTCCCATCTTCGGGGTGATCCTGCTTGTCACGATGCGCTTCGCCCGCAACGGCCTCCTGACCCCGATCTGGCTCCGCTTCGTACGGCTGGGCGAACCCCGCAGCGCGGCACCGCCGGTCGCCCGCGATGCCGGGCAGGAGGACTCGCGGGCATGAGCGGGGGCGTCGAACTCGTGCGGGCGGCAGGCCTCAGCAAGCACTTCGGCGGCATTTTCGCCAACGATGCGGTGGAGTTCACCGTCGAGGAGGGCGACCTCATCGGGCTGATCGGCCCGAACGGCTCCGGCAAGACCACGCTCATCAACATGCTGACCGGCCATCTCATGCCGGACGGCGGAGAGGTGATCCTGCGCGGCCGGCGGGTCAGCGGCAGGCCCGCGCACTTCTTTGCGGCAATGGGGGTGGCGCGGACGTTCCAGCTGACCCAGCTCTTCGGCCGCATGACGGTGCTCGAGAACATGCTCGTGCCCGGGCTGACGCGCCCGCACTCCCATTGGCACGCCGTCGAGAAGCGCGCGCGCGACTACCTCGAGTTCCTGAACCTCGCGCAAGTGGCGAGCCTTAACGCGAAGAACCTCTCGGGCGGTCAGCAGAGGCTGCTCGAGCTCGGGCGCTGCCTGATGCTGGACCCCGCCGTGCTGTTCCTCGACGAGCCCTTCGCGGGCGTCCACCCTCAGCTCCGCGACGAGCTCCTCAAGCGCATCCAGGAGCTCCACCAATCGGGCCGCACCTTCGTCGTCGTCGACCACGACATGGAATCGATCCTGCGCATCTCGCGGCGACTCGTGGTCATGGCCAGGGGACGCAAGATCGCCGACGGGCCGCCCGACGCAGTCCGCACGGATCAGGCCGTGCTCGCGGCCTATGCGGGGCTCTGAGATGGCAACCGAGCCGGTGGATGGCCCAGCCTGCCTGGCCGCCCGGGACCTCGTCGCGGGCTACCTGCCCGGCATCGACATCCTGCGGGGCGTCTCGGTCGAGGCCATGCGCGGGCAGGTCCGCTGCGTGCTGGGGCCCAACGGAACCGGCAAGTCGACGCTGCTCAAGGTGTTGTTCGGGTTCCTGCCGGCGCGGGCAGGCGAGATCCGGCTCGACGGCCGGCCGCTCGGCGCGGTCGCGCCGCACGAGATGGGGCGGCTCGGGGTCGCCTACCTGCCGCAGCGCCCGAGCATCTTTCCCTATCTCAGCGTCGGGGTGAACCTGCGGCTGGGCGCCTGGAACTACCGCTCGGAACGGAGCCGCGTCGAGGAGCTGGTGCGCCGCGCCTACGAACGCTTCCCCATCTTGGGGGAGAAGCGGCGCCAGGCCGCGGGCACCTTGAGCGGCGGACAGCAGCGCCAGCTCGAGATCGCGCGCAGCCTGATGCACGACCCGGCGCTCTTCCTCATCGACGAGCCCACGGCCGGCATCGAGCCGCGCGTCGCCTCGCTCATCTACGACCTGATCAAGGACCTCGCGGCACTGGGCAAGGCGGTCCTCCTCGTCGACCAGAACATCAAGCGCGCGCTCGACATCGCCGATTACGTCTACGTGATGCGGACCGGTACCGTCCTCTCCGAGGGCTCGCGCGAGGCGTTCGGCGGCGACACCGAGGCGCTCGTCGCCCGCTGGCTTTACGCCAGCGGCAGCGCTTAGAGCGATTCCCGACGTGATCGAAGCATCCCCCTCACCCTACCCTCTCCCCCGACACGGGGGAGAGGGTTGCGTAGGCTTAGCGAGGCAAAGCCGAGCTTAGCCGAAGCTGGGTGAGGGGGAACGTTGCGTCCACTTACCGAGAAAATGCTCTAACGACCGGCCGCGCCTCAAGCACCGGATAGTTCTGCCTGGGTATCATCGAGTGCCCGTCCAAACCGGCGCACCAACTCGCCGATTTCGTCTTCTGTGATGATCAGCGGCGGCGAAAACGCAACGCGATTCCGGATGAAGCGCAGTATGAGGCTATGCTTCTTGGCATTGCGCTCGAAAATCGCCGGAACCTTGAGCGCAGCCTCGTGCGGCGTGCGCGCCTTCTTGTCGGCGACGATATCGATGCCGGCGATGAGTCCAATTCCACGTACGTCCCCGACCAGAGGATGATCGGCGAAGCGGCTCAACGCCTTCTGCATCACTGGGCCGACCCGCTTCACATGCCCGACGAGATCCATCTCGTCGTAGATGCGCAGCGTTTCCCTCGCGACCGCGGTGGTCACCGGATGTCCCGAATACGTCATGCCATGCGCGAAACTGCCGATCTTCCGGCTCTCCTCGAGCATTGCCTGATAGATCTTCTCGTTGAGCAAAAGTGCCGAGATCGGCTGCATGCCGGCCGAGAGCGCCTTGGCGCAAGTGATCATGTCGGGCTTCAAACGGAAGGTCTCGGATCCCCACATGTTGCCGGTCCGCCCGAAACCGCAGATCACCTCGTCGGCGATGAAGAGAATCTCGTATTCCCTCAGCACCGCCTGGACCTTGGCGAAGTAGCCTTCCGGCGGGAGCACCGCTCCGCCCGCACCCTGGATGGGCTCGGCAATGAAGGCGGCCACCGTCTCGGGGCCTTCTCTCAGGATCAGCGCTTCGAGGGCATCCGCCATGCGCGTGGCGAACTCGGCCTCGCTCTCCCCTTCCTCGTGGTACCTGTAGTAGTGCGGGAACTCGGTGTGGAGAAACGACGCGAGCGGCAGATTGAAGTCGGCGTGCATTTCGGGCTTCCCGGAAGCACTGATCGCCGCGCAGGTGCTACCGTGATACCCCATCTTGCGGCCGATGATCTTGGTCTTTCGCGGCTTGCCGATCGCCGAATGGTAATACCAGGCGAGCTTGATGGCGGTGTCGTTCGCCTCGGAGCCGGAACACTGGAAGAGCACTTTCGACATCGGCACCGGTGCGATCTGAATGAGCTTCTCCGCGAGGTCGATGCCGGCCTCATTCGAAACATGGCGAAAGGTGTGGGAAAAACCCAGCGTGCGCATCTGCTCATAGGCGACCTTGGCAAGGCGCTCGCTGGCGAAGCCCAGGGAGGCGCACCACAGCCCTGCGGCACCCTCGAGATATTCCCGGCCCTGGTCGTCATAGACGTAGATGCCCTTGCCGCGCGTGATGATGGTCGGGCCCTCTTGTTCATGCGCCACGAGGTTCGTCTGCGGGTGGAGGAAATGCGCGATGTCCCGCGCATGCATCGAATTCGGAGCCAGACGGCTCATCGGGGCTCTCCTCTTGATGTCTCGGCGAAAGGCGCGTCACTGGATTTCAGGCGTCGTTTCGAGCTCAGCGATACGCCGCGTCATGCAGTTGCCGGGATTGCGAACCCGGCTTACCTATTGTGGCTGGTTGGCCCGGCTGCAACAACCCCCTTGAGCAAAGCCGGTGATTTAACGTAGTTTCGAGGCATTCTTGACTGGCCACAAGCGGAGCAGGTGGGGATGGGGCGTCTGGGAGCGACCGAGCGGAGACGATTCCAGCTTTTTCTGATCAGGCCGTCGCATTACGACGATGACGGCTACGTCATCCAATGGCTGCGCTCGGGCATTCCCGCGAACTCGCTCGCCGCGCTTTATGGCTTGGCACTCGACTGCCAGGCGCGCGGCGTGCTCGGGGAGGATGTCGAGCTCGTCATCACCGCGTACAACGAGACCAACACGCGTATCCGGACAGAGCGGATCGTGCGCGCGATCCGCGAGAGCGGCGGTCTCGGCCTGGTCGGCTTCGTCGGCGTGCAGTCGAACCAATTCCCGCGCGCGATTGATCTCGCCCGGAAGTTGCGCGCGGCGGGCATCCAGGTGTGCATCGGCGGCTTCCACGTCTCCGGCTGCCTTGCCATGCTGCCGGAGATGCCCGCCGACCTGAAGGAGGCGCTCGACCTCGGCATCTCGTTCTTCGCAGGCGAGGCGGAGGGCCGGCTCGACGGCGTGCTGCGCGACGCGCTCGCCGGCCGGATGAAGCCGATCTACAACTACATGGAGGATCTGCCGGCACTCGAGGACGCGGTGCTCCCGATCCTGCCGGCGGTGCGCGTCGGGCGCACCATCGGGCTGACCTCGAGCTTCGATGCCGGGCGCGGCTGTCCCTTCCAATGCTCGTTCTGCACCATCATCAACGTGCAAGGCCGCAAGTCGCGCTATCGCTCGGCCGACGACGTCGAGGCGATCATCCGCAGCAATCTCGCCCAGGGGATCGATCACTTCTTCATCACCGACGACAATTTCGCGCGCAACCGGAACTGGGAGGCGATCTTCGACCGCTTGATCGAGATGCGCGAGGGTGAGGGAATCTTTCTCCGTTTCGTCATCCAGGTCGACACGCTCTGCCACAAGCTGCCCAACTTCATCGAGAAGGCCGCCCGCGCCGGCGTCACCCGCGTCTTCATGGGGCTCGAGAACATCAATCCGGACAGCCTGCTCAGCGCCAAGAAGCGGCAGAACCATATCGCCGAATACCGCACGATGATGCTGGAGTGGAAGCGGGTCGGCTGCTACATCTATGCCGGCTACATCCTGGGCTTCCCCACCGACACGCCCGAGTCGATCGTCCGCGACATCAAGATCGTCCAGCGCGAGCTGCCGCTCGATCTCCTGGAGTTTTTCTACCTTACGCCGCTGCCGGGCTCGGAAGACCACAAGCGGCTGTGGCTCAAGGGG
Organism: Alphaproteobacteria bacterium; assembly: GCA_035604475.1. Taxonomy (GTDB): domain Bacteria; phylum Pseudomonadota; class Alphaproteobacteria; order JACZXZ01; family JACZXZ01; genus DASPPM01. The sequence continues at coordinate 6,624 of DATNIJ010000290.1, forward strand.
GCACCGCTCGATCCGGACATGAACAAGTACGACCTCGAGCACGTGTGCACCACCCATCCGGTGATGTCGAAGGAGGAATGGGAGCGCGCCTATCGTCTCGCCTGGGAGACCTACTACACGCCCGAGCACATGGAGACGGTGATGCGGCGCGCCGTCGCCAAGGACATGAGCCCGGGCAAGATATTGTTCCTCCTCATGTGGTTCTCCTGCTGCCTCAGCATCGAGGGTGTGCATCCCTTGGAAGGCGGGCTGGTGCGCATCAAGGTGCGCAAGGACCGCCGCCCCGGCTTTCCGGTCGAGAGCGTGCTCGCGTTCTACCCGAAATATTGGGCCGGCCTCTTCGTCAAATACGTCAAGATCGCGCGCAGGGTCTGGCGCCTCACGCGCGTGCGCGCCGCCATCAAGCGCGACCCCAAGGCGCGCGACTACATGGACACGGCCCTCAGTCCCGCAAGCGACGACGAGCTCGATCGCTTGGAGATCTACAAGGTCACGGATTCGGCGCGGGCCGCGACCGAGAAGGCCAAGCGCGAGGCCGCGGCGCGCACGGCGACGGCGCTCGCGCGGGTGTAGCGCCGGCGCAGCCGGGGGCGGCGCGACGGCTCGGACTCTCTTGCCGGCACCAAACATAACGACATAAACATCTCTTTATATTTGTCTTGCCCGCGGCCCTGTGCGCTGCTATAGACGCGCGGTCGCAGCACCGGAGTCTGCCGCTCCCGGCGCGCCGTCCTGTCACCCTTCGAGGAGCCCGCCATGACCGCCCAAGCCGCCGTCGCCAAGCCGGACTATAGGGTTGCCGACATTTCGCTGGCCGGCTGGGGGCGGCGCGAGATCGCGATCGCGGAGACCGAGATGCCGGGGCTCATGGCGGTGCGCGCCGAATACGGCAAGACGCAGCCGCTCAAGGGTGCGCGCATCGCGGGCTCGCTCCACATGACGATCCAGACGGCCGTCCTCATCGAGACCTTGCAGGCGCTCGGCGCCGAGGTGCGCTGGGCGTCGTGCAACATCTTCTCGACCCAGGACCACGCGGCGGCGGCGATCGCCGAGGCCGGCACCCCCGTCTTCGCCTACAAGGGCGAGAGCCTCGCGGAATATTGGGAGTTCACCCACCGCATCTTCGAATGGGCTTCGGGCGGCGGCCCCAACATGATCCTCGATGACGGCGGCGACGCGACGCTCCTCGTCCATCTCGGCACGCGCGCCGAGGAGAATGCCGCGGCGGTCGCCAAGCCGAGCAACGAGGAAGAAGAGGCGCTCTACGGCGCGATTCTGCGGCACCTCAAGGCGAAGCCCGGTTGGTACGCAGCACTGGGCAAGTCGATTCGCGGCGTCACCGAGGAGACCACGACCGGAGTGCACCGCCTCTATCAGATGGCCGAGGACGGCCGGCTTCTGTTCCCCGCGATCAACGTCAATGATTCCGTGACCAAGTCGAAATTCGACAATCTCTACGGCTGCCGCGAGTCCCTCGTCGACGGCATTCGCCGCGCGACCGACGTGATGATGGCGGGCAAGGTGGCGATGGTGTGCGGCTTCGGCGACGTGGGCAAGGGCTCGGCCGCCTCCCTCCGCCATGCCGGCGCGCGCGTGATCGTCTCCGAGATCGACCCCATCTGCGCGCTCCAGGCGGCGATGGAGGGCTACGAGGTCGTCACCATGGAGGAGGCCGCCCCGCGCGCCGACATCTTCGTGACCGCGACGGGGAACGTCCACGTGATCACCGTCGAGCACATGCGCAGGATGAGGGACCGCGCGATCGTCTGCAACATCGGGCACTTCGATTCCGAGATCCAGGTCGCCGGCCTGAGGAACTTCAAGTGGCACAACGTCAAGCCGCAGGTCGACGAAGTCGAGTTCCCCGACGGCAAGCGCATCCTCCTCCTGGCCGAGGGCCGCCTGGTCAATCTCGGCTGCGCCACCGGCCATCCGAGCTTCGTGATGAGCGCCTCCTTCACCAACCAGGTGTTGGCGCAGATCGAGCTGTGGTCGAACCCGGGAAAGTACGAGAAGAAGGTCTATACGCTGCCCAAGACGCTCGACGAGAAGGTGGCGGCCCTTCACCTCGCCAAGGTCGGCGCCAAGCTCACCAAGCTCACGCAAGCCCAGGCGAGCTACCTCGGCATAGGCGCCAGCGGCCCCTTCAAGTCGGACCATTACCGCTATTAATCTGAGCGCCGCCTCTTTCACCCTCCCTCTCCCGCAGCCGGGAGAGGCTGCGCCGAATTAAGGCAGATTTCCCTCTCCCCCTTCAGGGGGAGAGGGTAGGGTGAGGGGATGCCACATGGCGGTGGGGATCGGGAGGAATGACGAAAGCCGCGTCGCGGCAGGCGGAGGCTGCGCACAAAGGAACGAGCTCGCGCGAGCTCTACCTCGCCGACCTGGCGGCGACCGAGCGGCTCGCGGCGGCCCTTGCGCGCCTGGCGCGCGTGGGCGACGTGCTGGCGCTCGCCGGCCCGCTCGGGGTCGGCAAGACCGCCTTTGCGCGCGCCTTCATCACAGCCCTTGGCGGCGAGGAGGAGGTGCCGAGCCCGACCTTCACGCTCGTCCAGCTCTATGAACTCGGCACCCTCACCCTTTACCACTTCGACCTTTATCGCCTCGAGCGGCCCGAGGAGGCCTATGAGCTCGGCATCGAGGAGGCTTTTGCGGAGGGGGTGACGCTGATCGAGTGGCCGGAGCGGCTCGGCCCGCTCTTGCCGCCCGAGCGCCTCGATCTAGCACTCGCCTTCGCCGAGGAGAGCGATGCGCGGTGCGTGCGCTTGACCGGGCATGGCCGCTGGGCGAGGCGGCTTGCGGAGCTCAAGGCGTGAGCGAGCGCGAAACCCTCATCGAGGATTTTCTCGCGCGCCACGGCTGGGCGGGGGCGGCGCGGCGGCCCATCGCCGGCGATGCCTCGTTCCGGCGCTACGAGCGGCTCAGCAACTCGGGCGGCTCAAGTGTGGTGCTCATGGATGCCCCGCCTCCGCACGAGGATGTGCGGCCCTATCTCGCGTTGGCGCGGCATCTCGTCTCGATCGGCCTCTCCGCCCCGCGCGTTTATGCCGCCGACGAGACGGCGGGCCTGCTCCTCATCGAGGATCTGGGCGACGCCAACATGGCCGCCCTCGTGGGCCGCGCGGAGGACGCCGCAGCGCTCTATGTGTTGGCACTCGACACGCTCATAGCCCTTCACCGCCATCCGCGCGCGCGTGCCATAGCCGTGCCCGCCTACGACGATGCGCGCATGCTGAGCGAGGCGATGGTCCTCTTGGACTGGTACCTCCCAGCCCTCACCGGCACTCCCGTAGCGGAGCGCGCGCGCGACGACTATCGCGCGAGGTGGCAGGCGGTGCTGCCGCTTGCCCGCGGCGTGCCCTCGAGCCTGGTCTTGCGCGATTTCTTTCCCGACAACCTGATGCTGCTCCGGGAGCGCGCGGGTGTCGCCGCCTGCGGGCTCCTCGATTTCCAGGACGCGGTGATCGGGCCCGTCACCTACGATCTCGTCTCGCTCCTCGAGGATGCGCGGCGCGACGTGCCGGCCGAGTTGCAGGCGACACTCATCGAGCGCTACCTCGCGGCCTTCCCGGCACTCGAGCGCCAAGCCTTCGCGGCCTCCTACGCGATCATGGGCGCCCAGCGCAACCTGCGCATCCTCGGCGTCTTCACCCGTCTCTGCGTGCGCGACGGCAAGCCCTGGTACCTCGACCATATCCCGCGGCTTTGGCGGCTCATCGAGCATGACACCGCGCACCCGGCGCTCGAGCCGGTGAGAGAGTGGCTCGCGCGCGAGCTGCCGCGTGAGATGCGCCGCGTGCCGGCGCGCGAGGCCGCGAGGTGACGGCACCCGCCCGCGCGATCGTGCTCGCGGCGGGCCTCGGCCTGCGCATGCGGCCGCTCACCGAGCGCATCCCGAAGCCGCTCGTCCCCATCGCCGGCCGCACGCTCCTCGATCGGGCGCTCGACCGCCTCGCGGCCGCGGGGGTCGAGACGGTCGTGGTCAACACCCACCATCTCGCGGAGCTGATCGAGCACCATCTCGCCTCGCGCCACCGCCCGCACGTCATCCTCTCGCACGAGCCCGAGCTGCTCGAGACCGGCGGCGGCATCGCGAAGGCGCTGCCGCTCCTGGCCCCTGGACCCTTCTACGTGATCAACAGCGACGCGCTCTGGCTCGACGGCAAGCGCGACACGCTCCTCCGTCTCGCGCAAGCTTGGGACGAGGACCGCATGGACGGCCTCCTCCTCCTGGCGCCGCGCGACGCTGTTGCCGGCTACGACGGGCGGGGCGACTTCCACCTCGCGGCCGAGGGTCGCTTGCGCCGCCGCCAAGCGGACGGAGAGGCCCCCTATCTCTACATCGGCATTCAGCTTCTCTCGGCCAGGCTCTTCGACGGGGTCAAGGTTGAGGCGTTCTCGCTCAACCGGCTGTGGGACAAAGCCCTCGCGGCTGGACGCCTTTTTGGCCTCGTGCACGAGGGGCGCTCTTTCGACGTGGGCACGCTCGCAGGTATCGCCCTCGCCGAGGCCGCACTCGCAAGGGCGCGTAGCGACGAGGGGCCGCCGGTCGGAAGCACCTCCGGGGCCGCGCGATGAGCGAGCGCGCGCCGCACGTTTACACCATCCCTCCGGGGGTTCCCTTCCTCGAGGCGCTGGCCGCCGAGCTCTTGCGCGAGTGCGGCAGCGATGCGTTGGCACTCAGCCGCATGAGCATCCTGCTGCCGACCCGGCGCGCGGCGCGCAACTTGCGCGAGGCCTTCCTGCGGCGCTCGCACGGCAAGGCCTTGCTCCTGCCGCGTCTCGTGCCGATCGGCGACATCGACGAAGACGCCCTCGCCTTCGCCGCGGAAGAGACCCCGCTCGCCGCGAGTGCCCTCGAGATCCCACCCGCGATCCCGGAGCTGCGCCGTCGTCTGCTGCTTGCCGAGCTCATCCTCAAGCTCAAGGGCCACACGCTCGCGCAGGCGGTGCAACTCGCCGGCGAGCTCGGCCGGCTCATCGATCAGGTGGCGACCGAGCGCATCGGCTTCGAGCGTCTTGAGAGCCTGGTGCCCGAGCGCTATGCCGCGCACTGGCAGATCACGCTCGAGTTCCTCAAGATCGTCACCGAGCATTGGCCCAAAGTGCTCGCGGAGGAAGGGGCCCTCGATCCGGCGGAGCGGCGCAATCGCGTGCTCGAGGCCCAAGCGGCCCTTTGGCGCGCGCGACCGCCCGAGGGTGCCGTGATCGCGGCCGGCTCGACCGGCAGCATTCCCGCGACCGCCGATCTCTTGGCGCTGGTGGCGACCCTGCCCACGGGCCGCCTCGTGCTGCCCGGCCTCGACCGGCAGACCGAGAGCGATGCCTGGGAGAGGCTCGAGCCGAGCCATCCGCAATTTGGGCTCAAGCGTCTCCTTGAGCGCGTCGGCATCGCCCGGCATCAAGTCGAGGACTGGCCGTGGGAGGGGCTCGAGGCTTCGCCTCCCGCGCGCGCGGCCCTCATTGCCGCGGCGATGCTCCCCGCCGCCTCAACCGACGCCTGGCGCGGACTCGCCAAGCCGCCGCCGGAGGCGCTCAACGGCTTGAGGCGCGTCGACTGTCCCACGCCGCGCGAGGAGGCGGGTGTGGTCGCCCTTCTCATGCGCGAAGCACTCGAGACGCCCGGGCGCACCGCGGCCCTGGTGACGCCCGACCGCGCGCTCGCGCGCCGGGTCGCGGCCGAGCTCGAACGCTGGGGCATCGAGGTCGACGATTCCGCGGGCACGCCGCTCGCGGCGACGCCGCCCGGGACCTTCCTCCGCCTTCTCGCCGAGGCCGCGGCCGAGGGCCTGGCACCTCTCCCGCTCGTGGCGCTCCTCAAGCACCCCCTCGCCGCAGGCGGGGAGGAGCCGCCCGCCTTTCGCCACCTCGGCCGCCTCCTCGAGCTGGCGATCCTGCGCGGGCCGCGGCCGGCACCCGGCATCCGCGGCCTGCGCGCGGCACTGAGGGCGCTCGGCGACGAGGGATCGCGAAAAACCCTTGCCAAGCTCGTCGATCGCCTGGAGGCGGCACTCGGCCCGCTCGTCAAGCTCCTCGGCCGGCGCGCGCTCGCCGCACCCCGCGCGGTGCAAGCGCACATCGCGGCGGCGGAAGCGCTCGCGGCGACGGCGCGGCTCGCAGGCGCGGAGCGCTTGTGGGCGGGCGAGGCCGGCGAGGAAGCCGCGAGCTTCGTCGACGAGCTCGAGCATGCGGCGCTCCGCATCCGCAGGCTCGAGGGCAGCGCCTACCCGGCCTTCTTCGCGAGTCTCCTCGGCGAGCGCCAGGTGCGGCCGCGTTATGGCCGCCACCCGCGCCTCTTCATCTGGGGGCCGCTCGAGGCCCGTCTCCAGCATGCCGATCTTGTCGTCCTCGGCGGCTTGAACGAGGGCACCTGGCCGGCCGCCCCGCCTGTCGATCCCTGGATGTCGCGGCCGATGCGCGCTGCCTTCGGCCTGCCCGAGGCGGAGCGGCGCGTCGGGCTCTCGGCGCACGACTTCGCCCAGGCCTCTTCCGCGCGCGAGGTGGTGCTCACCCGCGCGCTCAAGGTGGACGGCACGCCGACCGTGCCGGCGCGCTGGCTCCTGCGCCTCGAGGCGTTGCTGCGCGCCGCGGGGACGACGCTCGAGACCGCAGCTCCCGCGCGCTGGCTCGCCTGGCACAAGGCGCTCGACGAGGTGCCGGGGCCGCCCGTACCGGCAGCGCCGCCGGCACCGCGGCCCCCACTCGCCGCACGGCCGCGCCGCCTCTCGGTCACCGAGATCGAGACCTGGATGCGCGACCCCTATGCGATCTACGCGCGCCACGTCCTCAACCTCAAGGCGCTCGATCCGCTCGATGCGGATCCGGGTGCCGCCGAGCGCGGCAGCTTCATCCACGCCGCCCTTGACCGCTTCGTGCGCAATTTCCAAGGCGCCTTGCCGGCCGACGCGGTCGAGGAGCTCCTCAGGATCGGCGCCCGCACCTTCGGCGCAGCACTCGAGCGCCCCGGCGTGCGCGCCTTCTGGTGGCCGCGCTTCGAGCGCATCGCCGCGTGGTTCGTGGCAAATGAGCGTGAGCGGCGCGCGCATCTCTCAGCAAGCCATACGGAGGTGAGGGGCCTCTTGACGCTGGCGAGCGAGGGCGGGCCGTTCCTCCTCAAGGGCAAGGCCGACCGCATCGATCGCCTGAGCGAGGGCGGCCTCGCCATCATCGACTACAAGACCGGGAGGCTGCCGAGTGCCGCGGAGATCGCCCAAGGGCTCGCGCCCCAGCTTCCGCTCGAGGCCGTTATGGCGATGGAAGGCGCCTTCAGCGAGGTGCCCGCGTCGGCGGTCAAATCGCTCGCCTTCTGGCGCCTTTCCGGCGGCGAGCCGCCCGGCGAGGAGAGGCCGCTCAAGGAGGATGCGCAGGCGCTCGCCGAGACGGCGCGCGAGCGCCTCCTCGCCTTGATCCAGCGCTTCGACGATGCGGCGACGCCGTACGAGGCGCGGCCGCGGCCGGAGGCGGTGCCCGCCTTTAGCGACTACGAGCACCTCGAGCGCGTCAAGGAATGGTCGGCCACGGGGGAGAACGGTAGGGAGGGCGGGGAATGAGCGTCGCTGCCATCAGCCGGCGCGATCCGCGCCTCGATCAGCGCCTCGCCGCCGATCCCGCCGCCTCCGTATGGGTCGCCGCCTCGGCGGGCACCGGCAAGACGACCGTGCTCACCAACCGGGTGCTGAGCCTTCTGCTCGCCGACACACCACCCGAGCGCATCCTCTGCCTCACCTTCACCAAGGCGGCGGCGGCCGAGATGGCGAACCGCATCGCGCGCGAGCTCGGCGAATGGGCGACGATATCCGATCCTTTGCTGGCTAAGAGGTTGACCGAGCTCGGCGACGCGACACCCGCGGACGACATGCTGGAGCGCGCGCGGCGGCTCTTCGCCCAAGTGGTGGACTCCCCGGAGGGGCTCAGGATCGCGACGATCCATGCCTTCTGCCAGTCGCTCCTGCGCCGCTTCCCGCTCGAGGCAGGCCTCGTCCCGCATTTCGAGGTGCTGGATGAGCGCAGCGCCGCCGAGCTCATGGAGCGCGCGCGCGACGAGGTCCTGCTCGAGGCGCAGCCGGAAGCCGATGCCGCACTTGCGGCGGCACTCGCCGAGGTGACGAGCCACGTCTCCGAGGAGGATTTCCGCGCGCTCATGGCCGAGCTCGCCAACGAGCGCGGCCGGGTCGCGCGCGCGCTCGCCAAGGCGGGCTCGCTCGAGGAGGCCACGAAGGCATTCTACCGCCGGCTTGGCCTGGCAGCGGGCGAGAGCCCGGTAGAGGTGCGGGAAAAGGCGTCGGCGGATGAGAGCTTGGCACTTGCAGCACTTCTTGCGGCAACGGCCACACTTGCCCATGGCTCCGCCGCGGACCGCGAGCGCGGGGCCGCGATCGCGACCTGGCTCGCATCTTCGCCTGCGGAGCGCGCCCAGCACTTCGCCGCCTATGCGTCGCAATTTCTCACCAAGGACGGCGCGCCGCGCAGCACGCTTGCGACCAAGGGAGTGCGCGAGGCGAGCCCGGGAGCCGAGCCGACGCTGCGCGCGGAGGCGACACGGCTCGCGGCCGTGGTCGAGCGGCTCAAGGCGGCGATCACGGCGAAGGCCAGTGCTGCTCTACTCCGCCTGGGTGCGGCGGTGCTCGCGGCCTATGAGGGCCACAAGAGCCAGCAGGGCTTTCTCGATTACGATGATCTCATTTTGAGCACGCAGCAGCTCCTCGCCAGGCGCGGTGCCGCCTGGGTCCTCTACAAGCTCGACCAAGGCCTCGACCACATCCTTATCGACGAGGCGCAGGATACCAACCCCGATCAGTGGCGGGTCATAGCCGCGCTCGCCGAGGAGTTCTTCGCGGGCGAAGGTGCCAGGGAGGTCGTTCGCACGGTCTTCGCAGTCGGCGATGCCAAGCAATCGATCTTCAGTTTCCAGCGCGCCGATCCGGCCGCCTTCGAGGCGATGCGCGAGCACTTCGCAGCGCAGGTCGCGGCGACGGAGCGTGAGTGGCGGAGTATCGCGCTCGAGGTGTCGTTCCGCTCCACGCCTGCAGTCCTCCGCGCGGTCGACGCCGTATTCAGCCGTCCCGAGGCGGCCGACGGCGTGGTGGCAGCGGGTGAGCAGGTACGCCATTTCGCCAACCGCGAGGGCCGCGCCGGCCTCGTCGAGCTGTGGCCGGCCGTCGTCCCGCGCGAGCGCGCGGAGCGTGCCTCCTGGTCCTTGCCGGTCGGGCGCGAGCGCGCGGATTCGCCGCCCGCACGTCTCGCCGCCCTCATCGCCGCGCGCATCCGCCGCTGGACCCGTGAAGGCGAGCTCCTGCCGTCGAGGGGTCGTCCGATCCGCGCGGGCGACGTCATGGTGCTGGTGCGAAGGCGTACCGTCTTCGTCGAGGAGCTCGTGCGCGCGCTCAAGGCGGCGCAGGTGCCGGTCGCAGGCGTGGACCGCATGGTGCTGACCGACCAGATCGCGGTGATGGACTTGTTAGCACTTGCGCGCTTCCTTCTCCTGCCCGAGGACGATCTCACGCTCGCCTGCGTGCTCAAGAGCCCGCTCGTCGGCTTGAGCGAGGAGCAGCTCTTCGAGCTCGCCTACGCGCGCGGCCAAGCGAGCTTGTGGCACGAGCTCGCACGCCGCGCCGACGAGGATGCGGCCTTCGCCGCAGCACACGCCTATCTCGCGGATCTTCTGCGGCGCGTCGACTTCACCCCGCCCTACGAGCTCTTCGCCGAGGTGCTCGGCAGCAAGGGCAAGCCCGAGGAGAGGAGCGGGCTCAAGCGCATGCTCGCGCGCCTCGGCCCCGAGGCGCAAGAGCCGCTCGAGGAGTTCCTCGCCTTGGCCTTGGCCTACGAGCGCGCCCACGTGCCTTCCCTCGAGGGCTTCCTCCATTGGGTCCGCTCAGGGGAGGCGGAGATCAAACGCGATCCCGAGGCGAGCGCGCGCGACGAGGTGCGCATCATGACCGTGCATGGCGCGAAGGGACTCGAGGCGCCGATCGTCATTTTGCCCGACACCCTGCAAGCCCCGAAGAAGAGCCCACGCCTCCTCTGGCTCGACGGCGGCGAAGCAGGCTTCCTTTGGCCGCCCCGACGCGAGCACGAGGAGGCGTTTGCCGCGCGCTTGCGCGAGGAGGCCAAGCGCAAGCGCGACGAGGAATACCGCCGCCTCCTCTATGTCGCCATGACGCGCGCCCAGGACCGGCTCTATGTCTGCGGCTGGCGCGGCCGCAGCGAGATGGGCGAGCGCAATTGGTACGGGCTCGTTCGCGCCGGCCTCGAGGCCATCGCCGAGCCCTTCGTCTTCGACTGCACAGGCGATATCGCGGAGGGCTGGAGCGGGGAGGGCTTGCGCTTGTGCTCGCCCCAGGAGGTCGGCCCCGAGGAGGAGAAGCGCCAAGGCGGCTACCGGTTCTTGGCTGAGCCGCTGCCCGCATGGGCGCGAGCGCTTCCCGCCCACGAGCCCGTGCCGGCGCGCCCCCTCGCGCCCTCGCGGCCGGCGGAGGAGGAGCCGGCCATCCGCTCCCCGCTTGGAGGCGAGGAGGGCTTGCGCTTTCGCCGCGGCCTTCTCGTCCACCGCCTGCTCGAAGCGCTGCCTGAAATACCGCTCGAGTCGCGCGCGCTTGCCTGCCGGCGCTATCTCGCACGGCCCGCCCACGGGCTCGGCGCCGCGGAGCAGGAGGCGATCGCGCGCGAGACGCTCGCCGTGCTCGCGGACCTTGCCTTCGCACCCCTCTTCGCTGCAGGCTCGCGCGCGGAGGTGCCGCTCGTGGGCGAGGTCAACGGCCGGGTCATCGCCGGCCAGATCGACCGTCTCCTGGTGCGCGAGAGCGAGATCCTGATCGTCGATTACAAGACCAACCGCTTGCCTCCCGCGAGCGCCCAAGGGGTCGCCCCGCTCTATCTCAAGCAGATGGCGGCCTACCGCGCGCTGCTCGCCCGCATCTATCCCGGCCGGCCTTTGCGCGCGGCCCTTCTCTTTACCGACGGGCCGCGACTCATGCTTTTGCCGAATGAGCTCCTTGACGCCCACGCGCCTTGACGCCCGCGCCGGCCAACCCATAGATTGGGCTCGCGGCCAGGCTTGCACAAAAATCGGCGCTCTCCGCCTAACTTATTGAGAGGATGGGTAAAATGGCCACGACCAAGGTATCCGACGCCTCTTTCGAGAGCGACGTTCTCAAGGCCTCCGGGCCGGTGCTCGTGGACTTCTGGGCCGAGTGGTGCGGCCCCT
>DATNIJ010000291.1:0-18999 GCA_035604475.1 Alphaproteobacteria bacterium
GGCAAAGACCTGGCCCGGATAAATCAGATCGGGATCGCGGATCTGATCCTTGTTGGCCTCGTAGATCACCGTGTAGCGCACGCCCGCGCCATAGCTGCGGCGAGCGATCCGCCACAGGCTGTTGCCCGGCTGCACGACGACGCTGCCAGTACCCAGCGCGAGCTCGTTCGGCTTGGCCCGCGCGAAGGGCAATATGATGCGCGCGGTCACCTGGCCCGTCGGACCTATTTCGTCGAGACGCAACGTGTAGAGGCCAGGCTCGATCTTGTCTTCGGGGACGAGTTTCCAGTGGCCGTCCGCATCCGCCTGGGCCCGGCCAAGCGGCCGATTGTCGAGATAGACCTCCACGCTCGCGTTGGCACTCGCCTCACCCGAAAGGACGAGGTGACCGGCCTCGTCGTAGTCGACGACCGAGAGTTTCAGCAAGCTCTTGCCCCCGCCTGCGGCGGCCTGCGCGGGCGCGGCAGGCGCGGCTTCTGCTTGCGCGGGCGGCGCCTCGAGCACCTTGCTCGGCTCCGCTGTCTCCCCCTGGCGCGGCACGGCGAGCGCCAACGCCTTGGCCCCACTCGCCGGCCGGCCGGCGATGTCCTTGTGGGCCTCGGGCACGACGAGGATCACGACATGCTCCGACTCGAGCGTGCGGCCGTCCGGCAGCTTCGCGGAAAGGCTGAGCTCATGATTGCCGGGCGCTAGATTGGCCTCCGGCATCAGCACCCATTCGCCGCGCGAATTCGCCTTCACCTCGCCGATCGTCTTACTGCCGTCGAGCACGCTCACGTCAGCACCCGGTGCCGCACGGCCCGCGATCACGGCGTGGCCCTCTTCGACCCTCACGACATCGAAGCTCGGCGGCTCCTCGCTCGTCGCCGGCCGCTCGGCTTGTGGTGCCACCGGCGAAAGTGCCGCTTGGGGTGCGGCGGGCTGAGGTGCGGGCGCGCTGCCCCACTCGAGCCAGCCGAGCCAAAGTGCCGCCGCGAGGACGACCGCCGCGGCAATGACGCCGATGAGCAATGTTTTTTTCACGCCGCCCTCACACCGCCTCAACGCGTGACCAAGCTAATACGCTTGATTGAAGCGCGCAACAGAAGTGCAGGATGGGGCGTGGAACGGTTTCAGCTCATCCTTCGAGACGGCCGCTTCGCGGCCTCCCCCGGGCACTTCGTCCCGGGGGTGAAACCCGAGCGCCAAGGCCTCATCCTGAGGAGCGTCGCGCTTGCGACGCGTCTCGAAGAATGGGGACTTGGGCAACGTGAACCCCTACTGGGGAATGGGAGGACTGCACTCGCGTGCGGCCGGCTCAGTCCTTGGCCTTCGCCTTGCCTATCTGATGGCGGATCGGCGCCAGCGACTTGAGGTAGGTTGCGATGGCGGCCCTGTCCTCGGGGGTCAATTTGCTCGTGCTCGAGTCGACTACGGCCCGCATGCCGTCCTGCACGTCGTCGCCGTCGGGCTTTTGTCCGGTCTCGAGCAAATAGGTGATGTCCTTCTCGTTCCACGTCCCGATGCCGGTCGACTTGTCCGGCGTTATGTTGGGCACCGTGCCGCCCTCGGGGCCCTCTTTCGTGCCGGAAAAGGCGTCGTCCAGGTCGAGCTGGCCGAGCAGATTGCGCGGCGTGTGACACTCCCCGCAGTGAGCGAGCGCCTTGACGAGATAGGCGCCGCGGTTCCATGCGGGCGAGCGGTTCGCCGCCGGCTCGAAGGGTCCGCGCTTGAGGAAGAGTCGATTCCACCCCAGCATGAGGATGCGGAAGCGGAAGGGAAACCTGATCTCGTGCCGGCGATTGGCCTCGACCACCGGGGGCAAGCTCTTGAGATAGGCGTAGAGATCGCCGATGTCGGCGTCCATCATGAAGGTGAAGGAGGGGTAGGGAAAGACCGGGAAGAAATGCGTGCCGTCCCGGCCGATCCCCTCGCGCAAGGCGCGCTCGAGATCGGTCTCGCTCCATTTGCCGATGCCCGTCGCGGGGTCCGGAGTGATGTTGGGCGAGTAGAAGGTGCCGAAGGGCGTCTTGAGCGCGCGCCCGCCCGCCAGCGGCTTGCCGCCTTTCGCGGTGTGGCATTCGGCGCAGCCGGCGGCCGCGAAGACGTAGGCGCCGCGCCGGATGGCGGCGGCGTCCTCCTGCGCCCCGCGCGCCTCTCCGAAAGCCGCGAAGATGACGAAGAGAGCGATGAGCGCCCCTACCTCCACCGGCCGCAGCGCCCTTGCTCCCTTCGGGCTCCCGAGCATGCGAGCCACCCTATGCCGTTGCCGCCGCCGGCACCCGTCGAGCGGCGGCGCTCAATCGCCGGATTTGACGAAGTCGTCGTGACAGTCGGTGCAAGACCCCTTGCCCACGATGACCATTTGGGCTTGCGTCGCCTTCATGTCACCGGTCTTGGCAATCTCGACCAGTTTTTCGGTCTGCCTTTGGAGGTCGACCGCGTCCTGCATGAACTTATCCCACTGCGTCCAGATCTCGTCCTTCGCCTCGGTCTTGCCCGCCGCGGAGCCCGAGCCCTTGGGGAAGCATTGGATGATGAGCTTGCTCATCGCATAGAGCGCCTCGGCGTGCCACTGGATGTGCCGCGCGTCGAAGGGGACCTCGCCCTTGAGGATCATGCCGATATCGATGGCGTGCTCGGCGCTCGCCTTCATGAGGCGCTGGCGATACTCGATGATCTTCGCCATCTCGTCGTCCGCCCCCAGCACCGGCATGCTCGTCGCGACGAGAAGGGCGGCGAGGCCCCCCAGGCATGCCGTCCTGACCAACCGTCTCATGTCGCCTCCTCTTGCCAGCCTCATTCGCGTCCGCGCGACTTTATTCCCGCCGCATGCGCCGCGGCTCCGCCCGGGCCGTCAGTTTGCCCGACGGCCGCGTCCCTGTCGATCACGAGCTGGCAACGGCGACGGCGCGCGCCGGCACCGGCTCTGCCTTGCTACGGCATCACGGGAGGCATGCAGCTACCGCGCTCATTGCGCCTTGGAGCGGAAATCCTCGTGGCAGGCGCCGCAGCCTTCTTTCCCCATCGCGTTCACTTGCGCAGCGATCGCCTTCATGTCGCCGGTCTTGGCGACCTCGACCAGCTTGGCGCTCTCAGTCTCGAGCGCCATGGCGTCCTTCTTGAAGTCATCCCACTTTGTCCAGATCTCGTCCTTCGCCCGGGTCTTGCCCGCCGCCGCACCCGAGCCCTTCGGGAACGCGTCGGGGATGAGCTTGCTCAACGCATGGATCACCTCGGCGTGCGCCACCACGTTCGCTGCGCCGAACGGCACCTCGCCCTTGAGAATCATGCCAATGTCCGCCGCCTGCGCCCCGTTCGTCTTCATGATGTTCTGGCGGTAGTCGAGGATTTTCGCCATGTCCTCGGCCCCGCTCGCGCTCACGTCCGCCGCCAGCACGAGGGCCGAAAGCCCCGCCAGCCATGCTGTCTTGACGATGGGCTTCATGTCGCCTCCCCTTCCCCGCGCGGCCCGGACCGGCCGCCTATTGTTCCATGATGCACCGCACCTCGTCCGTCCGGCGCAGCCGCGTCACTGTGGCGAGAGTTTGGCGCACAGGCAAGCCCGCGCGGATCACAAGCTGTTGAAGGGGACTTGACGGCGGGCTTCCTGTGCGGCCCGTTGAGGGCCATATTAGTTGCTTCTTAGTTGCTTCGAGGCGGCCCCGCGCATTGCGCCCTCCCGTCACTCCCGGAAGCTCGAATTCATGGCCAATATCTCGTCCGTCTGCGTTTACTGCGGCTCGTCCTTCGGCCACGTCAGCCGCCACCGGGAGCGGGCGGCCCGACTCGGCCGCGTGCTCGCCGAGCGGGGCTTGACGCTGGTCTATGGCGGCGGCGGGGTCGGGCTCATGGGGGCGCTCGCGCAGGCCTGCCTCGCGGCGGGAGGCACGGTGATCGGCGTTCTGCCGCGCTTTCTCATGCGCAAGGAGAGGGGACTGCGCGCGCTCACGCGCCTCGAGGTCGTGGATAGCATGCATGCGCGCAAGGAGCGCATGTTCGAGCTGGCGGATGCCTTCATCGTGCTCCCCGGCGGCTTCGGCACCCTTGACGAGGCCTTCGAGGTGCTGACCTGGAAGCAGCTCGGACTCCACGACAAGCCGATCGTGCTGGTCGACAGCGAGGGATATTGGGGCCCGCTTAAGGCACTCATGGATCGCATCGTCGAGGACGGCTTCGCGCCCGCGCGCGCGCACCATCTCCTTCGCTTCGTGCCGACCATCGAGGAGGCACTCGCGACCCTCCTCGAAGCCCCCGAGCCCGCCATAGCACCCTCCTCGCCCGGGCGACTCTAGCCCGCTGAGCCCCTTGCGCCTCGGGCGCGGGATGCTATTGTCCCGCCGCAGCGCTCCAATCCCCCCACACCAAAGGGCCATGCGATGGCGAAGATCAAGGTCAAGAACCCGCTCGTCGAGCTCGACGGCGACGAGATGACCCGCATCATCTGGCAGCTCATCCGCGAGCGCCTCATCCTTCCCTATCTCGACATCGATCTCAAATATTACGACCTCAGCGTCGAGAACCGCGACCGCACCGAGGACCAGATCACCGTGGACGCGGCGATGGCGATCAAGAAAATCGGGGTGGGGGTCAAGTGCGCCACGATCACGCCCGACGAGGCGCGCGTCAGGGAGTTCAACCTCAAGAAGATGTGGCGTTCGCCCAACGGCACGATCCGCAACATCATCGACGGCATCGTCTTCCGCGAGCCGATCATCTGCAAGAACGTGCCGCGCCTGGTGGCCAACTGGACGAAGCCGATCGTGATCGGCCGTCACGCCTACGCCGACCAGTATCGCGCCACGGACTTCAGGGTGCCGGGTCCGGGCAAGCTCACCATAAGCTTTGCGCCCAAGGACGGCTCGGCGCCGGTCACGCATGAGGTCTTCGAATTCAAGTCGAGCGGCGTGGCGCTCGCCATGTACAATGTCGACGACTCGATCCGCGGCTTCGCGCGCGCCAGCTTCAATTATGCGCTCGCGCGCGGCTTCCCGCTCTACTTGTCGACCAAGAACACCATCCTCAAGGCCTACGACGGGCGCTTCAAGGACATCTTCCAGGAGGTCTACGAGCAGGAGTTCAAGCGCAAGTTCGAGGCGAAGAAGCTCACCTACGAGCACCGGCTCATCGACGACATGGTGGCCGCGGCACTCAAGTGGAATGGCGGCTACGTGTGGGCGTGCAAGAACTACGACGGCGACGTGCAGTCGGACACCGTCGCCCAGGGCTACGGCTCGCTCGGCCTCATGACCTCCGTGCTGCTCACGCCCGACGGCAAGACCGTCGAGGCCGAGGCGGCCCACGGCACGGTGACGCGCCATTACCGCCTCTGGCAGCAGGGGAAGGAGACCTCGACCAACCCGATCGCCTCGATCTTCGCCTGGACGCGCGGATTGCGCTATCGCGGCGAGTTCGACGCAACACCCGAGGTCGTGCGCTTCGCGGAGACGCTCGAGCGGGTGTGCATCGAGACCGTCGAGTCGGGCAAGATGACGAAGGACCTCGCCATCCTGATCGGCCCCGACCATCCCTATCTCGAGACCCGGGCCTTCCTCGCCGCGGTCGACGCCAACCTCAAGCGAGCGGTGGCGGACTGAGGGGCACAAGTCCGCTCCCCGCTTTCCCTCTCCCGCAAGCGGGAGAGGGAAGGGGCCCATCCCAAAGGGATGGGAAGGGTGAGGGAGTGCCTGACGTCGGGGTCGTCCCTCACCCTCCCATTGCTGCGCAATGGGTCCCTCCCTCTCCCGCTTGCGGGAGAGGGTGAAAAGCAATCCTACCGTCTCAACTCGCGCATGGCGCGGTCGAGGCCGTCGATCGTGAGGGGGTACATGCGCCCGCCCATCAGCCTCCCGATCATGTCGATCGAGGTCGTGTAGGGCCAGTAGTGCTCGGGCACCGGGTTGAGCCAAACCGCGTGCTCGTAGGTGCGCAGCAGGCGCTCGAGCCAGAGCTGGCCCGCCTCCTCGTTCCAGTGCTCCACGCTGCCGCCGGGTGCCGTGATCTCGTAAGGGCTCATGGAGGCGTCGCCGACGAGGATGAGCTTGTAGTCGGAGGGATAGGTGTGCATGAGCTCGAAGCTCGCCATGCGCTCGAGGTTGCGCCGGCGGTTGTCCTTCCATACCGATTCGTAGAGGCAATTGTGGAAATAGAAGAACTCGAGGTGCTTGAACTCCGAGCGCGTCGCCGAGAAGAGCTCCTCGCACACCTTGACGTGCGGGAACATGGAGCCGCCCACGTCGAGCAAGAGCAGCACCTTGACGGCGTTGTGCCGCTCGGGCACGAACTTGAGGTCGAGATAGCCGGCGTTCCTCGCCGTGGCGCGGATGGTGTCGGGCAGGTCGAGCTCCTCGGCGGCACCCTCGCGCGCGAAGCGGCGCAGGCGGCGCAGTGCGATCTTGATGTTGCGCGTGCCGAGCTCGACCTGGTCGTCGAGGTTCTTGAACTCGCGCTTGTCCCACACCTTGACCGCGCGGTTGTTGCGGTTCCCATCCTGGCCGATGCGCACGCCCTCGGGATTGAAGCCATAGGCGCCGTAGGGCGAGGTGCCCGCGGTGCCGATCCATTTCGACCCACCCTGGTGCCGGCCCTTCTGCTCGGCCAGGCGCTGGCGTAGCGTCTCGAGCAGCTTGTCGAGCCCGCCCATCGCCTCGATCTGCGCCTTCTCCTCCTCGGTGAGCAGAAGCTCGGCGAGCTTCTTGAGCCATTCCTCGGGAATCTCGGGCACTTCCTCGGGTAGGGTCTCGATGCCCTTGAAGCAATGGCCGAAGACGCGGTCGAACTTGTCGAGGTGGCGCTCGTCCTTCACGAGTGCGGCGCGCGAGAGATAGTAGAAATGCTCGATGCGGTACTCGGCCAGCCCAACCTTCACCGCCTCGATGAGCGTCAGGTACTCGCGCAAGCTGACCGGGACATGCGCCTTCCTGAGCTCGAGGAAGAACTGGGCGAACATCCCCGACCCACGTTCAGCTGCGCCGCTCGGCGCGCGCCAGGAAGGCGATGCGCTCGAGCTGGTGCACGTCCTGCTCGTTCTTGAGTAGCGCGCCATAGAGCGGGGGGATCACCTTGCCGACCTCGCGGCTGCGCAAGGCCTCGGGCGGGATGTCCTCGGCCATGAGCAGCTTGAGCCAGTCGAGCAGCTCGCTGGTCGACGGCTTCTTCTTGAGCCCGGGCACCTCGCGGACATTGTAGAAGACGTTGAGGGCCTCGCGCACCAGCTCCGCCTTCACGCGCGGGTAGTGCACGTCCACGATGCGCTCCATCGTCTCGCGGTCGGGGAAGCGGATGTAGTGGAAGAAGCAGCGGCGCAGGAAGGCGTCGGGCAGCTCCTTCTCGTTGTTGGAGGTGATGACGACGATCGGACGCTGGCGGGCCACGACCGTCTCGCGCGTCTCGTAGACGTAGAACTCCATGCGGTCGAGCTCGAGCAGGAGATCGTTGGGGAACTCGATGTCGGCCTTGTCGATCTCGTCGATGAGCAGCACCGGCCGCGTCTCGGCCGCGAAGGATTCCCACAGCTTGCCGCGCACGATGTAGTTGGCGATCTCGTGCACGCGCCCGTCGCCGAGCTGGGAGTCCCGCAGGCGCGACACCGCGTCGTACTCGTAGAGGCCCTGCTGCGCCTTGGTCGTCGACTTGATGTGCCAGGTGATGATGTGCGTGCCGATCGCCTTGGCGATCTCGTGTGCCAAGATGGTCTTGCCCGTCCCCGGCTCGCCCTTGACCAGGAGCGGGCGCTCGAGCGTGATCGCGGCGTTGACCGCGACCATCAGGTCCTCGGTGGCGACGTAGGTATCGGTTCCCTTGAAGCGCATGTTCTCTCCTGGCTTGCTGGTCACGCGCGCCGCGCGAGGGCCGCCTCGATGGCATCGAGTGCTGCCTGGCGGGCCGAGACGTCCGGACCGCCGGCCTGGGCCATGTCGGGCCGTCCGCCCCCGCCCTTGCCGCCGAGCTTCTCGGCACCGAGACGCACGAAATCGACGGCGCTCATGCGCCCGGTCAGATCGTCGGTGACGCCGACGACGAGGGAGGCCTTGCCCTCGTCCTGGGCCGCGATGGCGACGACGCCCGAGCCGACCTGCTTCTTGAGCGCGTCCGCCATGGCCTTGAGCTCGCGCGCGGGCACATCGTCCAAGAGGCGCGCGGCGAACTTGACGCCATTGATCTCCTTGGCCGCGGGTGCCGCGTCGCCGCCGCCGGCCGCGAGCTTGCGCCGCGTCTCGGAGAGCTCGCGCTCGAGCCGCTTGCGCTCCTCCATCAGGCTGGCGACGCGCTGCGGCAGCTCGGCGGGTGCTACCTTGAGCGCTGCTGCGGCCTCGGCGAGGATCGCCTCCTCGCGCGCGACATGGTCGAGGGCCGCCTCGCCGGTCAACGCCTCGATGCGGCGCACGCCCGAGGCGAGGGCCTGCTCGCCCGCGATCTTGAAGGTGCCGATGTCGCCCGTGCGGCGCACGTGCGTGCCGCCGCAGAGCTCGGTCGAGAAGCTCGCACCGTCGTCCGAGCCCATCGAGACGACGCGCACCTCCTCGCCGTATTTCTCGCCGAATAGCGCAAGGGCACCCTGCTCGACCGCGGCCTCGGGCGTCATGAGCCGGGTCGCCACCTCGCTGTTCTGGCGCACGCGGGCATTGACCTCGGCCTCGACCGCGGCGAGCTCGGCTGACGTCATCGGCTTGGGATGGCTGAAGTCGAAGCGCAGGCGCTCGGGGGCCACGAGCGAGCCCTTCTGCGTCACGTGCGGGCCGAGCGTGCGGCGCAGCGCCTGGTGCAGGAGGTGCGTCGCCGAATGGTTGGCGCGCAGCCGGTCGCGCCGGGCGGCATCGACCCGGAGCTCGACCGCCTGGCCGACGGCGAGCGTGCCGCGGATGATCACGCCATAGTGAACGATGAGATCGCCCGCCTTCTTTTGCGTATCCTCGACGTAGAACTCGAGTCCGCCCGAGCCGAGGATCTCGCCGCTGTCGCCCATCTGGCCGCCGGACTCGCCGTAGAACGGGGTCTGGTTGACGATGACCTGAATTCTACGGCCGCTGACAAGGCGATCTAGCTCCTCGCTGGTCCGCTCGATGTTCGTTCGGGCCATCTGCTTCCCACTTGCGCTCGCCTCGGGCACAGTTTGGCCGTCGACGAGAATCGCCTGCACCTGGCCCTCGGCCACGGTCGTGGCGTAGCCGAGGAACTCGCTCGCCCCGCACTTCTCGCGCAGCTCGAACCACACGCGCTCGGTCGCGGCCTCGCCCGAGCCGGCCCAGGCCTTGCGCGCCTCGGCACGCTGGCGCTCCATCGCGGCGTCGAAGCCGGAGTGATCGACCTTGCGGCCCTCGGCGCGCAGCACGTCCTCGGTCAAGTCGAGGGGGAAGCCGTAGGTGTCGTAGAGCTTGAAGGCGACCTCGCCCGGAAGGGGGGCGTCTTTGGGAAGCGACTCCGTCGCCTCCTCGAGGAGCCTCAAGCCGCGCCCGAGCGTGTCCTTGAAGCGCGTCTCCTCGAGAAGCAGCGTCTCGCTCGCGAGCGGCTGCGCGCGGATGAGCTCGGGATAGGCGGCGCCCATGCGCTCGACGAGGGCCGGGACCAGGCGCCACATGAGCGGCTCCTTGCAGCCGAGCATCTGCGCGTGGCGCATGGCGCGGCGCATGATCCGGCGCAGCACGTAGCCGCGCCCCTCGTTCGAGGGAAGCAGGCCGTCGGCGATGAGGAAGACGGAAGCGCGCAGATGGTCGGCGATCACGCGGTGCGAGACGGCGTGCGGTCCGTCGGGGGGTGTGCCGCTCGCCTCGGCCGAGGCCTCGATCAGGCCGCGCATGAGATCGATGTCGTAGTTGTCGTGCTTGCCTTGCAGCACCGCGGCCAAGCGCTCGAGCCCCATGCCGGTGTCGATCGAGGGGCGCGGCAAGGGGACGCGCTTGCCCGGCTCGGGCTGGTCGAATTGCATGAAGACGAGGTTCCAGATCTCGACGAAGCGGTCGCCCTCCGCCTCGGCACCCCCGGGCGGGCCGCCCGCGATCTCGGGCCCGTGGTCGTAGAAGATCTCCGAGCACGGCCCGCACGGGCCGGTATCGCCCATGGCCCAGAAATTGTCCGAGGTGGGGATGCGGATGACGCGGCTTTCGGGGAGGCCCGCCACCTTGCGCCACAGCGCAAACGCGTCGTCGTCATCGGCGTAGACGGTGGCGATCAGGCGCTCCTTGGCGAGCCCGTACTCCTTGGTGACGAGGCGCCAGGCGAGCTCGATGGCGCGCTCCTTGAAGTAGTCGCCGAAGGAGAAGTTGCCGAGCATCTCGAAGAAGGTGTGGTGGCGCGCGGTGTAGCCGACGTTCTCGAGGTCGTTGTGCTTGCCGCCGGCGCGCAGGCACTTCTGCGCCGTCACCGCGCGCTGGTAGGGCCGCTTCTCCACCCCGGTGAAGACGCCCTTGAACTGCACCATGCCCGCACTGGTGAAGAGCAGCGTGGGGTCGTTCCTCGGCACGAGCGGGCCCGAGGGCACCACCTCGTGGCCCTCCTTGCGGAAGAAGTCGAGAAACTGCGCGCGGATCTCGTTCGCGGTCGTCATGGCACCTTATATTGGATCGGGCCGGTCGGAACGCCAAGGCCACTTGCCGCGGGCCGAGCGCGGGACCGCCGTTTCTACCTTGCGGGCCGCGGCGGTGTCCAGGCGCGGCAGCAGACAATCGCACTCCTCTCCTCCTTGAGCAGCAGAGGAAGGGGCCCCCGCGGGCAAAAGGCCCGCTTCTTCTGCATCATGGAAAAGAGGCGCGCTACGCGCGCCGCGCTAACGATGGGAAGGTGAGGAGGACGCACGCAAGCAGCGGGCGCCTCTCGGCAACGGCGATTCCCGCCCGGACGTCTCCTCGCCCCCACCCTTGATCCGCTTCGCGGCTCAAGCCTCCTGAAGGGGGAGAGGGAGTCTCCTAGCGCTCCGTCCAAACATCGACCCGGACCTTCGCGATTGGACGGTCCGCCTGTCGCAATACAGGGCGATTAATATGCGATGACGGCGAGTCCTGCTGGAGCTGCGCGAGTGGCGGATAAAGGTCAAGCGAAGCGTGTGCCGTGTTGGAGTAAGGAATATAAAGTACTGTGAAATTCTGCGAGCCGAGGGCCAAGGTGCCGCTTGCGTCGGTAAAGGCGAGCGTGACGCTGCCAGGCTCGCAGACCGCCTTCACGGAGGCCGTCCGCTTGGCTCCGTCGCGAATCAACTCGAAGCTGCCGCGGCAGAGGCCAGGTCCGCCCGGGCAACGCACGTAGAATGGTGCCCCGCCGCCGGCCTCGAGCTGCACGATCTTCAAGACGCAAGGAATGCTTTGCGCCTGCGCCGGCATACATGCCAGCACGATGCAAGCTGTGAGCAACCAGGCAAGCGCCCTCGCCCGGCTCCCTCGAGGCGCAATCCGGAATAGCTTCGCTTGCCGGAACCGTGCCGCTGTCACGAGCTCATACCTCGTACATGCCGTGGTGCCGGTACCGCGATCCTGGATCGCGGTCCGGCACCATTTCACGTCGGCGCCCGGGTGGCGGCGCCTCTGGGGAAAGCTATTCGCCCCCGCCTGCCGCCGCCTCGCCCTCCCCGCCCGCACCCATGAGGGCGGTGGCGACGATGCCGGCGTTGGCGCGGATGGCGCGCTCGATCTCGGCGGCCACGTCCTTGTTCTCCTTCAAGAACTGCTTGGCGTTCTCGCGGCCCTGGCCGATGCGCTGGCCGTTGTAGGAGAACCACGCACCTGACTTCTCGACGATGCCGGCCTTGACGCCCAGATCGACGAGCTCGCCGGTCTTGGAGATGCCCGCGCCGTACATGATGTCGAACTCGACCACCTTGAAGGGCGGGGCCACCTTGTTCTTGACCACCTTGACGCGGGTCTGGTTGCCGACGACCTCGTCCTGGTCCTTGATCGCGCCGATGCGGCGGATGTCGAGGCGCACCGAGGCATAGAACTTGAGCGCGTTGCCGCCCGAGGTGGTCTCCGGATTGCCGAACATGACGCCGATCTTCATGCGGATCTGATTGATGAAGATGACGAGGCAGCGGGAGCGGCTGATCGAGCTGGTGAGCTTGCGCAGCGCCTGGCTCATGAGCCGCGCCTGCAAGCCCGGCAGCTGATCGCCCATTGCGCCTTCGAGCTCGGCGCGGGGTACCAGCGCCGCCACGCTGTCGATGACGAGCACGTCGATGGCCCCCGAGCGCACCAAGGTATCGGCGATCTCGAGCGCCTGCTCGCCGGCATCGGGCTGGGAGATGAGGAGGTTCTCCACGTCGACGCCGAGCTTCTTGGCATAGCTCGGGTCGAGCGCGTGCTCGGCATCGATGAAGGCGCACACCCCGCCCGGCTTCTGCGCCTCGGCGATGACCTGGAGGGCCAAGGTGGTCTTGCCCGAGCTCTCCGGCCCGTAGATCTCGACGACGCGGCCGCGCGGCAGGCCGCCGATGCCGAGGGCTATGTCGAGGCCGAGCGAGCCCGTCGACACCGCCTCGGTCTCGACCGCCTTCTCGCTCTGGCCGAGACGCATGATCGAGCCCTTGCCGAAGGCCTTCTCGATCTGCGAGAGCGCGGCATCGAGCGCCTTGTTCTTGTCCATGTTCTCTTTCTGTACGAGACGGAGTGCCACTTCCGACATGATCGCCTCCTTATCCCATGAGAGCCGTGGGGCACGCAACGCGCGCGGGAGAAGAGCCGCGCTATCGCGGGCGTGGAGGCATTGTACACATTTTGTTCTGTTCTGCAAGTGTTCTTGTTTTGAATAAAAATCGTAACAAAATCAACATGTTAATATTCTGGAGCGGAAACCGGCGGTGCCGGGCGCCCGCTTCTGACGGAGGCTCCGGCGCCAGTGGCTGGCAATTGGCCGCTATTCGTCGCGCTGGGTGCGCTCGAGCCGCTCGTGGCGCTCCTGCGCCTCGACACTCAAGGTGGCGATGGGGCGCGCCTCCAGGCGCCGCAGGCTGATCGGCTCGGCGGTCTCCTCGCAATAGCCGTAGGTACCCTCCTCGATGCGCCGGAGCGCCTCGTCGATCTTGGCGATCAGCTTGCGCTCGCGGTCGCGCGTGCGGAGCTCGAGCGAGCGATCGGTCTCGAGCGAGGCACGGTCGGCAATGTCGGGCTCGGCGAGACTCTCCTGCTGGAGATGCACGAGGGTCTGCGAGGATTCGTGCAGCAGCTCCTCGCGCCAGCGCAGCAGCTTCTGGCGGAAATATTCCCGCTGCAGCTCGTTCATGAAAGCCTCTTTCTCGCTCGGTCGGTAATCGTGTGGGATCGTCGGCTTTATCATGCGCGGCTCCAAGCCCCCTCGTCTCGAAACGGGCGCCACTATAGGGAGCGGACGGCGCTCCTTCAAGAGGGCAGGAAGGCTTGACAAATCAAATGATTGTGGTCCTCGGAGGGAGTCAAAAAGCAGCCCCGAGAGGGCCCGTTGCCCGCCCTCGTGCGCTGCCGCGGCGGCCAGAATCGAGCGGGCTTGCTTGCGCGCGGCGGCTGCCGTGTTATAACCCATCCCCGCCGCCGGCGGGCCGGGATGAGAGTGACGCCATGACACCCAAGGTCCTGGTCCTCAACGGGCCGAACCTCAACCTTTTGGGCCAACGCGAGCCCGAGATCTATGGCCGCGAGACGCTCGCCGACATCGAGCGCGCGGCGCGCGCGCGCGCGGACGCCCTCGGCCTGGCACTCGACTTCCGCCAGTCGAACCACGAGGGCGTGCTGCTCGACTGGATCCACGAGGCGCGCGCGAGTGCCGCCGGCATCATCATCAATCCGGCCGGCTACACCACGAGCTCGATCTCCCTCATGGATGCGCTGCTCAGCTGCGAGATGCCCGTCATCGAGGTGCACCTTTCCAACATCCACAAGCGCGAGCCCTTCCGCCACCGCTCCATGATCTCGCGCGCCGCGCGCGGGGTGATCTGCGGCCTCGGCGCGCACGGCTATCTCTTGGCCCTCGAGGCGATCGCCGCCCTCGTCAAGGGCACGGGAAACGCGTGATGGCCGAGGGCGAGAAGTCCCCCATCGATAGCGCGCTCGTCCACCGCCTGGCGCGGCTCCTCGAGGAGGCGGGGCTGAGCGAGCTCGAGTACGCGACCGACCATTGGCGCATCCGCGTCGCGCGCCAGATGCCGGCCCCAGCACCGGCTGCCGCGGCCGCGGCGTCCTCCCCTACCCCGGCACCCGCCGCGGCACGCGTGGACGCAGCACCCGATGCCAGCCATCCGGGTGCGGTGCTCTCGCCCATGGTGGGCACGGTCTACCTCCTGCCCGAGCCGGGGGCGGCACCCTTCGTCGAGGTGGGCCAGGAGGTCAAGGCGGGGGCCACACTCCTCATCCTCGAGGCGATGAAGGTGATGAATCCGGTCGCAGCCCCGCGCGCGGGCAGAATAGCGAAGATCCTGGTCGAGAACGGCGCTCCGGTCGAGTACGGCGCCGTGCTCATGATCATCGAATAGCGCCTTAGCAGCGCACCCCCACGCCATGTTCGAGAAGGTGCTCATCGCCAACCGCGGAGAAGTGGCGCTCCGCATCCTGCGCGCCTGCAAGGAGATGGGCATCCAGACGGTCGCCGTGCATTCGACCGCGGACTCGGATGCCATGCATGTGCGGCTTGCCGACGAAAGCGTGTGCGTGGGCCCCCCTGCCGCCAGGGAGAGCTATCTCAACATCCCGGCGATCATCTCCGCCGCCACCATCACCAACGCCAACGCCATCCATCCCGGCTACGGCTTTCTCGCGGAGAACGCCAAATTCGCCGAGATCGTGGCGGAGCACGGCTTCACCTTCATCGGCCCATCCGCCGAGCACATCGCCCTCATGGGCGACAAGATCCGGGCCAAGACCATACTCATGGAGCTCGGCATGCCGGTGGTGGCCGGCTCGGAGGGGCCGGTGCGCGATGCGGACGAGGCGCTCGAGACGGCCGAGCGCATCGGCTACCCCGTGCTGATCAAGGCGGCGGCGGGTGGTGGGGGCAAGGGCATGAAGGTCGCGGAATCGCCCAAGTCGCTCGGCGAGGCCTTCCGGCTCGCGCGCGCCGAAAGCCAGAGCGCCTTCGGCTCGGCGACGCTCTATCTCGAGAAGTATCTCGCGCACCCGCGCCACATCGAGATACAGATCATCGCCGACAACCACGGTCACGTCGTCCATCTCGGCGAGCGCGAATGCTCCATCCAGCGCAGCCATCAGAAGCTCCTCGAGGAGGCGCCTTCGCCGGCGCTCAACGCGGAGGCGCGCGCGAGGATGGGCTCGCTTTGCTGCGACGCGATGCGCGAGATCGGCTACCGCAACCTCGGCACCTTGGAGTTCCTCTACGAGGGCGGCCGCTTCTACTTCATCGAGATGAACGCGCGCTTGCAGGTCGAGCATCCGGTGAGCGAGATGATCAGCGGCCTCGACCTCGTGCGCGAGCAGATCCGCCTCGCCGCCGACGCGCAGCTTTCGCTCACGCAAGCGGACATCCGGCTCCAGGGCCATGCGATCGAGTGCCGTATCAACGCGGAGAATCCGGAAACCTTCGCCCCCTCGCCGGGGCGCGTCACCGACTACCATGTGCCGGGCGGCTTCGGCGTGCGCATCGATTCGGCGCTCTACGCGGGCTATTTGGTACCCGCGCACTACGACAGCCTGATCGCCAAGATCATCGTCTACGGCAACAGCCGCAACGAATGCCTGCTGCGCTTGCGGCGCGCGCTCGACGAATACGTCATCGGCGGCATCGAGACGACCATCCCGCTCCACCGCCGTCTCCTCGTCAACAGCGACTTCATCAACGGCAACTACGATATCCACTGGCTCGAGCGCTTCGTGGGGCTGAAGCGGTAAGGCAGCACTGCTCGTCCTTGGGTAGTGGGTCACGTTGCCCAAGTCCTCATCCTTCGAGACGCGTCGCAAGCGCGACGCTCCTCAGGATGAGGACTTGGAGCTTGGGTTTCACCTCGTCCTGAGGAGGACGCGAAGCGGCCGTCTCGAAGGATGAGGTGAAACTGACCCACTAGCCGTCTTTGTGACGCCGCGCGGCGGCGCTATATTCATTCCTGCCATGACCACGCTCACGCCGGAGCTGTTGCTGCGCGCCTATGCCGCCGGCATCTTCCCGATGGCCGACAGCCGGGCGAGCCGGCATCTCTATTGGCTCGATCCCGAGTGGCGCGGCATTCTGCCGCTCGAGCGCTTCCACGTGCCGCGGCGGCTGCGCAAGACGGTGCAGCAGAAACGCTTCGAGGTGCGCGTCGATTCCGCCTTTCGCGAGGTGATCTCGCGCTGCGCCGAGCCCCACGAGGGACGGCCCGAGAGCTGGATCAACCCGGACATCGAGCATCTCTACGCAGCGCTTCACGAGATGGGGACGGCGCATTCCGTCGAGTGCTGGCGGAAGGGCGAGCTCGTGGGCGGGCTCTACGGCGTGGCCCTTGGTGCCGCCTTCTTCGGCGAGAGCATGTTCAGCCGCGTCCAGGATGCGAGCAAGGTGGCACTCGTCCATCTCGCGGCACGGCTCGCCCACGGCGGCTTCACGCTGCTCGACACGCAGTTCGTCACCAAGCACCTGCAGCAGTTCGGCGCCATCGAGATCGCGCGCGCGGAGTATCGCAAGCGCCTTGCCGCGGCACTCAGGCGGGTTGCTGCCTTTCAGCCGGACTTGCCGGAGGAAGCACTCTTCGGATTCTTGCAGTCGACGACCCAGAGATCGTAGACGGGGTGCTCGAGGGCCGAGAGCGCCGGGCTCGAGGCGAACATCCAGCCGCTGAAGAGGAGACGGGGCGCCTCCTCCGCCTTCTTCTCGCGGATCTCGAGGAAGGCGACCGCCTCGGGGGGCTCCTCGGGCGGATGCTTGCGGCAGGCGCGCACGGTGATCTCGAGCGTGCCGAAGAGCTTCGTCTCGCCGACGTTGTCCTCGATCGTCGAGATGCGCGCCGTCACCTTGTCGAGGCCCTGGAGGACGGCGGTGCCCTCCTCGATCCAGGTGTCGGCACGCGCCGCCGGGGCCGCGAGTGCCAGGCAAGCGAGTGCGGCAACGAGGTGCGCACGCGCGCGCGAGGAGTGAGGACGTGCCACGTGCGTCCGCGGCCGCCGCTCAGCGCTTGCCGCGAAAGGGATTTTCGAGGGAGCGCACGAGATGGTTGAGCGTCTCCCGCAACTGTCCCTCATCGCACCCCATGAGCACCGCGTCCTCGAGGGCCGCCTGCGAGAGCTCGTAGATTTCCTGCAGGTTCTCGTTGAGCACCTTGATCTTCTCCACGCAGCTGAGCGGCTCGCCGCCGGGCGCGCGCCAGACGGGGAACTCGATCGCGCGGGTGCTTTTGCGCACTTGCTGTCCTCCGAGCGTGGGCTCGAGCGGGCGCCTCCGCTCCGCCGTCACTTGGCGGGGGCGGCACCCTGATCTTGTCCCTGGCCTTGTCCCTGGCCTTGTCCCTGGCCTTGCACCTCGCTCTGCCCCTTCCCTTGGCCCTCGCCCTGACCCTGATCGGTCGCGAGAAAGATGATTTTGCCCAGGAGCTCCTCGAGCGCCACGGTACCCTCGGTATGGGTGAGCACGCCGCCCGGCTTAAGCAGGGTCTTGGAGTTGCCGGGCTCCAGTCTCAAGTATTTTCCGCCCATGAGTCCGTCGCTCGCCACCACCGCCTTGCTGTCGGCGGGAAGCTCGAGGCTGCGGTCCAGGCTCATGGCGACCACGGCGCGGTAGTCCTTGGGGTCGAGCGTCTCGCGCGTGATGATGCCGACCTTGACGCCGCCGACGCGCACGTCGGAGCCGACGGTGAGCCCATCGATCGAATTGAAGTCGGCGGTGACCGTGTAGCCGCCGGGCGGCCTCAGGTTCGAAGAGGCATAGGCGAAGACGAGAAAGATCGCGGCGACGACCAGCACGAAGGCGCCCATGATGGTCTCGACCAGATTCTTGCCCAGCATGGCGTTTCTCCGCTCAGCTGCCCTTGCCGGGCTGAGCCGGCTTGGCCTTGTTGCGCTTGGCCTCCGCCTCCTCGACCACGCGCTTGAGGAGGTGCTCGAAATCGACCGAGTCCTGGACATAGTCGAATGATTCGCCCGGCTTGAGCATCTCGCTGTCCCCGCCCGGGTCGATCTTGACGAACTTGGCGCCGAGCAGCCCCTCGCTCGCGATGATGGCAGCACTGTCGCGCGGAATCTCGACGCCGTTGCGTACGGTAAAGGTGACGACCGCCTGATCGGAGGACGCCAGGCGTTCGCTCGACACCTCGCCGACGCGGATGCCGGCGAGGCGCACGTCCGCATGGAGTGCTAGGCCGTCGATATGGCGGTAGTTCGCGTAAAGCCGGTAGCCGCTCACCGCCTTCTCGTTGACGGTAAAGGCGAACACGACGAAAAGCGCGAAGGCGACAAGGGCCACAGCACCTATGCCGACCTCGGCCGCCTCACGACTGAGCTTCGCTGGCAAGACGCCCTCCCCGCCTTGTCATTCCGGACGCCACGGCTCGTAATCGCCGGTGGCCTTGGCGCGCCGTCCGCCGCGGAACTCGTGCCCGCGCGGGCGGTAGGCGTTGGCTGTGCCGGTCAGGTTGGGCAAATGCTCCTTGATCCAGGGACGCGTCGGGCGCTCCCCCAAGGGCGGGGCCTCGCGGGTATGGTGGAGCCAGGCGTGCCATTCGGGCGGCACGCGCGAGCCCTCGGGCTCGCCGTTGTAGATGACCCAGCGCCGCTCGCGACCGAGCCCGCCCACGTCGCGCCGCCGGCCGCCTTTCTCGCGGTAATAACGGTTGCCGTAGGCATCGCGCCCTACGAGCTCGCCCCTGAGCCAAGTAAAAATCCGGGTCCCGACAGTCATGCTCGCGCGTCCTCGCTTCGCAACGCCCGCGGCCGAGGCGCTGTCGGCGCGGCCGCGGCGGCGCGGGACTATGGCATTTGGCGCTCTCCGCGTCCAGTCCTCGCAAGCCGAGGGTGACGTAACAGTCTGTGTGTCAGGGCAAGAAAGGGGTACTCCCCTGTGGCCGACCAAGGTCCACAAAAGGAGCACCCCGATGCCACAGCATGCTGCGACGATTGAGAGTTTAGCGATGGCGTTTGCGCTCGTGAAGGC
>DATNIJ010000292.1:0-11632 GCA_035604475.1 Alphaproteobacteria bacterium
GCGCTCGTTGCTGGCAAGGCCCAGGAGGTGTCCACGCAAGAGAAAGCCGGTGACTTGCCGCCGGCCGTCGGGGAGCAGCTTGTAGAGCTTCAGCATGCCGCTCACGATCTCGTAGACGCTCTCGGCAAGATCGCCTTCGCAGAAGACGGTCTGGCGCTCGGCGAGCTTCTGCTGGAGACTGACCGCGGCGATGCGCGTCACCGCCGAGCGCTCGAGGCCGCGGCAGATGGCGAGTGCGTCGAAGTTGAAGGCGGGCACTGCGTTCTGGGCCGTATGAGCATACATGGCGATCTCTCCTCTTGTCCCAATCCCCAGCTGTTCGGCGTATCGAGACTTAAAGGGGGAAGGTCACGCCCTGATGTCAGATGCCGCGTTTTTTGGTATCAATGGAAGGCGAATTGTGACGGATTGTGACAGCGCAATTTTGCCGGAACGAGCGGCACCGGCGATTCCCGGGCAGCCGCCGGGCGACGGGGCGGAATGAGCGAGAAGCCTCATATCCTGGTCGTCGACGACGACAAGGGCATTCGCAGGATGCTGCGCCGCTACCTCGAGGCGGAAGGCTTCCGGGTCAGCGAGGCGGCGGACGGAAGGGCGCTTAGGGCAGCACTCAAGGATGCCGAGATCGATCTCGTGCTCCTCGACCTGGTGATGCCGGGCGAGGACGGGCTGTCGCTCGCGCGCGACATCCGACGGCACAGCTCCGTCCCCATCATCATCCTGACCGGCAAGGGCGATCTCATCGACCGGGTCGTGGGTCTCGAAGCCGGCGCCGATGATTACTTGACCAAGCCCTTCCACTTGCGCGAGGTGCTGGCGCGCATCCGCAGCGTGCTGCGCCGCACGCGCGCGCCGGCGCAGCCCTCCGAGGAGGACAAGCCGCCGTCCCCGGGCTCGGGCGAAATCCTGGGCTTCCTCGGCTGGGAGCTCGACCTCACGCGACGGGAGCTGCAGCCTCCCTCGGGCGACCGCGTGCCGCTCACCACGGGCGAGTTCGAGCTCTTGCGGGTCTTCGCGCGCAATGCCAACAGGGTGCTCACGCGCGACCAGCTTCTCGATCTCGTCAAGGGGCGCGGTTGGTCGGCCTTCGACCGCAGCATCGACACCCAGGTGGCGCGGCTGCGCCGCAAGATCGAGCGCGACCCCGGCAAGCCGGAGCTGATCAAGACGGTGCGCGGTGCCGGCTACGTCTTCGCCGCCGCGGTCACCGCGCGGTGAGCTCGGTACAGATTTCCGCACTAAGGGTGTACGCAACTTCGCGCCGTCGCCGATCGCGATAAGCCCCTCGCCCGCTTGCGGGAGA
The DNA here is from genome assembly GCA_035604475.1 of Alphaproteobacteria bacterium. Lineage (GTDB taxonomy): Bacteria > Pseudomonadota > Alphaproteobacteria > JACZXZ01 > JACZXZ01 > DASPPM01. The sequence goes on from DATNIJ010000292.1 coordinate 1,304, forward strand.
GGGAAGGGGCCCATCCCGCAGGGATGGGAAGGGTGAGGGATTGCCGGATGTCGGAGCCGTCCCTCACCCTCCCATTGCTGCGCCCTGCGCGCGTAGCGCGCCTCTTTTGCATGATGCAGAAGAAGCGGGCCTTTGGCCCGCGGGGGTCCCTCCCTCTCCCGCAAGCGGGAGAGGGGCCTATCGCGCCTTAACTCTCGAGCAGCTCCCTGAGCCGCGCGGCGAGGTCGGCGTTGCTGTAGGGCTTGCCGAGCCAGAGGGCGTTGGCCGGCATGCCGTCCTCGACGACCGCGGGATCGGCATAGCCGGAGGTGAAGAGGATCTTGAGCTGCGGTCTGAGCGTGCGTGCCTCGCGGGCAAGATCGATCCCGGTCATGCCCCCCGGCATCACCACGTCGGTGAAGAGGAGGTCGATCGGCTCGCCCCGCTCGATCGTCTCGAGGGCCGCCTTCCCGCTTCCGACATCGAGCACCTCGTAACCCAGCTCCTTGAGCCGCCGCACCGAGGTCCGTCGCACGCGATCGTCGTCCTCGACCACGAGGACGAGCTCGCCCGCGGGCGCCTGCCCCCCGCCGTGAGGCGCGCGCGCTTCCCGGCGCGTCGTGTCTTCGCCGCTCGCGGGGAGATAGATGCGCACGGTCGTCCCCCTGCCGGGCTCGCTGTAGAGGCGGACGTGGCCGCCCGACTGCTTGACAAAACCGTAGACCATGCTGAGGCCGAGCCCGCTGCCGATCCCCGCCCCCTTGGTGGTGAAGAAGGGCTCGAAGGCGCGCTCCAGCACCTCCGGCGACATGCCGTGGCCGGTGTCGGTGACGGCGAGCAAGACGTAGGGGCCCGGCCGCAGACCGAGCTCGAGTGCCGCATAGTCCGCGTCGATCTCCGCACTCTCCGTCTGGATGATGAGGCGGCCGCCCTCCGGCATGGCGTCGCGGGCGTTGATCGCGAGGTTGAGCAGCACGTTCTCCACTTGCCCCGGGTCGGCCAAGGTCAGGGGCAGATCGGCGGCGAGCCGGGTCTCGATGCGGATCATCTCGCCGAGGCTGCGGCGCAGGAGCTCGCTAAGGCCGGCGGCGTGCGCGCTCAAGTCGATCGGCCTCGGATTGAGCGGCTGGCGCCGCCCGAAGGCGAGAAGGCGGCTCGCGAGCTTGGCGCCGAGCTCGGCGGCCTCGCGCACCTCGCCGAGGATCTCGCGGTCCTCGGCCCGATCGAGGCGCTGCTCGAGCATCTCGAGATTGCCGGTGATCACGGTGATCAGATTGTTGAAGTCGTGGGCGACGCCGCCGGTGAGCTGGCCGATCGCCTCCATCTTCTGCGCCTGACGCAGCTCCTGCTCGAGCCTGGCGCGCGCGCTCAAGTCGCGGATGAAGCCGGTGAAGATGTGCGTCGCGCCGAGCTTCACCTCGCCGACCGCGAGCTCCATCGGAAAAATGGTGCCGTCCTTGCGCCGGGCCTCGACCTCGCGGCCGATGCCGATGATGCGCTTCTCCCCGGTGCGGAGGTAGCGCGCAAGGTAGGCGTCGTGGTTCTCATGGTGGGGAGAGGGCATGAGCATCTTGACATTCCGCCCGATCACCTCGCCGGCCGCGTAGCCGAAAAGCTTCTCGGCAGCACCGCTGAACGATTGCACGATGCCGCGCTCGTCGATCGTGATGATGGCGTCGGGTGCCGTCTCGATGATCGAGCGCAGGCGCGCCTCGCGCTCCCTGAGCGCCTCCTCGGCACTTTGCCGCTCGGTGATGTCCTGGGCCACGGCGATCACGCCGAGCGCCCGGCCGGCCGGGTCGTTGACGCGCGTCGCGTTCCACAGCAGCACGCGCTCCGTCCCGTCGGGCCGGCGCACGCGCCCCTCGATCCCGCTGACCGTGCGCTCCTTGAGCGCCTCGCTCAGATCGGCACGGCTGAGCCCGCCGCGCCCGTCGCGGTCGAGCGTGCGGAAATAGTCCTTGCCGATCACATCGTCGCGCGCGAGCCCATAGAGCCGCTCGGCCTCGCGATTGAACTCGAGCACCACCAGGTTCGGCGCGAGCAGAAGGATCGGTGCCGCCGCCGCCGCCGCGAGACGGTAGCGCTCCTCGCTGCCGACGCGCCCGCCTCGAAGCTTTGCAGCCGATGGCGGCGAGGCCTTGGGCGCGCGCGTCTTTTGAGCGCGCGGCGGCGGCGTTTTTGCAGCCCCCGCGCCGAGCTGCCGCTTGGCGCGCTTGGCCTTGGCCGGCGCCGGGGAGGTCGGCGTGGCTTGGTGCCTGCGTCTTTTGGACTGGGGGGCGGCCCGCTCGCCCTTGGCCGCTTTCCGAGCACGATCCATGCCTCGCCTCTGCCTCCTCCGCAATCCCGGTGCTACGCGGAAAATCTTCGCTATACCAAGCCGTTACCGGAAATCGGCGCGCGCCTTGCGGCAACCGTCGCATGGCCGCCCGGCGAGCGTCAAGACGACCCACGGCCCGCGCCCGCCTCGGCGGCCGATGGTGGTATCGCGCGCGAGCCTTGCCCTATAGTCGAGGCCCGGACCCGGCACAGGCGCGCTATCGCCGCGCACGCCATGGCGCGGGAATTGTCTTTCCCTGCGAGGAGCAAACGCGATGGCCGAGACCCCGCCCCTTCTCGAGGTCGACGGTGTCACGCTGCAGTACAAGACGCGTCACCACCTCATCACCGCGACCTATCGGGTCGGCTTCAAGGTGCATGCAGCCGACCGCTTCGTGCTCCTCGGCCCCTCGGGCTGCGGCAAGTCGACGCTGCTCAAGGCCGTCGGCGGATACATGGCCCCGGTCGAGGGCAGCATCCGGCTCAAGGGCCAGGTGATCCGCCGTCCTGGCTCCGACCGCATCATGGTCTTCCAGGAGTTCGACCAGCTCCTGCCGTGGAAGACCGTGAAGGAGAATGTCGCCTTTCCGCTCGTGGCCGCGCGCGGACTGCCCGCGAGGCAAGCCCGCGACAAGGCGATGCAGGCGATTGCAAAGGTCAACCTCACCAAGTTCGCCGACAGCTATCCCCACACGCTCTCCGGCGGCATGAAGCAGCGTGTCGCCATCGCGCGCGCGCTGGCGATGGAGCCGGACATCCTCCTCATGGACGAGCCCTTCGCGGCACTCGACGCGCTCACGCGCCAGAGAATGCAGGAGGAGCTGCTGCAGCTCTGGGAGGGCACGCGCTTCACGGTCCTCTTCGTCACCCATTCCATCCCCGAGGCGATCAAGCTGGGGAACCGCATTCTGCTCTTGAGCCCGCATCCCGGGCGCGTGCGGGCCGAGCTCAACAGCGATGGGACCGATGCGAGCGACCGTGAGAGCGGGCTCAAGCTCTCGGAGCGCATCCACCGCATCCTCTTTGCCGACGCCGATGCGCCAAGCGAGGTGGCCTATGCCTAGCCTCGAGCCCTCTCGTCCGGAGTTCGTCACGCCGGGCATCGATCAGCCGATGGCCGCCGTAATCGAGAAGCCCCTCACGCTCGCCGAGCGCCTCTATGGCAGCGCCTTCTCGCGCAAGCTCGCCATCTTGGCACTCCTCTGCGTCATCTGGCAGATTTATGCCGCCTCGCTCGACAACCCGCTCCTGCTGCCGAGCTTCACGGCCACCGCTCGAGCGCTTTTCCAGGCGATCCTCTCGGGCGGCTTGCTCGCGCGCGCGGCACTCTCGCTCAAGGTCCTGCTCATGGGCTACGCGGCCGGCCTGGCGCTCGCCATGTTGCTGAGTGCCTTTGCCGTGAGCTCGCGTATCGGCAGCGATCTGCTCGAGACGCTCACCGCGATGTTCAATCCGCTGCCCTCGATCGCCCTTCTTCCGATCGCGCTTCTCTGGTTCGGCCTCGGCAACGGCAGCACCATCTTCGTCCTCATCCATTCGGTGCTGTGGCCGGTGGCACTCAACACCCACGCGGGCTTCACCGCCGTCTCGACCACGCTGCGCATGGTGGGCCGCAATTACGGCTTGAGGGGCCCGCGCTACGTGGCTCAGATTCTCGTCCCCGCCGCCTTCCCGAGCATCCTTGCGGGCCTCAAGATCGGCTGGGCCTTCGCCTGGCGCACCCTCATCGCCGCCGAGCTCATCTTCGGCGTCACCTCGGGCTCGGGCGGGCTCGGCTGGTTCATCTTCGAGCGCAAGAACGATCTCGACATCCCCGCCGTCTTCGCCGGGCTGGTGAGCGTCATCATCATCGGACTGCTCGTCGAGAACGGCATCTTCCGCAACCTCGAGGCCGCCACCGTGCGCAAATGGGGCATGCAGCATTAGGCCCAATCAACATTCAGTTCGTCGTCATTCCGGAAGCTTAGGCGAGCCCGGGAAAAGCGGAGTTTTTCCCGGTTGCGAGCCTAGCTATCCGGAATCCATGCCTCCCGCTCGCGCCGTCCCAGACATGGATTCCGGATCGCGCAAATCATCGCATGTGCGATGATTTGCTTGTCCGGAATGACGGACCGCTAAAATGAATGTCGCCTCGTCATCGGGGAGGTGCGCTGTCTCCACACCTCGGCCCCCTTACGGAATGAGGTAGAAGAGGACGCGCGCGCTTGGCGAGATTTGCTGGAGAAGATCGAAGGCGGCGAGGTTGCGGGTGAGCACGGTGCAGCCGTGCTTCTGCGCCGTGAAGAGCAGCAAGGCGTCGTTGAGCGCGCGGCTGCGATCGGCGGGCCCATAATGTTGCAGCCGGGCAAGAATGCCGGCTGCGAGGGCGGCCTCGATCCAGGTTTGCGAATCAGGCGAGAGCGTGCGATGCGATGGACGCCGCGCGAGCGAGCTCGCGATCGTCTCGATGGCGCTGCGGGTCCTTGCGTCTCTCGGATCGAGATGCCCTGCCGCCACGGCGAGCTCCGCGGCGGTGACGGGGGAATGCCAGAGCGTGGCCGCGCTCAGAAGCGTCTCGACATCGCCCGGCAAGCGGCCTTGCAGCTCGTCGATATAGACCGTGCTGTCGAGCAGAAGGTTCTTCGCCGGCGGCCGTGATAGATCGACGAAGGGCAGGGTATCCCGGCGCCTTGCGGCCAAGCGGTCGAGGTGTTTGTGCGGCTTGAGCCGGCGCAGCGCAAGGCCGAGATCAGACGTCAAGATCGAGGTCCGCCGCGATCGAGCCCCGGTGCGCGATCAGCCAATCGGCGTAGTCGTCCGCCGCCACGAGATTAGCGAGTGCCGCGGTCAAGAGCTCGGTATCCGAGGAAATGCCGGTCTTCGCCTTTGCCAGCTTGACCAGCGCGGGCGGCATCCGCCCCCGCACGACCACGCTCTTCCCGCCGTCGAGCAGACCGGCGTTTCTCGCGAAGAGGATACTGTATTTGAGGCGATCGGGCGCCGTGCCGGTCCGGCCGGCATGGCGCGCTACCTCGGTTGCAGCCGTCTTCGCGCCGGCACGCCGACGCCCCATTGCAGCCTTCTCTTTTGCGCGAGCCATCGCGGTCCTCCGCCATATGTGCTACAATATGTATAGATTTGTAGCACAAGTGTCAAGCAAGGTAGCGGGCCTGGCCGGCTCAAGCGCTTGCTCGCTGATGCGCCGGCCCGGTCGCCGGCGGCGCGCCCGCTTCGCAGCGGCCGAGCGGAGGGCGTATAATCAGACGGTAGCGGCGCGAGGAGGCAGGCGCATGAAGGTAACGCCGCTCGGCAAGCATCTCGGCGCGCGCATCGACGGGCTAGATCTCTCGGGCGGTCTCGACGTGGCCGCCTTCGCGGCACTCGAAGGCACCTTCCACCGCTACGCCGTCGTCGCCATCTCGGACCAGCATCTCGACGAGCAGGCGCTCATCGACTTCAGCCGCCGCTTCGGGGCGCTCGAGCTCAATGTCGCGAGCTCGTTCCACCACCCCGAGTTCGCTCACGTCAACATCCTCTCGAACAAGCGCAAGCCCGACGGCACGCCGCTCGGCTCGCCCGATGCGGGGCAAGGCTGGCATGCCGACATGTCGTACAACGCGACCCCGGCGCGCGCCTCGGTCCTCTATGCCCTCGAGGTGCCGATGCGCGACGGCACACCGCTCGGCGACACGCTCTTCGCCGCCACCGCGGCCGCCTATGACGCCCTCGATCCGGCGCTCAGGGCGCGCCTCGCAGGCCTCGAGGCCGTGCACCACTTCTCGAAGTTCTACGACTACATGATCCGCGCGAAGGGCTCGCCGCGGCCGCCGCTGAGCGAGGCGCAGAAGGCCTCCAAGCCCCCCGTCCGCCATCCCCTGGTGGTGCGCCATCCCTTCACGGGGCGGAAGCACCTCTACGCCGATCCCGGCTATACCGTCGAGATCGCGGGCCTGCCGGCGCGCGAGAGCCGCGAGCTTCTCGACTTCCTCTTCGAGTTCCAGACCAGAGCGGAGTTCCAGTACCGCCACAAGTGGCGGGTCGGCGACGTCCTCATGTGGGACAACATTGCGACCATCCATATGGCAACGGGCGGCTACGAGGCGCACGAGCACCGCCTGATGTGGCGCACCCAGGTGCTCGGCGATGCGGCGCGCTACGCCCTCGCGAACCCCGCCCGCGACTCCCCGCCAAGCTAAGGAAAGATTTTCACCACGGAGACACGGAGGACACGGAGAAGCGAAGAAGACAAAATTTTTTCTCTCTCCGTGCTCTCCGTGTCTCCGTGGTGAAACCTTTTTCGTCTACACGATGGGATTTTCGAGCACGCCGATGCCGGGGATTTCCATGCGCACGACGTCGCCGGGCTCGAGGTAGCGCGGCGGCTTGCGGAAGGCGCCGACCCCCGCGGGCGTGCCCGTCGCGATCACGTCGCCGGGCTCAAGCGTCACGTAGGCGGAGAGGTAGGCGATCAGCGCCGGCACCGGGAAGATCATGTCCCTGGTCGAGGCACTTTGCACCTCCTCGCCGTTCACGAAGCAGCTGAGCGGGATGTCGGCGACGTCGGCGAACTCGTCGGGGGTGGCAAGCGCGGGCCCCATCGGGCAGAAGCCGTCCATGCTCTTGGCGAAGCTCGTCTGCGGCGGGCTCACGTCGAACTGCAGCTCGCGCGCGCTCACGTCGTTGAGAATGGTATAGCCGGCGACGTGCGCGAGGGCATCGGCACCGGCGATGCCGCGGCCCGGCGTGCCGATGACGACCGCGAGCTCCGTCTCGTAGTCGAGCTTCGCGACCGCCCGCGGCTTGCGGATCGGCGCGCCCGTGCCGATCACGGAAGTCGAGAGCTTGACGAAGATGCGCGGCTTCTCCTGCCGGGCGAGCCCGCCCTCCGCCGCATGGGCGCCATAGTTGCGCCCGACCCCGAGGATCTTGCCGGGCCGCGGCACCGGGGCGAGGAGGCGGACCGCGGCAAACGCGTGGCGCACGCCCCGCGAGCGCGAGCGCAAGCCGGCCTCGAGTGCCGCGCGCGCCCGCGCGATGCCGGAGGGGCCGAGCGCGAGGAGTGCCATCATCGAGGACGGCATGGCTTCGCTCGCCGCCGCGAGATCGACGACACTCTCCTCCGCAAGCGCGCCAAGGCGTGCTGACGCGAGTGCGGTTTCCTCCTCTGCGGCGGCCGAGCCCGGCGGCAGGAAGCTCACGAGTCTCACGGGCGTTCCCGCGCTCAGCTTCCCGGCAGTTGGGCGATCTCGGGGAAGAAGAGGTCCTTCCACGAGGCCGGCCTCTCCTTGATGGTGCCGACCTCATACATGAAGAGCGCGAACATCATGGTGTTCTCCGGCGTCATGGTCCATTTGACCTGCGGGCCGGCGATGATGCCGGCCACCATGTCGAGGGGAAGCTTCGACTTCGAGTCCTCGATCCAAAGTGCCGCCCCCGCGCGCTTGTCCGCATTCAGGATCTGCGTCGCCTCCTCGAGTGCGTCCAGGAGCGCCTTGTAGAGCTTCGGGTTCTCGTCGTGGAACTTGCGCGAGGTCCAGGCGACGGTGAAGCTGGTCGAGCCGCCGAGCACGTCGAAGGAGTTGAGCACCGTGTGGATGCCGGGGGCCTGGAGCTGCTGATCCTGGAAGGGCGGCACGCTGAAGACGCTATCGAAGGCGCTGCCGCCCGAGAGGAGGCCGATGGTGGCATCGGGTGGCGAGAGCGACACCGTCAAATGGTCGAGCTTGGCGTAGTTCTCCTTGCCGAAGGCCTCGGCCGCCGCCATCTCGAGCGTCACCGCCTGCACCGAGACCTTGACCGCGGGAACCGCGATGCGGTCGGCATCGCTGAAGTCGCGCACGCTCTTGATGTTGGCATTGCGCGTGTTGAGGAGGAAGGGTTGCGAGCTCAATGCCGAGACGCCCCGCGCCTCCTGCGGGGTACCCTTGGTCTTGGCCCACAGCGTCACCAGCCCCGGCACACCCCCCGAGACCACGTCGACGTTGCCCGAGATGAGTGCGGTGTTCATGGCATCCGGGCCGCTGAAGGTCGACCACACCGTCTTCACGTCGTCGAGACCGAGCGCCTTGGCGTGCTTCTCGATGAGGTGCCGGCGCTCAAGGATGTTGAGCTGCACGTAGCCCATGGAGAACTGCTTGGCGAGGCGGATCTCGCTGGCCTCGGCGCGGGCCGCGCGCGGCGCGCTTGCTACGGCCGCGAGCACGAACAGAACGAGCGCTGCGGAGCGCCAAATCCTCGTGAGCATGCTTCCTCCCTTGCCGAGACTATTCCGCGGCCCGGTCGGCGGCACCGGCTTCCAGCCGCTCGAGCTCATCTGCGAGGGCCCGCGAGACCCGCGAGAGCGGCAGACGGCACTCCGCCGAGCGGATGAGGCCCCGGCGCCACAAGCAGTGCTTGATCGGCATCGGGTTGGCCTCCTTGAAGAGGAGCGGCACCAGGGTCTCGAGTTGGGACCAGACGGCACGCGCGCCGCGATGATCGTTCGCCAGCATGCGCTCGTAGACGGCGACGAAGAGCTCCGTCTTGAGATGGGAGGAGGCCAGGATGCCGCCGTCGGCACCATGCGCAAGCATCGTATAGAAATAGGGGTCCTCCCCGGTCATCACCGCGAATCCCTTGGGCCGCCGGCGCAGAAGCTCGATCGATTGGGCGAGATTGCCGGAGGAGTCCTTGACGCCGACGACGTTGGGAAGCCCGGCGAGCTCCAGAAGCGTGTCGTTCGCCAGGTTGACGCCGGTGCGGTAGGGGATGTTGTAGATGACGATCTCGCGGTCGGTCGCCTCGGCAATGCGCGTGAAATGCTCGCGCAAGCCTTCCTGGCTCGGCCGGTTGTAATACGGACAGACCGAGACGATGCCGGGGAACGCGTAGCGCTCGAGCCGCTTCAGCGACTTCACGACCTTCCTGGTCGCATTGCCGCCGACGCCCACGAAGACCGGCACCCGGCCCGCGACGACGCTCACGGTGCGCTCGACGATCGCCTCCATCTCGTCGTCCTCGATGGTCGGGCTCTCGCCGGTGGTGCCGAGGGGGAAGATGCCCTTGACCCCCTTGCCGAGAGCGTGCTCGAGCAAGCGCTCGTAGCTCGCGAAATCGACCTCGCCGTCGAGGAACGGCGTCACGACGGGCAGCCACACGCCCGAGATTTTCGTCATGACCGGGCCCCCTTTCCTACCCGGCAGGATAATCGATCGCCGCGCGCGGGCATAGCCTCGCCCGCCAAATCCCGCGCCGTCCCGCTTACTCGACCGTGATCGTGCCGGTCATGCCTTCCCAGTCGTGGTCGGGACAGGCGAGGGGGAAGCGGCCGGGGCGCTCGGCGATGAAATAGACGTCCTTGCTCTCGTGCGGCTGCAGGAAGACTTCCTTGCCTTGCTGCGCCAGCACCTCCGGGTTCCTGGTCTCGACCGCCTTGAAGAACTCGGGGGCGCTGAACTCGTGCGTCTCCTTGCCGTCGTTCTGCAAGTGCAGCCGATAGGGCACGCCGCGCCGGAACTTGAGATCGCTCGGGGTGAAGCGATACTCCGTCATGGTCACGGTAAAGAGCTCGGCCTTGGCCCAGTCGACGGCGGCAGCGCGCGCGGCGAGGCCCGCAAGTGCTAACATGCCGCAGGCGAGGGCAAGCGAGAGCGGGCGGTGCACAGTCACGATCCTTTCCTTGCCGGTCGGACCCGATCAATAGACCAAACCGCGGTATTTTGATGCCGGGGGCGGAGGCAATCACGGGAATGTGAAGCGCTTCAACCGAGCACTTGTGGACCCGTATGGCCTCCCCGGCGAATAATGCCCCGGGACCAAATTGAACCTGGGAGGAGAACATGTCGCAGATCACGCGCAGGGCATTCTGGACGATGGCCGCGGCGGCAGTGCTCGCGGCGGGCGCGCTCACGGGCGCGTTGGCACAAGGCATGGCGACGAAGCTGTCGGCGACCTTGAACGGCGCCTCCGAGGTGCCGCCGGTGACGACGGCGGCCACCGGCAAGGCGGCCCTCACGCTCGACAAGGGCACCAAGATGCTGACCTGGGAGATCAGCTACAGCGGCTTGAGCGGCG
>DATNIJ010000293.1:0-6158 GCA_035604475.1 Alphaproteobacteria bacterium
GGGTTCCGGCATCGGGGTCATCGATGTCGGCTCCAACTCCATCCGCCTTGTCGTTTATGAGAGGCTCGCCAGGGCCCCCTGGGTCGTCTTCAACGAGCGCGTGCTGTGCGGGCTCGGGCGCGGGCTGCAACGTACCGGGCGACTCCATGCGGAGGGTCGCAAGCGCGCGCTCGAGAATCTCGCGCGCTTCACGCTGCTCGCGCGCCAGATGGGGGTGCGCCGCCTCGACATCCTGGCGACCGCCGCGGTGCGCGAGGCGAGCGATGGCACCGAGTTCGTCGCGGAGGTCGAGCGGCGCTGCAAGACGGAGGTCCGCGTACTCGCAGGGCGCGAAGAGGCGCGGCTTTCCGCCCTCGGCGTGCTCTCCGGCATGCCCCAGGCGGACGGCATCATGGGCGATCTCGGCGGCGGCAGCGTCGAGCTCGTGTCGCTCGACAAGGGCGTCATCGGCGAGCAGGCGACGCTCCCGCTCGGTCCGCTCCGCCTCATGGAGGTCGCGGAGGACGAGCCCAAGCGCGCCCGTCCCTTGGTCGAGGCGGCACTCGCCGAATTGCCGTGGCTCTCCGCATGCAAGGACCGCAGTTTCTATGCGGTCGGCGGGGCGTGGCGCGCGATTGCCCGCATCCACATCGAGCAGTCGAACTATCCGCTTCACGTCATCCACCACTACAAGGTGGCGCGCGAGGAGATGATCGACTTCTGCCGCCTCATCACCGGGCTGAGCCGCAAGTCGCTCGAGGGCATGACCTCATCCGTATCGCGCAAGCGCCTGGAGACGCTGCCGCATGCAGCACTTGTGCTCTGGCGCGTGCTGCGCGTGGCCGCACCGAAGGCGGTTATCTTCTCCGCCCAGGGTATCCGCGAGGGCCAGATGTTCAGCCTGTTGCCGGAGGCGGCGAAGCGCGAGGACCCGCTGATCAGCGCCGCGGCGGAGCTGGCACGCGTCGATCGGCGCTTCGAGCCGCTCGGCGACGAGCTCTTCCGCTGGATGTCGCCGCTCTTCCCGGGCGAGGAGCCGGCGATCGGACGGCTGCGCAGGGCCGCCTGCCATTTGAACGACATCGCCTGGCGCGAGCATCCCGACTATCGCGCGGAGCACGGCTGCCTGCGCATCCTGCGTCTGCCGATCGCGGGCCTCGATCACGAGAGCCGCGGCTTCTTGGCACTCGCCATCTACGCGCGCTACGCCGGCCGCACGATCGGCGAGGACGCCCAGCGCGCGCGCATCCTTCTGGAGGAGGCGCGCGCCGAGCAAGCGATCCGCATCGGCCTGGCACTCAGGGTCGGCATTGCCGCCTCGGGCGGGGTTGCAGCCCTTCTGCGCCGCACCTCGCTCAGCCTGGAGGGGGATCGCATAAGCCTCAACCTGCCCGGCATGGCCGCCGACCTCGAGGGCGAGCAGATGGAGCGCCGCTTCGAGGCGCTCGCCGAGGCCTTCGGCCGCCGGCCTGCCTTCGTGCAGAGCGAGGCGCGGGCGGCCAAGGCGCGGTAGTGCAGAGGTGAACTAAGCCTCGCTTGCCGCGGCACGCCGTGGGGCGGGCGCGGATGCGGCGTCGCGCTCGATCAGCTTGAGCGCCTTGCCCTCGAGCCCGAGGGCGAGCTCGCCCCGCTTCAGCTTGAGCGCCGCCGCGCCGAAGATCTCGCGCCGCCAGCCCTTGAGCGCCGGCACGGAGGCGTCGTCGTCGGCCGCTATGAGCTCGATGTCGGCGCTCGAGGCGACGAGCTTGGCCGCCACATGGTGCGCGTCGCACTGCATCTTGAGCAGTACCTTCAGGAGCTCGACGACCGCACCCATGTCGCGCGGCAATTCGATCCGGGGAGGCGCGGCAGGCCACTCGGCCTCGGGGAGTGCGAGTGCCTCGGCGACGACGGCGAGGATCGCTTCTCCCATGCGCCCCTCGGCGAAGCCGCGCGACAGGCCGCGCGTGCGCGCGAGCTCAGCCGCCGTGGTCGGATGGTGCGCCGCGATCTCGGTGAGCGCCTCGTCGCGAACGATACGGTTGCGCGGCACGTTGCGCCGTTGCGCCTCCCTCTCGCGCCAGGCGGCGAGCGCCTTGAGGACGGCGAGGAAGCGCCGGTTGGTGCTGCGCGTCTTGAGCCTCAGCCACGCTTCCTCCGGTGCTGTGCGATAGGTGGCGGGATCGGCGAGGACCGCCATCTCCTCCTCGAGCCACTGAGCGCGCTCCGAACGCTGCAGCCGACGGTCGAGCTTCTCGTAGACCGTGCGCAGGTGAGTGACGTCGGAGATCGCGTACTTGATCTGGCGCTCGGTGAGCGGCCTGAGCGACCAGTCGGTGAAGCGCGAGGACTTGTCGATGTGCGCACCCGTGAGCTTGGCCACGAGCGTGTCGTAGCCCACGGATTCGCCGAATCCGCAGACCATGGCGGCCACCTGGGTGTCGAACATGGGGGAGGGCACGCGGTTGGCGAGGAGATAGAAGATCTCGAGGTCCTGACGGCCGGCGTGGAATACCTTGAGGATCTCGCGGCGCTCCATGAGCGCCATCAGGGGGGCGAGATCGAGGCCGGGTGCCAAGGCATCTATGGCCGCCGCCGTCTCGTCGCCGGCGAGCTGCACGAGGCAGAGCTGCGGGTAATATGTCCTGTCCCGCATGAACTCGGTGTCGACCGTGATGTAGGAGGAGAGCGCAAGCCGGCCGCAGAAGGCGGCGAGGGCATCGGTGTCGGCGATGAGCGTCATCGGCGACCTTCATACACGCTTTCTGCGGGCGCCGGAAGCGCGGCCTTGCCGGTTACTGTGGATTTAAGGCGGCCCCGGCGTTGCTCACGCCTGGGGACAGAGCGCTCGCGAGTTAGCTCTCGCCGAACATGCCTTTGACGAAGAGGCCGGAAATGCCGCCGATGGCGCCCATCCAGGCGACACCGAGCACGGGACCGATCGCACTGAGCGGGACGGGCAAATAGGCGTAGCCGATGACGATCGCGGCAACCGCACCCCCGAGGACAAATGCGACTTGGCTTAGAGTTGGCATATAGCCCCCTTTGCTGCGTCTGCTGCTTCTGCCGTCATGCGATCTCGCTCTCCGTCACGATGCGCTCCTGACCCTTGGTCGAGCCTTTGAGGCGGTATTGAGGATCGAACCCGGTGGGAGGCAGGAGCCGGGTGATCTCGTATTTTTCGGAGGAGGCCGCTTGAGCGTCGCCGCGCGCTGAAAATGAAAACATGCGCGGGAGGATCCTGACTTTTTCTCCGACTTTGAATTTGTGCTGGCGCATTTGGCCTCCAGATGAAAGAGACGGGAATAGCCGGTCCTTGGCACACCGACCCTTCGCGCGCGGACGGCGGCGACGAAGCAACATATCGTGTATTTGCGTAGCATGAACATGGTGATTGCCGGCCGGAAATACAAGCCGATCGGACGAAAAGTGCTGACTCCTCAAGCACTCGGCCATGAGCCTCGCGGCCGCCGAGGGTGAAGCCCGAGTGGGCGGCTTGCTTTCCCGCGCGCGAATCCCCACCTATTGATAGCCGCTCTTAGCCGCTCTCCGATCTGCGCTGGGAAATCATTTTTCGCATCGCACGCCGCGAGCGGTCGATCGTCGCACGCACTAGAGAGAGTGACATTCCGTCGCGAACCGTCGCGGCGGCAACATACGGTTACAAAGGATAGTTCGATGGCAATGGGAACCGTTAAGTGGTTCAAGGCTGACCGGGGCTTCGGCTTCATCACGCCGCAGGACGGCTCGAAAGACGTTTTCGTGCATATGACGGCGCTGACGCAAGCAGGCCTGCAAGGGCTGAATGAAGGTCAGCGCGTGCAATACGAGGTCGAGCAAGGAACCAACGGCAAGACCTCGGCGACCAAAATCGCCGTGCTTGCTGCGTAATCCGGCGGCGCCGGCGGAACGACCGTTCTTGTCCCGCTCCGCCGCGCGGTTAGTTCGGGGCGGTGCCGGGCAGTTGCGCCCGAGCACCGGCTTCCGGCGGACATATTGAGACGAGGGGCGAGATATGATCAGCAAGCGAGTCGGCAAATGGTCCTGGGCGCTGTCGGGCCCCGAGTGTCTGGCCGCCACCGTCGGCAGCCGCACGGAGCGGGAAAACACTCCCATCAGCCCGAAGCTGAAGCGCCTTTACACGGCCATGTGCGAGAAGCAGAAGAAGCTCTCGGCGAGACAGCAATAGGCGCCACGCGTGCGCGCACATGCTCGGCCCGGAGCACGTGTGCCGCTTCCCTTCGAATGCGAATTGCGGCGATAGTGAATCGAGGCGCCGCTCAAGCAACCGCGGGGAGAAGTCCCCCGCCCGGGGCTTGAGGCAGAGAGCGGGCGAAAGACAGCGCCGCGGCGCCGTCAGCTTGACAAATCCCGGCACTCATGCGCTTTTGCGGCCCGGCGGGGAAGTCCGTGAGGAGCCGTTCCGGCGCGAACGATCCCGTCCTCCCCGGCTATCCTCGCGAGGACCTCCATGCATGCCTATCGTACCCATACCTGTGGCGCTCTCAGGATCGAGCACGTCGGCGGCACGGCCAGGCTGTCGGGCTGGGTACACCGCAAGCGTGACCACGGTCAGCTCCTCTTCATCGACCTGCGCGACCATTACGGCATCGCCCAATGCGTGATCGACGTCTCGAGCCCGATCTTCGGCGCGATTGAAGCCGCGCGCCTCGAGAGCGTCATTACGGTCACCGGCATGGTCGTGGCGCGCAGCCCCGAGACGGTCAACCCGCTCCTCCCCACGGGCGAGGTCGAGCTCCAGGTACGCGAGTACCAGCTCCTCTCGACGGCCGAGCCGCTCCCGCTCCAGGTCAATGCGGACCGCGAGGACAGCGAGGAGATTCGCCTGCGCTACCGCTTCCTCGATTTGAGGCGCGAGCGCATGCACCGCAACATCATGCTGCGCTCCCAGGTGATCCAGAGCATCCGCCGGCGCATGGTCGCCCAGGGCTTCACCGAGTTCCACACGCCGATCCTGACCGCGAGCTCGCCCGAGGGGGCGCGCGACTATCTCGTTCCTGCGCGGCTCCATCCCGGGCACTTTTATGCGCTGCCCCAGGCGCCCCAGCAGTTCAAGCAGCTTCTCATGGTGGCGGGCTTCGACCGCTATTTCCAGATCGCTCCCTGCTTCCGCGACGAGGATGCGCGCGCCGACCGCTCGCCGGGGGAGTTCTACCAGCTCGACCTCGAGATGTCCTTCGTGACGCAGGAGGACGTGTTCACAGCGCTCGAGCCCGTGCTCGCCGGCGTCTTCGAGGAGTTCGGCCAAGGGCGCACGGTTTCCACCCCGCCCTTTCCGCGCATTCCCTTCGACGAGGCGATGCTGAAGTACGGCACCGACAAGCCCGACCTGCGCAACCCGCTCGTCATCCACGACGTAACCGATCTCTTCATGAAGCCCGAGGTCGAATTCCGCGCCTTCAAGGGGGTGATCGAGAAAGGCGGGGTGGTGCGCGCAATCCCGGGGCCGGGGGCCGGCGCCAAGCCGAGGAGCTGGTTCGACCGCCTGAACGACTGGGCCCGGGAGCTCGGAGCGCCCGGCCTCGGCTATGTCGTCTTCGAGGCCGACGGCGGCAAGGGGCCGATCGCCAAGTTCCTGCCGGCGGCCGTGCAAAAAGAGCTCACGGCCCGCGCCGGCGCCAAAGCGGGCGATGCGGTCTTCTTCGTATGCGACAGGCTCGCTCCCGCCCAGAAGATGTCGGGTATAGTGCGCGCGCGAATCGCGGACGAGCTCGCGCTCATCGAGCCCGACGCCTACCGCTTTTGTTGGATCGTCGACTTTCCGATGTACGAGCTCGACGAGGAGAGCGGCAAGATCGCGTTCAGCCACAACCCCTTCTCGATGCCGCAGGGCGGGCTCGAGGCCCTCGAGACGCGGGATCCGCTCGCCATCAAGGCCTACCAGTACGACATCGTCTGCAACGGGGTCGAGCTCTCCTCGGGCGCCATCCGCAATCACAAGCCCGAGATCATGATCAAGGCGTTCGAGATCGCGGGCTACACGCGCCACGATGTCGAGACGCGCTTCGGGGGCATGCTGGCGGCCTTCCGCTTCGGGGCACCCCCGCACGGCGGCTCGGCCCCGGGGATCGACCGCATCGTCATGCTGCTCGCCGACGAGCGCAATATCCGCGAGGTCATTACCTTCCCCATGACCCAGCAGGCCGAGGATCTCATGATGGGAGCGCCGGCGCCGATCG
>DATNIJ010000294.1:0-9054 GCA_035604475.1 Alphaproteobacteria bacterium
GGATGGCATCTGCCGTGCGGAGTTTTCCGCCTTCTGCCTGCAGAAAGAGCGCACCATGCCCCAGGACGGCACGTCCTACGACGCGCTCGAGCCGGAGAAGCTGACGCTCGTGGTCAAGGCCGCCGACGGCTCCGTGCACACTCTTCCGGGGGGAGGTCTCAGCATCGAAAGTCGGCGCAGCCAGGTCGCGGTCGAAGTGAGTCTGCCGGAGAGCATTGCCCGCGAGCTCGGCGCGGTCGAGCTGGCGGTCGGCGTGGCGCCCGATCTCGCCCTTGTCCCAGCCGTCGCGGCAAACGACCCGAGACCGTTCCGGTCCGCGGAGGTCGCCCGCGCGCGAGATACGCTCGCCACCGCTGACGTCCTCTTCGCGCGCGACGTCGGGCGCACGCGCATGGCTCGCCTCTTGAACCGGCTCATCAACGCCTTGCCGGGAAACAGCGGTGCCGATCCCGCGAATGCCGAGCGGGCATGGCAGCGCGTGACGGGAAGCCCGTCCCATTTTGCCACGAGCGACCCCGTGCTTTCCGAGGCCGCGCAGATCTACGAGAGTTGCCGCCTCGGCCTGGCCGATATCTGGCCGCCGGGCCTGCGCCGCTGCCTCGAGGTCAGCCACGACGCGGTCATGGGCGGCATCAACGCCGACTTCTGGAACATCGTCGGCACGGGAAGCTAGCGCCGGCCGCTCACGCCGCGAGAATTCGCCTTACCCGCTCCGGCTCGAAGGCGATGAGCTTGATCAGCGCCTCGATGGTTTCGTCCGGCTCGCGCGTTCCTTGCTCCCAATTCTGCAAGGTACGCAGCGAGAAATGGTAGGCGCGCGCGAATTCGGCCTGCGACATGTTGAGCGCGCGACGGACGAGCCGAATTTTGTGACGCGTCGTGAGCCGCTTGGAGCGGACGCGAAAGAGGAGCTTGATGCGCGCAGGCGTGAGGTCCGGGGCGGCATCCGCATTCTCGAGGATCTGACGTGCTATGTCCTCGTCGGACATGGCATCGATCCGGCTCCAATCGATCGTCGCCGCAGCGGCGGCCGTGACTTTCCTGCTCACTTTGGCGACGGCAGCCATTGCTTCTTTTCCCTGCTATTCGTCTTGCGCACCGAGATCAATCGGCACGTCTGGCCGCAAAGCGTGTAGACGCATACGAACATCCGGCCTTTCACCAATCCGTAGGCGATGCGGCGGACCTCGCCATAGTCGCGGGGATCGCGCACGTCGGCTATGCGGTTCTCGATAACGATTCGGCCCACGGCCAGCGGGACGCCATGCTTGCTTATATTCACGGCGTCCTTGGCGGAATCATAGGCGAATTCCACGGCGAGGACCATACGTCATTGACGTATTATCCCATAGCCGACATTGCCCGGAGCCTCAGCCCCCGGTGCCGCCGGCAAGCGCGCTGTAACCGCTCCAGATGATCTCGATACCGATGCAGAGCAGGATGAAGGCCGAGAGGCGCACGAGCACGTTGGTGCCGTTCTCGCCGAGACGCGTCACGATCGGCCCCGCGAAGCGATAGCAGACGAAGACCGTGGCGGAGATGGCGATGAGACCGGCGACGGCAGCACCTCCGATGAGGGCGAGATGGGGAAGATCGCCCGCAGCGATGGGCCGCTGGCTGCCGAGCGTGATGGCGACCGCGATCGAGCCGGGCCCGATGGTGAGCGGGAGGGTAAGGGGGTAGAAGGAATCGGTCGGCTTGGCAGGCCCGCCTTCGGCAGCGGCGGACGGCGGCACCTCGCTCTCGTCGCCCCGATGGAGGAGCTTCCAGGCGAAGGAGGTAACCACGAGGCCGCCTGCGATGCGCACGAAAGGCAAGGTGATGCCGAAGAATTCGAGCACGTGCGAGCCGATGAAGAGCGAGCCGAGCAGCAGGAGGAAGCCGTTGACCGCGACGCGACCGGCAAGCGCGTGCCGCTCCTCCTCGCTGCAATGCCGGGTGAGCCCGAGGAAGATCGGCGCTCCCCCGATGGGGTTCACGATGGGAAAGAGCGCGGCATAGACCAGGAGAAACGCGTTGACGAGGTCGCTCACGCCGCCCACCTTGCCCGCGCGTCCGCTCAGGCCGTCTTCTGCGTCTTGAGGCCGAGGGTGCGGATCGTTTCCTCGCGCATGAGGAATTTCTGCACCTTGCCCGTGACCGTCATGGGGAAGGCGTCGACGAAGTGGACGTAGCGCGGGACCTTGTAATGCGCGATCTGGCCGCGGCAGAAGGCGCGGATCTCGTCGGCGTTCGCCTGCTCGCCCGGCTTGAGCTTGATCCAGGCGCAGAGCTCCTCGCCGTATTTCTCGTCGGGGACGCCGATCACCTGAACGTCGGCGACCTTGGGATGGCGGTAGAGGAACTCCTCGATCTCGCGCGGATAGACGTTCTCGCCGCCGCGGATCACCATGTCCTTGATGCGGCCGACGATGTTGCAATAGCCCTCGGCGTCGAGGGTGGCGAGATCGCCGGTATGCATCCAGCCCGCGCGGTCTACGGCCTCGGCCGTGCGCTCGGGGTCGTTCCAATAACCGAGCATGACCGAGTAGCCGCGGGTGCAAAGCTCGCCCGGCTGGCCCGGCGGCACGATGCGGCCCTCGCCGTCCACGATCTTCACCTCGACATGGGGATGAACGCGGCCGACGGTGCCGACGCGGCGCTCGAGCGCGTCGTCATGGGCACTCTGGAAGCTGACCGGGCTGGTCTCGGTCATGCCGTAGCAGATGGTGACCTCGCGCATGCCCATGTCGGAGATGACGCGGCGCATGATCTCGATCGGGCAGGGCGAGCCGGCCATGATGCCGGTGCGTAAGCTAGAGAGGTCGTAGCCGGCGAAGTCGGGATGATTGAGCTCGGCCACGAACATGGTGGGGACGCCGTAGAGGGCCGTGCAGCGCTCCGCCGCCACCGTCGCCATGCTCGCCTCGGGATCGAAGCCCTCCGACGGGTAGACCATCGCCGCCCCGTGGGTGATGCAGGCGAGATTGCCGAGCACCATGCCGAAACAGTGATAGAGCGGCACCGGGATGCAGACCCGGTCGGCGGGGCTCAAATGCATGGCCTCGCCGATGAAGAAGCCGTTGTTGAGGATGTTGTGGTGGGTGAGGGTGGCGCCCTTGGGGGCACCGGTGGTGCCGCTGGTGAACTGGATGTTGATCGCGTCGTCGAACTGCAGAATCTCCGCGAGTTCCGCGAGCCGCGCGCGCTCAGCAAGCCCGCCGCGGCGGGCCACCTCGGCAAAGCGGAGGAAGCCGGGCTCGGCCCCCTCGCCGAGATGAACGAGAAGACGCAGGCTCGGCAGCCGCTTGGCCGCCAGCGCCCCCGGCCGGCTCGCCGGAATCTCGGGCGCCAGCGCGCGCAGCATACCGAGGTAGTCGCTGCTCTTGAAGCTGTCGGCGGTGATCAGCCCCTTGCAGTCGACCTTGTTGAGCGCGTACTCGACCTCGGTCAGGCGGTAGGCCGGATTGATGTTGACGAGGATGATGCCGGCCTTTGCGGTCGCAAGCTGTGTCACCAGCCATGCGGCGTTGTTGGGCGACCAGATGCCGAGCCGGTCGCCCGGCACCAAGCCGAGGGCGAGGAGGCCGGCGGCAACGGCATCGACCCGCTCGTTGAGCTCGGCATAGCTCCAGCGCACGCCCTCGTGACGCACCACCAGCGCCGTCGAAGTGCTAAACCGCGCCGCGACCTTGTCGAAATGCACGCCGATCGTGTCGCCGATCAGCGGCACGGCGCTGGCGCCGTGGACGTAGCTGCGCTCGAGCTTGGACAAGGCGGCACCTCCCGGTTTTTCCGCCATTATGGCACCTTCGCGCCTCGCCGGGCAGGTCATTCGCTTGCGGAACGACGAGTGGCACAACCCAACCGGAAACGGTCAGGGATGCGATCGGCCGTGCATCCTGTTGCGGTGCAACCGCTTACGCCGCGAGAATTCGCCTTACCCGCTCCGGCTCGAAGGCGATGAGCTTGATCAGCGCGTCGATGGTTTCGTCCGGCTCGCGCGTTCCCTGCTCCCAATTCTGCAACGTACGCAGCGAGAAATGATAGGCCCTGGCGAATTCGGCCTGCGACATATTGAGCGCGCGACGGACGAGTTGAATCTTGTGACGCGTCGTGAGCCGCTTGGAGCGGGCGCGAAAGAGGAGCTTGATCCGAGCAAGCGTGAGGTCCGGGGCGGCATCCGCATTCTCGAGGATATGACGTGCTATGTCCTCCTCGGACAAGGCATTGATCCCCTGCCAATCGATCGCCGCCGCAGCGGAGGCCGCGGCTTTCCTGCTCACTTTGGTAACGGCAGCCATTTCTTCTGTTCCCTGCTATTCGCCTCGCGGCAGCGCGAGCGTAGCGGGCATCACCCCTCACCCTCCCAGCGCTACGCGCTGGGATCGAACCGCGTTGCGGTTCGATCCCTCTCCCTCAAGGGGAGAGGAATTTCGCCTCTCCCCTTGAGGGAGAGGCCGGCCCGCAGGGTCGAGTGAGGGGTCTTACGGCCGGCAGGCCGGAAGCAACTGCAGCGAACAGGCGGCCGAAACGAAGATCTTTATACGTCAATGACGTATAAGCGCGAATGAAATTTTCGTCTCGCGGATCGATAGGCTTCAGCTCGCCGGCTCGAGGCGGCTCTCGCGCTCGGGATCGAAGAGGTGAAGCCGCTCGGGGTCGAGGGCGAGCGGCAGGATGTCGCCGGCCGCCACCTCGACGGCGCCGTCGACGCTGACCGTGACGAGCGTCTCCTCGAGCCAGGCCTGCACGAGGGTCTCGCTGCCCAAATGCTCGACGAGCTCGACGCTAAGCTCGACCAGGGGCGAGGTGCCGTCGATGGCGAGATGCTCGGGCCGGATGCCGACGACCAGGCGCCGCCCGTCCTCGCCCGGAAGGCCAGCACCGGGCAGCGGCAAGACGACACTCTCGCCCACGCGCACGCGGCGGCCGCCGCCTTCGACGGTGCCGGGGAGGAAGTTCATCGCCGGCGAGCCGATGAAGCCGGCCACGAACAGGGTCTGCGGGCGGCGATAGACGTCGAGAGGAGTGCCGATCTGCTCAGCACGGCCGTCGCGCAGGACGACGAGCCGGTCGCCCATGGTCATCGCCTCCGCCTGATCGTGGGTGACGTAGACGCTCGTGGTGCCGAGCCGTCGTTGCAGGCGCTTGATCTCGCCGCGCATTTGGACGCGCAGCTTGGCATCGAGGTTGGAAAGCGGCTCGTCGAAGAGGAAGGCGGCAGGCTCGCGCACGATGGCGCGGCCCATGGCGACCCTCTGGCGCTGGCCGCCCGAGAGTTGCCGCGGCTTGCGCTCGAGCAGCGCCTCGAGCTCGAGGATGCGCGCCGCCTGGCGCACGCGGCGGTCGATCTCTTGCCTCGCCACGCGCCGGTTGCGCAGCCCGTAGGCCATGTTGTCGTAAACGCTCATGTGGGGATAGAGCGCGTAGTTCTGGAAGACCATGGCGATGTCGCGCTCGGCGGGCTCGAGCCGCGTGACCTCGCGCGGGCCGATGCGGATCTCGCCGGCACTCGCCGTCTCGAGGCCGGCGATGAGCCGCAAAAGCGTCGACTTGCCGCAGCCGGAAGGGCCGACCACGACGACGAACTCGCCGTCCTCGATCCTGAGGTCGATGCCGCGGAGTGCCGTGAAGCCGTTCGGATAGGTCTTTTGCACTCGGCTCAGCACGAGCTCTGCCATGGCGCTCCGCTCCCCCTTACTTCTCCGTCTCGACCAGGCCCTTGACGAAAAGGCGCTGCATCAGCACGACCACCACGACGGGCGGCAAGAGTGCCAGCACCGCGGTCGCCATCACGAGATGCCATTGCGGCGTGGCATCGGCAACGGTCACCATGCGCTGAATGCCGATCACGATCGTGGAGTAGGCGGGGTCGGTGGTGACGAGGAGCGGCCAGAGATACTGGTTCCAGCCGTAGATGAAGAGGATCACGAAGAGGGCTGCGATGTTGGTGCGCGAGAGCGGCAGGAGTATGTCGCGGAAGAAGCGCCAGGGCCCGGCGCCGTCGAGGCGCGCCGCCTCGAGGAGCTCCTCGGGCACGGTGAGGAAGTACTGGCGGAAGAGGAAGGTCGCGGTGGCGCTGGCGATGAGCGGGAGGGTGAGACCCGTGTAGCTGTTGAGGAGCCCGAGGTCGGCGGCCACCTTGTAGGTGGGCAGGATGCGCACCTCGACCGGCAGCATGAGCGTGGCGAAGATGATCCAGAAGATCAGCTTCCTCATGGGAAAGCGGAAATAGACGATGGCATAGGCCGAGAGCAGCGAGATGGCGATCTTCCCGATCGCGATGGTGAGCGCCATGATGAGGCTGTTGAGCATCATGGGCCCGACCGGCAAGCCGCCCGAGGATTTGACCCCTTGCGTGAGCACGGTCGTGTAGTTCTCCCAAAAATGGCCGCCCGGCAGGAGCGGCATGGGGATCTGGTTGAAGTCGGGAGCGCTCAAGGTCGAGGCCACGAAAGCGACCCACAACGGCAAGAAGAGGATGGCCGCACCCAGGATCAGCACCCCGTGGGAGAAGAGCGTCAGAAGCGGCCGGCTTTCGACCATCAGTAGACCACTCTCTTCTCGATGAAGCGGAACTGGACGACGGTGAGCAGGCCGACGATCACCATGAGGACCACCGATTGCGCCGCGGAACCGCCGAGGTCGAGCCCGATGACGCCGTCGCGATAGACCTTGAAAACGAGGATCGCGGTCGCCTGCGCGGGTCCGCCTTCCGTCGTCGCATGGACGAGGCCGAAGGTATCGAAGAAGGCATAGACGAGATTGACCACGAGGAGGAAGAAGCTGGTCGGCGAGAGGAGCGGGAAGACGATGGTCCAAAATCGCTTCAGCGGGCGCGCCCCGTCGATCGCCGCGGCCTCGACGAGGGAGCGCGGGATCGCCTGCAGCCCGGCCAGGAAGAAGAGGAAATTGTAGCTCACCTGCTTCCACGCCGCGGCGACGATGATGAGGACCATCGCGTCGTTGCCGTTGAGCAACTGGTTCCAGCCGTAGCCGAGGCGATGGAGCGCGTAGGCCAGGATGCCGACGGTGGGGTTGAAGAGGAGGAGCCAGAGCACGCCCGCGATCGCCGGTGCCAGCGCGTAAGGCCAGACGAGCAACGTCTTGTAGAGGGCGGCACCCCTCAAGACGCGGTCCGCCGCCGTCGCGAAGAGGAGCCCCGTCGCCATCGAGATGCCGGCCACGGCCGCGCTGAAGAGAAGGCTGATCTCGATCGAGTGAAGGTAGAGCGGGTCGCCGAAAAGCCGCTTGAAGTTGTCGAGCCAGACGAAGTGCTGCGACAGGCCGAAGGCGTCCTCGCTGATCACCGACTGGCGCACGGCCTGGGCGGCGGGCCAGATGAAGAAGACGAGCGTCACCGCAAGCTGCGCCGCCACCAGGAGATAGGGCACGAGAAGGTTGCGGAAGGTGACGCGTTTTTCCATGGACCCTCTTGTATTTTCGCGCCGGCGCGGCTTGGCGGATTATGCTCGCCTACTCCTTTCCCCCGTTCTCGGTCTCGAACCTGGCGAGCAGCTCGTTGCCGCGCGCGACCGCGTCGTCGAGCCCGGCCTTGGCCGTCATCTTGCCGGACAAGATGGCCTCGAGATCCTCCTCGATGACGTTGCGGATCTGGACGAAGTAGCCGAAGCGCAGGCCCTTGGAGTTCTCGGTCGGCGCATGGAGCGTCATCTGCTTGATCGCCACGTCGGTGCCGGGATTCTTGTCGTAGAAGCCCTGCTGGCGCGTGAGCTCGTAGGCCGCCATGGTGATCGGCAGGTAGCCGGAGAATTGATGCCAGTCCGCCTGCACGGGCGGCGAGCTCAGGTAGCTGAAGAAGCCCGCCACACCCTTGTAGACCTCGGGCGCGAGGCCGCTCAGCACCCAGAGCGTGGCGCCGCCGATGATCGAGTTCTGGGGTGCTCCCTTCACGTCGGGCCAATAGGGCAGCATGCCGACGCCGAACTTGAAGCTCTTCACGTTGGCGCGGATGGCGGAATAGGCGGCGGAGCTGTTCATGTAGATGGCGCACTCGCCCGAGTAGAACTTGGGAGCGCTCGCCGACTCGCGGCCGCCGTAGTCGAATATCTTGCTCTTCTGCCATTCCGCGAGCTGGCCGATATGGCGCACCACGAGCTCGTTGTTGATGGTGAGCCGCGTGGCGAGCCCGCCGAAGCCGTTGGACAGCGTGCCAATCGGCAGGTTGTGCCAGGCGCTGAAGTTCTCGATCTGCACCCAGGAGGGCCAGCCCGTGGTGAAGCCGCAAGTGGTACCTGCCGTCTGCAGCTTCTTGGCGTCGGCCTCGAGCTCGGGCCAAGTCGTGGGCGGCGCCTCGGGGTCGAGGCCGGCCTTCTGGAAGGCGTCCTTGTTGTAATAGAGCACGGGGGTCGAGCTGTTGAACGGCAAGGAGAGCATGTTGCCGTGCACGTCCGAGTAATAGCCCGTCACGGCGGGCAGATAGGAGGCGGGATCGAAGGCCTCGCCGGTGTCCTTCATGAGCTGAAAGACCGGATAGACCGCACCCTTGGCCGCCATCATGGTGGCCGTGCCGACCTCGAAGACCTGCACGATCGCGGGTTGCTGCTTGGCGCGGAAGGCGGCGATCGCCGCGGTGAGCGTCTCGGCATAGCTTCCCTTGTAGACCGGCACGACCGTGTAGGCCGTCTGACTCTGATTGTAGCCCTTGGCGATGGCGTTGAGCTTCTCGCCGAGCTCGCCGCCCATGGCGTGCCACCATTGAATCTCGGTCGCCGCCAGCGCGGGCCCGCTTGCGACCGCAAGCAACGCCGCTCCGGCAAGCGCGCGCAGGAATGTCGTCCCCATGGTGCCGTCTCCCCTTCGGTGAATGGTGTCGTGTGGACCTGGCATGCCACACGGGCGTTCGGCTTGAAAGCGAAGTTTCCGTGACGTTAGCCCAACGCGCCGCCGGACGCCAGGACGGCCGGGCCGGGGTGACGTAACAGTCTGTGTGTCAGGGCAAGAAAGGGGTACTCCCCTGTGGCCGACCAAGGTCCACAAAAGGAGCACCCCGATGCCACAGCATGCTGCGACGATTGAGAGTTTAGCGATGGCGTTTGCGCTCGTGAAGGC
>DATNIJ010000295.1:0-3173 GCA_035604475.1 Alphaproteobacteria bacterium
TGCGTGTTCCAACCGAGTGTTTTCTCCTTCTTGCCGAAAGAGAGGCCGGGGGGGCCGTTCTCGACGACGAGGCACGAGATCCCCTTCGCCCCGGTGTCGCCGGTGCGCACCATCGTCACATAGATATCGCTGCGCCCGCCGCCCGAGATGAACGCCTTGGTGCCGTTCAGCACATAATCGTCGCCGTCGCGCCGGGCGCGCGTCGCGAGCGCGGCGGCGTCGGAGCCGCTGCCCGGCTCGGTCAGGCAATAGCTCGCGAAATGCTCCATGCTCGTGAGCTTGGGCAGCCAGCGCCGCCGCTGCGCGTCGCTGCCGAAGCCATCGATCATCCAGGCGGTCATGTTATGGATCGAGATATAGGCCGCGGTCGAGGTGCAGCCGGCGGCGAGCTCCTCGAAGATGACGGTGCCGTCCTCGCGCGAGAGACCCGCACCCCCCACGTCCTCGCGCACATAGACGCCGGCGAAGCCGAGAGCGGCCGCCTTGCGCAGCGCGTCCTCGGGGAAAATCTTCTCCTCGTCCCAGCGGGCGGCATAAGGTGCGAACTCGGCGGCGGCGAAATCGCGCGCCGTCGCCTGGAATGCGCGCTGCTCCTCGGAAAGCTCGAAATCCATGCCACCCCGCGGCGGTCGCGAGAAATCGCGATCGCGCGCCGATCATAGCGGGGGGCCGACCCCTGTCAATTGAGGCGCCGGAGGCACCTCTCCCGCGCGCGAGTCCCCTGGCATCCACGGCGGTTCTGTGCGATTCTCGGGGCCATGAACGAGACCACCAAGACAGGGCCGCGCGCAATCGTCGGCCGCGCCACGCCCGCCGTAGAGAGCCCGTCCCCGCACGGCGCCTACCCGCGCGTGCGCATGCGCCGCAACCGCATCGATGCCTGGACCCGGCGCCTGGTCGCCGAGCATCGGCTCAGCACGGACGATCTGATCTGGCCGGTCTTCCTGCGCGAGGGCAAGAGCGGGCGCGAGCCGGTTCCCTCCATGCCCGGCGTGGAGCGCCTCTCGCTCGCGGCCCTCGTCGATGCCGTGGGCGAGGCGAAGGAGCTCGGCATTCCCTGCGTGGCGCTCTTCCCCTTTACCGACCCCAAGCTCAAGAGCGAGGAGGGAGACGAGGCGGTCAATCCGGACAATCTCGTCTGCCGCGCCGTGCGCGCGGTCAAGCGCGCGCACCCCGATATCGGCGTGCTCTGCGACGTGGCCCTCGACCCCTACACCAGCCACGGCCACGACGGGCTCCTGCAGAACGGCTATGTGGTCAACGACGAGACGGTCGAGGTGCTATGCCGCCAGGCGCTCGTCCAGGCCAAGGCCGGCTGCGACATCATCGCCCCCTCCGACATGATGGATGGGCGCGTCGGCGCCATCCGCGAGGCCCTCGACCGAAGCGGCTTCGAGCAGGTGCGCATAATGGCCTACTCGGCCAAATACGCCTCCGCCTTCTACGGCCCCTTCCGCGACGCCATCGGCTCGATCAAGGCGCTCAAGGGCGACAAGCGCACCTATCAGATGGACCCGGCCAACACGGATGAGGCCTTGCGCGAGGTCGCCCTCGACTTGGCCGAGGGTGCCGACATGGTCATGGTCAAGCCGGGCATGCCCTATCTCGACATCGTGCGGCGGGTGAAGGAGCGCTTCGGCGTGCCCACCTTCGTCTATCAAGTGTCGGGCGAGTACGCCATGCTCAAGGCGGCCATCGAGCGCGGCTGGCTCGAGGGAGATCGCGTGGTGCTCGAAGCCCTCCTCGGCTTCAAGCGCGCGGGTGCCGACGGCATCCTCACCTACTTCGCCCTCGAGGCGGCGAAGCTGCTGAAGCAGGGCTGACCCGATGTTCCCTCTCCCGTTTACGGGAGAGGGAAATTCACTTTGCGTCGAGCAAGAACTCCCGCACGATCGCGATCTGCTCCGCCGCCATGAGGGCAGGCGCGTGGCCGCAGCCGGGGATCTCGACGAGCTTGGCCTTGGGGCCGCGGCGCTGCATCTCGGCTGCCGTCTCGGGCAAGAGGAGATCGGAGGCGGCTCCGCGCAACACGAGCGTGGGGCAACGGATGCGGTCCCACAGGCCCCACAAATCGACGTCCTTGATCTCGCCTTGGAAGGGGGCCGCGATCGCCGGGTCGTAAGCGAGGCGCCAGCTGCCGTCCCGCTCCTCACGCACCCCATGCACGGTGAGCTGGCGCCACTCCGCCTCGCTCAGCGCGCCGAAGGGTGCGGCCACCTCGCGCATATACGCAATCGCCGCGGCAAGGCTCGGGAAGCGCGGATCCTTGCCGACGTATTGCGCCAGACGCTCGACCCCGCTCTTGGGCACGAGCGGGCCGATATCGTTGAGCACCAGGCGCCGGATCGGCGATTTCGGCTGGGCCGCGAGCATCATGCCGATGAGCCCGCCCATCGAGGTGCCGAGCCAATCGACCGTCTCGCTGCCGAGCCGCGCGATGAGGGCTGCCATGTCGGCGCAATATTGCGGATAGCCGTAGCCCGCCTTGTCGACGAGCCAATCGCTGCGCCCGCGCCCGACGATATCGGGGCAGGCGATGCGGTAATGCGGGGCGAGGGCCGCGGCGAGCGCGTCGAAGTCGCGCCCCTGGCGCGTGAGGCCGTGCGCGCAAAGGAGCACGGGCGCCTGCCTCGCCTCCCCCCACTCCCAATAGACGAGGCGGTGAAATCCCTTGGCATTCAGCCCGAGGTAGCCGCGCTCTTTCGGTTCGCTGACCACATTTTCGCTCCTGCCCAAGATGACCTCCTCACCCTACCCTCTCCTCCTGAAGGAGGAGAGGAAAAAAGAAGCGAGCCGGCGCCGCGGGCGACGCCGCCGGTTGATCCCGGCCGCCGGCTGTTGTAAGCAGCGGGCTTCCGCGAGGGCGGCGAGGAGCATGCATGATGGTCAAGGGTCCGTTGAGCGGCATTCTGGTCGTCGACGTCTCGCGCATCTTGGCCGGGCCCTATTGCACGCTGCTGATGGCCGAGCTCGGCGCCAGGGTCATCAAGGTCGAGCCGCCTGAGAAAGGCGACGATGCGCGCGAGTACGGTCCCTTCCTCGAGGGCAAGTCGGCCTATTTCATGTCGATCAACCGCGGCAAGCAGTCGATCGCGCTCAACCTCAAGGACGCGGCCGACAAGCGCATCTTCGAGAGGCTGCTCGAGCGCGGCGACGTGCTCGTCGAGAACTTC
>DATNIJ010000296.1:0-8359 GCA_035604475.1 Alphaproteobacteria bacterium
CGCCGCCGGACCCGGCCGATGGGAACCTTCCAGGACAGAACCTCCATGGACCGAATCCTCTTCGCCGTCTTCAACCATGAAAACAAGTCCCAGGGCTCAGCTACCCCTTTCCTCCTGACACACAACAATTGACGTTACCGCCCTCATGGCCCCCCGGAGCAATTCGCGCTAGCATTGAACGATGGGCCGAGTCGGGGAATACCTCAAGGGCCGCCTGCATTTTCTGCTGCCACTCGCGATCCTCTTTGCCGCGCTCGTCGGCTGGTGGAGCGAGCCGGCGCCGCTCGTTCAGCTTCGCATGATGGTTTTCGACAATTTCCTGCGCCTCGAGCCGCGCGCCTACCAAGCCGTTCCCGTGCGCATCGCCGATATCGACGAAGACAGCCTCAAGCGCATAGGCCAATGGCCCTGGCCGCGCACCATTGTGGCAGAGCTCGTCGAGCGCTTGCACGAGCTCGGCGCCGCTGCGATTGCCTTCGACATCGTTTTTGCGGAGCCCGATCGGGTCTCGCCCCGGCAAATGGCCGAATTCGCCAAGAGCCTGGGAGCGGACGATCCGTTCATCGAGCGCCTCAAATCGCTGCGCGACAATGACGAGACGCTGGCGGAGGCCATCGGCCGCGCGAATGCGGTGACGGGCTTCGTCCTCACCGACAAACCGGGCGAGCGCGTGCCCGAGGCGAAGGCCAGCTTCGCAATCGCCGGCGACGACCCGCGGCCGTGGCTCCTGCATTTCAAGGGGGCCGTCGCCGATCTCCCGGCGCTGGAGGCCGCAGCCGTGGGCAACGGCAGCGTGAATGATCTTCCCGAGCTCGACGGTGTCACGCGGCGGGCGGCACTCGTCACAGCACTCGGCGACAAGCTCTACCCCGCGTTGGCGTTGGAGGCGCTTCGCGTGGCGCAGGGTGCCTCGACATACGTCGTCAAAGCCACGGATGCGAGCGGGGAGACGGGCTTCGGCGAGCACACCGGCGTCGCCTCGATCAAGATCGGCGATTTGGCCGTGGCGACCGATGCGCATGGGGCCGTATGGCTTCACTACACGCGCCACATACCGCAGCGCTTTGTGCCCGCTTGGAAAATCCTCGATCGCAGCGCCGACGCGCGGGCGATCAAGGACAACGTCGTCTTCATCGGCTCGAGCGCGCAAGGCCTGAATGACCTTCACGCCGGCCCGCTCGAGCCGGCCGAGGCCGGCGTCGAGATCCAGGCCCAGCTCGCGGAGCAGATGCTGCTCGGCGATGCGCTCGAGCGGCCCGATTGGACCCGGGGGGCGGAGCTCGTTTACATGCTGGCGATCGGCATGGCCTTGCTTTTGCTGTTGCCCAAGGCCGGCGCGCGCTGGAGCGCAGTATTGGGCTTGGCCGCCGTGGCATCGGCGTTCGCCGTCTCCTGGCACGCCTTTGCCGCCTACAAGCTGCTGATCGACCCGGTCTTCCCCTCGATCATCGTACTCCTCGTCTACCTCTCGTCCTCGGCGGCGCTGTTCCTGCGCACCGAGGCCGAGCGCCGGCGCGTGCGCATCGCGTTCAGCCGCTATCTCGCACCCGCCGTCGTCGAGCAACTCGCGAGCCATCCCGAGCGGCTCAAGCTCGGCGGCGAGATGCGCGAGATGACGCTCATGTTCTGCGACATCCGCGGCTTCACCACCCTCTCGGAGGGCTTCGATGCCGAGGGGCTGACGAGCTTCATCAACCGCTTCCTCACGCCGATGAGCAACCTGATCCTGGCGGCCGGCGGCACCATCGACAAGTACATGGGCGATGCCATCATGGCGTTTTGGAATGCCCCGCTCGACGACCCGGCGCACGCCGAGCACGCCTGCCTGGCCGCACTTGCCATGCGCGACGAGCTCGCGCGGCTCAATCCGATTTGGCGCAGCGAGGCCGAGGCCGAAGGCAAGCCCTTCGCCGACATCCGTGTCGGCATCGGCCTCAACACCGGCATGTGCTGCGTCGGCAACATGGGCTCGGAGCATCGCTTCGACTATTCGGTGCTGGGCGACGACGTGAACCTGGCCTCGCGCCTCGAAGCGCAGTCGAAGACCTACCACCTCGACATCGTGGTCGGCGAACGGACCGCGGCGGCTGCAGCGCGGCTCGCGCTCCTCGAGCTCGACCTCATCCGGGTCAAGGGCAAGACGAGACCCGTGCGCATCCATGGCCTCATCGGCGACGGGACGCTCGCGGCGAGTGCGTCCTTCACCGCACTCAAGGCGGACCATGACGCCATGCTCGCCGCCTATCGCGCGCAACGCTGGTCGGCGGCCGAGGAGCGCCTCGCGACGTGCCGGGCGCAAGCGCCCGAGGCGCTGCAAGCCCTCTACGCGCTCTATGAGGAGCGGATCGCGGGCTTCCGCGCGGCTCCCCCTGCCGCCGACTGGGACGGAGTCTTCGTCGCACTCACCAAGTGAGGTGCGACGCCGGGCGTACTACCGCGCTATGGCAGCTTGCCGGTAATTCCTGTCGTCGCCGCCTTGGTGAGGGAACCCAAGGTCGTCGTTACGGCCTGCGTGCCGGTGGTCAAGCCGCCGGCGCCGGAAACCGTCTTGGCGGAACTCGACAGACCGAGCGTGGAGGCGGCTGCCTGAGCGGCGCCCGGCATCGTCGCAGCGGACGACGATGTTCCGGCCGAGGTGCCGCTGACCGCCGCCGTGACATTCGACGCCGTCGAGGCGACATTCGAGACCGCCGAGCCTACGCTCCCCGCCGCCGACGCGACACTGGCGACCGTTGAGCCCGCATTGGAAACGACCGAAGCGACGGTCGAACCCGCCGCAGCAGTGGAGGACGCCCCTGCCGTGGCGCTCGAAGCGCTCGAGCCGGCGATCGATCCGACGTTCGACAAGGTAGAGGCTGCCGCCGACGTGACCGACGACACGGTTTCCGCTGCGGCATTGGTGAGCGTTGTGGCGGCGCTCGACACGGTCGACGCTGCCGACGACACGGTTGCAGACGCGGCGTTGGCAACCGTTGTGGTGGCGTTCGAAACGGTCGCGCCCACGGCCGCTGTGGTCGATGCCACCTTGCCGACCAGGGCCGATGCCGTGGCGGCCAACGGCGCCGAGTTGAGGATGGCTGCGATGTGCTGATCCGAAATGGCGGCATCGATGACGCTAAGCCCGAGCGAGGGTAGCGTCGTCCCGGCGGACGTCCCCGCTTGCGCGTTGCTGCTCGTGCCGCTTCCGGCAGCCCCTTGCGCGATCACGCTCTCGGGGTCGGGCTGAGCGCCTGTCCCGCCGGCGTTAGCCTGAGCACTTTCTCCGCCGAGGTTGACTCCCGCGCCGTCGCCGCCTCCTTCTGCCGGCTGAGCGGCTCTCGTGCTCGCCGATTTCAGGGCGCCCGAATCGCTGCCGCGCGTGAGGTCGTCGGGCTGCCCCGGAGTGCTGCCGAAGGAGGCGAACGCCGCATTCATCGCGTCTTGCGGTACGCGGGACGGGTAGCCGGGCGGTTGCCCGGCGGCTTCGACCGTCACCTGATATCCCGGGCGCGTGACCGTGCGCTTAACACCCGCTGCCGTGACGATCATGTGTTGGCCGTAAAGAAAGATTCCCGTGGTGCGGCCGGAGGGCTCGATTTTCACCAGGACCATACCGCCGCGGATGGCGATCATCGCAATGGGCGTGGTGAAGGTGACGTCCGATCCCTTGCTGATCTTGCCGCCGATATAACGCAGCAGGCCCTTGGACGCGGACACGGCAAGCTTTCCAGCACTCTTGTCGGGATCGTAGACGAACTCGTCGATCACGAGCGAGGAATTGGGCGCGATGGCAAGCGAGGAGTGATCCAGAAAGATGATTTGCGCCTGCCCGGCGCGATCGGTGTTGATGCGCTCCCTGAATTCGATGTCGGCGCCTAGGACGAGCGTCCGTGAGGCGCCTGAGCGCGGCGAACCGATGGTGCTCGGTACGACCGCGGAAGCGATGCCGACTTGAACGTCGGCCGCGTGCGCGGCGTCTCCGAGGATGAGAAGCGCGACCGCCGCCGCAGCAAGCCGCCATGGTTTCGGGAGAGACACGGCCATGCCTCCGAGTTCGGTTTGGGAGTACCGGGGGATGATGCCCATCAGAAATTCCAATCGAGACCGAATGTCACAGAGGTGTTGTTGTATTTGAAATTCGGCAGGCTGGCCCCGACCATTTGACGCATGAGCTGCAGATCGGCGCCAAGCCCGTCGCGGATGCTCACACGAGCCGAAAGCAGATAGCGCCACTCGCGCGTGATCCGCCGCTCGCTCGGGTCGACCGCAGGGTCCGGCTCGTCGTACTTGGTGTAAATCCGCAACAGCGCCGGCGTCACCACGACGGGGCCGAGGCGCAGCGCCGCCGGAAGATCGATGGTCTGGGAATAGCTCAGCTGCAGATCGAGCTGGTCGTTCGAAGCGAAGCTCGCCCGCGAGATTTCCCGCGCCACGCTTGCCCCCGTCTCGACCGACCCCTTCGCCCACGCCAGGTAGCGCAGATTGAGCGAGAGCGCTTGGACGACGCTGTCCATGGCAGTGGCCTTGGGCTGCAACGTGGAGTCCTGGAAGCGCTTGATGCGCGCCTCATAGCTGCCGACCGCGGTCACCGTCTCGGTGATGGCGCGCGACAGCTCCACCCCGCCGCCGACCGCGTAGAAGTCCTGGGCGTCGCCGAGAAGCACGTCGCTCGCCGTCCCGTAGGGCTCTACGGTGACGATCGTGTCGTCGCCCGCTTCGAGCGCAAAGCGCGGCCCGGATTTGACCTCGGCGACACCCGTGTCGACGGCGCTGATCCGACGCTGCTTGGCGTAATAGAACTGGAGGTCGGTTTCGAGGGTCATCGCATTCTGCAGCTGCAGATCGTAGCTGTCGTGCAGATTGGCGATGACGAACGCGTTCCAGTCGCCGCGCTTCACGAACTGGTTGGAAAGCGTCGCCGGAATGCCACCGGCCACCACGTCGGGATCGGACGGCGACGCATTTGCGTTCGTCTGATAGCGCAGGCCCGTCGCCAGCGTGGCGTTCAGCCGGTTGACCGCATTGCGTCGATCGATGTCCTTGAGCGAGCTTGCGATTTGCTGCTGCGCGTCTGGCGGCAGGTCGGCCGCGGAGCCGGCTTGCGCCAAGTAGGTGCGCGCGACCTCGAGCGAGCCCAGGCGGTAGTAGAGGATGCCGAGCTCGTACTTGAGCCGCGGCAAGTCCGAATTGTAGACGAGCAGGCGCTCGAGCGCCGTAATCGCCTCCTCATAGTAGCCAAGCTTGGCGGCAAGTGCGGAGAAGCGAAATGACGCGTCGATATCGGATGGTCGCTTGAGCAGATCGTCGAATGCCTGATTGTACTCCTCGATCGCGTTGCGGCTCTGCGGCACGGCCGAGACTTGCCCGGCGGCTTGAGCGGCCGCCTCGCCGTCAGGCCAGGCGCTGACCACGACGATCACCATGGCAAGAAGGAAACTTGAACGCTGCGACATGCTTTACGGCCCATGGCTCTCGTCTCGCAGCCGGTCGGCCGGGGTCGGTCGCAGCATCTCGCCAGCGTCGACTCGCACATTTCTCGCCATCGGCCCCGCCCCAGCAGGATTCGTGCGCTCGTCCCTTGCAGCCTTTGGGCCGAGGGCCAGGTCCTTGGCGCGGTGCGAGGATTGGCAAAGAGGCCGGCGTCGAGCCCCCTTGCCAGGCTGATTTGTCCGAACCGAATACACTGTCGCGGAAGGGAAGTTTTACTAGATTTAGTAAACTCGCCGCGGATCCACAAGATATTGTGGTAGCAGTTAGGCCTGCCGACCAGCTAAGTCACTGCATGGGCCCGACGCCCGCCAAATCGAGACCGCGCGACCGGACCAGCAGGCGGTTATGCAGGATCAGCCAGCAGGACGCCGGCCGGTGCATTTTGCGAAGAAATATGCAAATCATTATTAAAATCCCACAGAGAGAAATGCCGAGTAAAGCGGCTGGCTAAGCGCAGAGCCACTGGCGCAGCGTCGAACGCAGGAGGTCGGCCGCTCCTCGCTTTGGCGGGCGGCTTATTGCGGCGGGGGGGCCGGTCTTTCCGCGCCGCGCTCGGCGCACTCGCCGAAATTCACGCAAAGAAGCTTGGCATCCTCCTTCGAGAGGGGCTCTCCCGTGAGACCGCAGAGGGTCGTCTCGGCGCCACCCGCTGCCACCAGGTGCCTGCAGCGCTCGCAGACGCCGAAGGCGCCTTGGCGGCAGCCGCTTCGGATCTTGCCCAAGACCACGGCGAGGCCTTTGGCAAGATGACTTGCGCACTCGCTCGGCAAGCCCTCCACGGCCCGCTCGATGCCCAACATCGGGTCGAGCGCCAGGAGCTCTCGGCCCTTAGCCGTGAGCTCGACGCTGACGCCGCGGCGGTCGTTGCAATCGCGACAGCGCTCCACGCAGCCTTTCGCGTCAAGCGCCCTCAGCGTCTGGGAGGCCGTCCCCTTGGTCGTGCCGAGATACTCGGCAAGGGTGCTGGGAGAGCGCGAATAGCGGTTGGCGCGGCCAAGAAAGCGCAGGGCTTCCCATTGGGCGGGATTGAGGCCGTGCACGAACTGGAGGGCCTGAGCCGCCCGCCGCAAGCGGTCGAGAAGCTCGGCGACCTCGCTCGCGGTACTCGTCTGGGTATGAGCGTCGGGCATGGGTGCCATGAAATTTGATTTCGAGTCGAAATTACCCTTGAAAGGGGGTGCTTGGGTGCCGTAATGTATCGACTCGAAATCAAAAGTCAACGTGCGCCCGTGCCAAGGTGCCGGGGATCGAGCAGGCAAGCCATGATGATCAGCGACAACAAGGACACCGAACGCAGCGACCGGCGCTACATCGCTACGGCAATGGAGGCGCCCTACCTCGAGCGCGAGTACGAGCAGGAGCTCGGCCGGCGCTGGCGCGAGCGGCGCGACGAGACGGCCCTTCATGAGCTGATCGAAAGCCATGCGCGTCTCGTCGTGCGCATCGCGTCGCGCTACCGCGCGAGTGGCGTCCCCCTCGGCGACCTCGTGCAGGAGGGCAATATCGGCCTCATGGAGGCGGCAGTCCGCTTCGACCCCGAGCGCAACACGCGCTTCTCGACTTACGCCACCTGGTGGATCGTGCGCATGATCCGCAATTACCTGATGCGCAACGCGTCCATCGTGCGCGTCGCGACCACGCCGACGCAGCGGCGGGTCTATTTCAATCTCTGGCGCTTGCGCACGAAGGCGCGCACCAGGACCGACGGCACCATGACGGAGGAGGACCGGGCGCGGATCGCGACCGAGCTCGACGTGCCGCTCTCCGACGTGGAGCGCATCGATATCCACTTCGCGCGGCCCGACCAGTCGCTCAACACCGCCATCGGCGAGGACGGCTCCATGGAGCTTCAGGATCTCATCGCCGACGTGCGTCCCTCGCCCGAGACCGTCGTCACCGGCCGGCGCGACCGCAAGATCCACCTCGCCTGGCTGAACGAGGCGATGGAGACGCTTTCCGAGCGCGAGCGGCGCGTGATCGAGAGCCGCTTCCTCGGCGAGGACAAGACCACGCTCGCCGAGATCGGCGAGGCCTTCGGCGTAACCAAGGAGCGCATCCGGCAGATCGAGCGCCAGGCGCTCGTCAAGCTGCGCACCGCCATGAAGGCGCATGTCCCGGAGGGTGCCGAGCTCTTCGGCGCCTGAACCCCCCGCGTGGCACACCCCCCTCCCTGCCCTCCCCCTCAAGGGGGGAGGGAATATATCGGTGATTTGAACAGCTTCCCCCTCCCCCTCGAAGGGGGAGGGTGGGGAGGGGGTGACGCTCGAATTGGCGAGGGTAGACGCTAAAGCTTGCCCTTCACCATCTGGATGATGGCGGAGAAGTCGAGGGCTGCGTGGCCCTTGTTGCTGAAAAGCGCGTAGAGCGCTGCCGCCTCGGCGCCGAGCGGCGTCGCCGCCCCCGCGGCCGCGGCCGCCTGCTGGGCGAGGCGCAAATCCTTGAGCATCATCGCGACCGTGAAGCCCGGTTGGAAGCCGCGGTTCGAGGGTGCCGAGGGCACCAGGCCCGGCTCGGGACAGTAGCTCGTGATCGCCCAGCACTGGCCCGAGGCCTTGGAGCTGATCTCGAACAGCTTGGCGGCTGAGAGCCCGAGCTTCTCCGCCAGCGCAAAGCCCTCCGCCACCGCGATCATCTGGGCGCCCAGCATCATGTTGTTGCAGATTTTGGCGGCCTGGCCGTTGCCGGCCGGGCCGGCGTGGACGATCGCCTTGCCCATCTTCGCGAGGATCGGCTCCGCGCGACGGAAGGCCTCCTCGCTGCCGCCGACCATGAAGGTGAGTGTGCCCGCAGCCGCTCCCGCGGTGCCGCCCGAGACGGGTGCATCGACCATGTCGAGCCCCTTCGCCGCGGCCGCCGCGCCCACGGCGCGCGCGCTCTCGACATCGATCGT
>DATNIJ010000297.1:0-12231 GCA_035604475.1 Alphaproteobacteria bacterium
CGACGCGCCGCTTTGGCCGTAGGCGGTCGTCTGATAGATGAGCGCCGGCCGCTTGCGGCCGAGCTCCTCGACGGCATAGCGGGCCTGCGCCAGCTTGACGAGATTGTCGGCGGGGAAGAAGCGGAAAACATAGGGATTGCCCAGCTCGGTGACCTTGGCCGTGCCGGAGATGGTGAGGAGCGGCAGCTTGTAACGCTCGGCAAGCGGCAGCATGGCGAGGATCTGCGGCCCGAAGATGGAGGCGACGACCGCGATCGGCGTGCCCGACGCGGCGGCCCGCTCGAGCGCGTTCACCGCGACCTCGGGTGTCGTGTCGGTGTCGGAGACCTCGCCCTTGACCGCGACGCCGCCGGGCGCCTCTCTCAGCGCGAGGAGCGCTCCGTTCTGCTGGCTCGTGCCTTCGAGTGCTAGAGGCCCCGTGATCGGCACCAGAATGGGGATGTCGGCTTGGGCGGCGGCCGCCGGCGACACCGCGACGGGCGCGGTTGCCGCGAGTGCCGACGCCAAGAGGATCGCCATGACCAAGCTTGCCACCCGCATCCGCTCGCTCCCCGTGATGCGACGGTTGGCCTCAGCCGCTGAGCTGCGCCTCGATTTCACGGGTGACCTCCGCCGCGGTGGGCGACACGCGCGAAGGCCACGCGCCGGCAAGCTCGCCATCCGGGCCGATGAGATATTTGTGGAAGTTCCATCGCGGCACCGCGTCCTCGCCGAGCTCCTCCGCGATCCAGCGGTAGAAGGGGTGCGCTTCCGCGCCGATCACCCTCTCCTTGCCGGCGAGCGGGAAATCGACCGCATAGTTGCTCTCGCAAAAGCTCTTGATCTCGGCCGCACTCCCCGGCTCCTGCTCGCCGAAGTCATTCGACGGCACGCCGAGCACGACGAGGCCGCGTGCGCGGTATTTGCGCCAGAGCACCTCGAGCTCCCGGTACTGCGGCGTGAAGCCGCAAAGCGAGGCGGTGTTGACCACGAGCACGGGCTTGCCGCGATAGGCAGCAAGGGGCAGCGGCTCGCCGTCGATCGACTGGAAGCTGAATGCATATGCCGACATCGCGGATCGTCCTCCGTCTTCCCTCAGCCGTAGCGCTCCTCGCGCCACGGGTCGCCGTGATTGTGATAGCCGCGCACCTCCCAGAAGCCGGGGCGATCCTCGGCGACAAGCTCGATGCGCTTCAGCCACTTCGCACTCTTCCAGAAATAGAGCCTGGGAATGACCACGCGCACCGGACCGCCGTGCTCGCGGCTCAAGGGCTCGCCCTCCCAGCTCGTGGCGAGCAGCACGTCCCGACCTGCGAACTCGGCGAGCGGCACGTTGGTGGTGTAGCCGTCGTAGCTCTCGAAGATGACGTGCCTGGCCTCGGGCTTGGGCCGCACGAGTGCCAAGACGTGCTTGGCACTCACCCCCTCCCAACGGTTGTCGTAGCGCGACCAGGCGGTCACGCAATGAATGTCGGAGCTCGAGCGGGAGTGCTGAAGGGCCGCGAAATCATCCCACTCCCAGCTCACCGGGCTCTCGACCAGGCCGTCGACCGCGAGGCGCCAGCGCGCGGGCGGCAGCATCGGCTGGATGCCGAGATCGAGCACCGGCCAGTTCTTGACCTCGCGCTGGCCGGGCGGCAAGCGCTGCTGCCTCGCATCTCCGCCCTTGCCGGTCAGGAGGCGGCCCTCGCGCGCCCATTTCTCCTTGCTGGCAACGAGCTTCTCCTTGATGCCGGCCAAGAGGCCGGGCCTCTCCTCGCCCATGCGCGCATACTCCCGCGACCGGCCGGCCCAAAACCCGCCGGGATGACGACGGCCGACGCCCTTACATACTGCGCTTCCCCCCAGGAGCAACAGAGGGGCTTTGGGCTCGACGCCGAGGGGCCTCGCGCATTTTGCTTGACGAGCGTCAAGTCGCCTCCCGATTCTCGTCATCATGAGGATCGATTTCGGACGCACCGCGAAGGATTATGGCCGGCACCGCATCGGCTTCCCCGAGGCGTTCTTCGAGCGCCTTGCCGGCTTCGCCATCGGACGGCCCGGTCAGCGCGTGCTCGACGTCGGCACCGGAACGGGCACGATCGCGCGCGGACTCGCGCGCCGCGGCAGCCTGGTGACCGCCCTCGATCCGGCGGCAGCCCTCATCGCTGAGGCCAAGCGACTCGACCGCGAGGCGGGGATCGAGGTCGCCTATCTT
This sequence comes from Alphaproteobacteria bacterium, assembly GCA_035604475.1. Taxonomy (GTDB): domain Bacteria; phylum Pseudomonadota; class Alphaproteobacteria; order JACZXZ01; family JACZXZ01; genus DASPPM01. Next base: position 2,177 of record DATNIJ010000297.1, read on the forward strand.
CTCGGCCGCGCCGAGGACACGGGTCTCCCCGACGCCAGCTTCGAGGTGGTGACGGCGGGGCAATGCTGGCACTGGTTCGAGCCCAGGCGCGCGGCCAGGGAGACGCGGCGCGTTCTCCTGCCGGGGGGTGCCCTCGTCATTGCGCAGCTCGACTGGCTGCCGCTGCCGGGCAACGTGGTGGAGGCGACCGAGCGGCTCATCCTCGCCCACAACCCCGCCTGGAACCGTGCGGGCGGCAGCGGGCTCTATCCCGCCTGGCTCGGCGATGCCTGGGCCGCCGGCTTCGTGGCACTCGAGACTTTCTCCTTCGATATCAGCATTCCCTACAGCCACGCCGCCTGGCGCGGGCGCATCCGCGCGAGCGGCGGGGTGGCAGCGAGTCTCCCCGCCGCCGCGGTCGCCCGCTTCGACGAGGCGCATGCCACCATGCTGGCGATCGACTTCTCCGCGGAGCCCTTGGCCATCCCGCACCGCGTCTGGGCCGTCGTCGCGCGCGCGCCGGGAGCCGCCGAGGCGCGCTGAAGCCAAAATGCGAAAGGGCCCCCCGCCGCCACTAGAGCAAATCCCGAAAGCACAGAACCACCCCCTCACCCAGCTTCGGCTAAGCTCGGCTTTGCCTCGCTAAGCCTACGCAACCCTCTCCCCCGCGTCGGGGGAGAGGGTAGGGTGAGGGGGATGCTTCCATTGCATCGGGAATGGCCCTTAGAGAATCTTCAGCACGGCTTCGGGTGGGCGGCCGAGGGCGGCCTTGTTGCCGGCGATCACGATGGGCCGCTCGATGAGGATCGGGTGCCTGACCATGGCGGCGATGATCTTCTCCTCCGAAAGCTTGCGATCGTCGAGCCCGGCTGCCTTGTATTCCTTCTCCTTGGTGCGCAGAAGCCGGCGCGCCGGGATGCCCATGAGCTTGAGGATGCGCTTGAGCTCCGCGGCATCGGGCGGGGTCTTGAGATATTCGATGACGGTCGGATGGATGCCGCGGCCCTCGATGAGCCTCAGCGTCTCGCGCGACTTGCCGCAGCGCGGGTTATGATAGATCGTGACGGCCATTTTGGTACCCTCCGCTTGCGCGGCCAATTCTGGCCGAGCCGATGCGGATGTGACAGCCGAAGTGCCGCGGCGTATAGTCTCGCGAGGATGCGGAATGCGGTGAGAGAGGGGCGCTCAGCCGGGCGGGGCTTGCTTTTTGGCCTCGTCCTCGTTTTGGCACTCGGCGGCGCCGGCGCCGGGCTGCGCGCGGCCGAACCCGCCCCGGCCGGGCCCAGTGCCGCCGGCCAGCCGCAAACGCTCTCGAGCGACGATTTGAAGAGCCTCGTCAAGACGCTCGAGAACGACGCCGAGCGGCAGAAATTCATCGCGCAGCTCAAGAGCCTGATCGCCGCGCGCGAGGCGACGGGGGCACCACCACCAGGGACTGCGGGAAACGCCGGCACCGGACTCTTATCCCGGCTCTCGGAGGCGGTGGCAAGCTCGACCGCCGCCCTCACGAACGCCGCCGCAGCGCTCTTCGACCTCCCCGGCCTCATTGGCTGGGTCGAGCGCCAGGCGAACGATCCGGCGGCGCGCGGCCAATGGATCGAGACGTTCGTCAAGCTCGCATTCACGCTGGCGCTCGCGGCACTCGGCGGCCGCCTCGCCAGCGCGGCCCTCGGCAATGCGCGCCGCGCGCTCGATGCCCGCGGAAGCGGCAACGCGTGGCTGGGTGCTGCGATCCTCCTTGCGCGCATCATCGTCGATCTGGTGCCGATCGCGGTCTTCGCAGCCCTTGCCTACGCCGTGCTCCCCTTCACCAAACCGAGCCTCTATGCGCGCCTGCTGACGCTCGTGATCGTCAACGCGAGCGTCGCCGTGCGCGCGTTCCTGACGCTCGCGCGCAACCTCTTGACGCCGCCTGCCGCCGCGCAGCACCTCTTCGCGATGAGCGAGGAGACGGCGAGCTACTGGCTCGTCTGGCTGCGCCGGCTGGCGGGCCTCTCGATCTACGGCTATTTCGCGACCGAGGCGGCCCTCCTCCTCGGCCTTCCGCGCGCGGGTTATGAGGCGATCGGCAGGGCCATCGGGCTCGCCGTCGCAGCCCTCGTCATCGTCCTCGTGCTGCAGAACCGCCACGCGGCCGCGCGCCGCATCCGGGGTGCGCGCCAAGGAGAGGGCGAGGGCAACGCGCTTCAGCTGCTGCGCGCGCGGCTTGCCGACATTTGGCACGTGCTCGCCATCCTCTATGTTGGTGCCGTCTATGTTGTCTGGGCGCTCAGCGTCTCGGGCGGCTTCGAGTTCATCCTGCGCGCCTCGCTTCTCTCGCTTTTCGTGCTGGTCCTCGCGCGCGTCCTTGCCGGCGGCGGCGAGAGCCTGCTGCGGCGCTTCTTCGCGATCGGGGACGACTTGAAGCGCCGCTTTCCCACGCTCGAGGCGCGCGCGGACCGCTATCTTCCGATCCTCGTCCAGCTCCTGCGCGCGCTCGTCTGGCTGGCAGCACTTCTGGCCCTTTTGGAAGTCTGGGGTCTCGCGTCCTTCGACTGGCTCTCCTCCGACTTCGGCCGCCGCGTGCTCGGCAGCCTCGCCAGCGTGGCACTGACGGTCATCGTCGCCCTTGCGGTGTGGGAGGCGATCTCGCTCACGATGGAGGCCTATCTCGCCCGGCGCGCGGCCGAGGGCTCCGAGACCTATCGGCGCGCGCGGGCGCATACCCTGCTGCCGCTCCTGCACAAGACGCTCTCGATCCTCATCGCCGGCATTGCGGCACTCATCGCACTCTCGGCCCTCGGCATCAGTATCGCACCGCTCCTCGCGGGCGTCGGCGTGGCCGGCCTCGCGGTCGGCTTCGGCGCGCAGAGCCTGGTCAAGGACCTGATCACGGGCGTTTTCATCGTGATCGAGGACACCATCGCGGTCGGCGACAAGGTGACGCTCGCCGGCGACACCGGCGAGGTCGAGGCGATCTCGCTGCGCTCGCTGCGCCTGCGCGACGAGACCGGCGGGGTGCACACCATCCCGTTCAGCGAGGTCAGCAAGATCCTCAACATGACTAAGGACTTCGGTTATGCGGTGTTCCACATCGGCATCGCCTATCGCGAGAACGTGGACCGCGTCATCGAGGTGGTGAAGGCCCTCGGCGCCGAGCTCGCGGCGGACTTGGCCTACGCCTCTGCCATCCTCGCGCCCCTCGAGATGGAGGGCCTCGACCGCTTCGGCGAGTCCGCCGTGATCATAAGCGCGCGACTCAAGACGCGCCCAGGACAGCAATGGGCGGTGACGCGCGAGTTCAACCGCCGCCTCAAGCGCCGCTTCGACGAGCTCGGCATCGAGATGCCCTTCCCGACGCGCACGCTCTTCCTCGAGAACACCAAGGAGGCCGCAGGCGCGCCCGGGTTGCTCGCTCCGGAGGCGCGCGGCGAGCCATGAAGCCGTCCATGAGTGCTGCGCACCGGCCATGATCTTAGCCCCGCCACCGCAGCCGCGCCGCTTCGGCGCCGTCAACTGGGTCGGCCTCGCCACGCTCTGCCTCAAGGAGATCCGCCGCTTCGGCAAGGTGCTCTCCCAGACCATCGTGGCCCCGGTGGTGACGACGCTGCTCTTCCTTGCCATCTTCTCGCTGGCGTTCGGCGGGGCGCAGCGGACGGTGGGCGGCATCCCCTTCGCCGAATTCCTCGTCCCCGGCCTCGTCATGATGGCGATCATGCAGAACGCCTTCGCCAATACCTCCTCCTCGATCATCATCTCCAAGATGCAGGGGAACATCGTGGACGTGCTGATGCCGCCCTTGAGCCCGGGCGAGCTCACCCTTGGCTTCGCCGTGGGCGGCATTGCGCGCGGCCTCGTGGTCGGCATCGCCGTCGCGGCGGCGACGACGCTCTTCGTGCCGCTCCACCTGCAGCATTGGGGCTTCGTTCTCTATCACGCGCTCGCGGCGGCGACGCTTCTCTCGCTCCTCGGCATGATCGCCGGCATTTGGGCCGACCGCTTCGACCACATCGCCGCCGTCACCAACTTCGTGGTGACCCCGCTCGCCTTCCTCTCGGGCACCTTCTACTCGATCGAGCGGCTGCCCGCGCTGTGGCAGACCGTGGCCCGCCTCAACCCCTTCTTCTACATGATCGACGGCTTCCGCTACGGCTTCATCGGCACTTCCGACGGCTCGCTCGCGGCGGGCATCGCCGTCCTCCTCGGCGCCGATCTCGCACTGGCCTGGGCGTGCCACCGCATGATCGCCACGGGCTACAAGCTCAAGGCGTAAGCTTTCCCATCTTGATGGGGGCCGCCGGCAATGCGAAGGGAAGCTGAAGGGTAGCCCGCCGACTTGACGCGCGCCGCAGCACTTGAGCCGCGTGGCCGCGGGAAATAGGGGAAATACGCGCAAATGGGGGACAGAGAATTAGGGGACGGACCCCTTTATTTCCGATCCGAAAACGATGAGAGGAAGAGGGGCAATGCGCCGCCGCGGCGCTTACGCAGCGTGGCGGCGGTGAAGATGGCCAAGCACCTCGGCGATCGCCTCGGCGTGGCGGCTCGCGTGCTGGATGTCGTATCCGACGGGCTCGCCGTCGGCCCCCAAGTCGATCACCACGTCGTCGCCGACGATGCGATTGCCGACGGAGGGACCGGGCCTCAGCTTGATGTACAAGCTGTCGGTAGCGGGGTCATAATCCAGGTCAGCGCTCATTCTGCAAAATCGCTGTCTTTGAAGACGTTGTGAACCGTCTCTCCGTCGGGAAGGGTGACGACGCGAATATAAGTCTTCAGGCGGGGAATGTAACCCCAGAATCGCACTCGGCCATCGCTTTGCCGCTCCTTGCGAATGGGGTCCGCCAATATCCTCGAAATCTCAGCCGGAACGATCCAGCGCCGATCCGCCTTCGCCATTACGGTCATAGCGAAATATCGCGTGCGCCAGAAGGGCGGCGGCGGCAGACGTTCCGGGTCGGCCATCGGCGAGACCCCAAAATGGAGGTAAAGCATAGACTATGGCGACACTAAGCGCTCAGGGAATCGGCTTAGGCGCAGGTTTGCGCGCTTGCCCTTGCGTCGTCTTGCCGCCATCCTATTTGACACGCGGCGGGCGGATGCCAATACTCAGGCCCTTTCTCGCGCGCCTCGGCGCGCCCGCCCTGTCGTCCCTGTGCCGTGGAGGGTAGCGTGATCCCAGCCCTTATGCCGACCTATGCCCGGGCCAACGTCGCCTTCGAGCGCGGCGAGGGGGCATACCTCTACGCGAGCGATGGGCGGCGCTACCTCGATTTCGCCTGCGGCATCGGCGTGACCGGGCTCGGCCATGCGCACCCCCATCTCGTTAAGGCGCTCACCGAGCAGGGCAAGAAGCTTTGGCACTGCTCGAACATCTTCCAGATCCCGGGCCAGCAGCGCCTCGCCGAGCGCCTGGTGGCGCGGAGCTTCGCGGACACGGTGTTCTTCTGCAACTCGGGTGCCGAGGCGATCGAGGGCGGCATCAAGCTCGTGCGCAAGTATCACGATGACAGCGGCCATCCCGAGCGCTACCGCATCATCACTTTCCACAACGGCTTCCATGGACGCACGCTCGCCACCATCGCGGCCGGCGGGCAGGAGAAGCACCTAAAGGGCTTCGCCCCCGTGGTCGACGGCTTCGATCACGTCGCCTACGAGAACCTGAACGAGGTGCGTGCTGCGATCACCGCCGAGACGGCGGCCATCCTCGTCGAGCCGGTGCAGGGCGAGGGCGGGCTGCGCGCGGCACGGCCGGAGTTCCTCAAGAGCCTGCGCCAAGTGTGCGACGAGTTCGGCCTGCTGCTCTTCCTCGACGAGGTGCAATGCGGCATGGGCCGCACGGGCAAGCTCTTCGCCCATGAGTGGGCGGGGATCAAGCCAGACGTGCTCTCGACTGCGAAGGCGCTCGGCGGCGGCTTCCCGATCGGCGCGCTCTTGGCCACCGAGAAGGCGGCCGTCGGCATGACCGCCGGCACGCACGGCTCGACCTTCGGCGGCAATCCGCTCGCCATGGCGGTGGCGAACGCCGTCCTCGACGTCATGTTCGCCGACGGCTTCCTCGACCAGGTGGCAGAGAAGGGAGAGCGCCTCGGCCGGCGACTCACTGCCCTCGTCAAGGCGCGGCCGCGCGTCTTCAGCGAGCTGCGCGGCATGGGCCTCATGCGCGGCCTCAAGTGCGTCGACGGCGTCACCGCCGCCGACATCGTGGCGCGGCTGCGCGACCGCGGCCTCTTGACCGTCGGCTCGGGCGACAATGTGGTGCGCATCATGCCGCCGCTCATCGTCGAGGATCATCATATGGAGGAGGCCGTTGCCATCCTCGAGGGTGCCACCGAGGAGATCGAGCCGGCCAAGGCGGCTAAAACATGAGCAGCGCGCGATGAGCGGCTCGAACGAACCGCGGCACTTCCTCGATCTCGACCGCTTCGATGGGGCGACGCTGCGCCGGATGCTCGAGATGGGCAGGGCGTTCAAGCGCGGCGAGGGGCTCGAGCGCCCGCCGCTCCGGGGCAAGACCCTCGCCATGCTGTTCGAGAAGCCATCGACGCGCACGCGCGTCTCCTTCGAGGTCGGCATGCGCAAGCTCGGCGGCGAGGTGGTGGTGCTCGAGCGCGACGGCATGCAGCTCGGCCACGGCGAGAGCGTCGCCGATACCGCGCGCGTGCTCTCGCGCTACGTCGACGTCATCATGCTGCGCACGACCAAGGAGGAGAAGCTCTTCGACCTTGCCGAGCACGCCAGCGTGCCCGTCATCAACGGCCTCACCGACCGTACGCACCCCTGCCAGCTCATGGCCGACGTGATGACCTTCGAGGAGCACCGCGGGCCGATCGCGGGCAAGGTGGTGGCCTGGGCCGGCGACGGCAACAACATGGCGACATCGTGGATCCATGCCGCGGTGCGTTTCGGCTTCACCCTCAAGCTCGCCTGCCCGAAGGAGCTCGGGCCGCCGCGCCAGGTCGTCGAGTGGGCGAGGAAGGAGGGTGGGGAGATCTTCGTCACCGACAAGCTCGAGGAGGCGGTGAGTGGGGCCGACTGCGTCGTCACCGATACCTGGATTTCCATGGGCGAGCGGGAGATCGCGACGCGCAAGGCGCTCCTGCCGCCCTATCGGGTCGACGACCGCGTCATGAAGCTCGCCAAGCCCGATGCGATCTTCATGCATTGCCTGCCGGCCCACCGCGGCCAGGAGGTGACGCCTTCGGTGATCGACGGGCCCCAATCGGTGGTGTGGGACGAGGCCGGCAACCGCTTGCCGGCGCAGCAAGGTATACTCGTCTGGTGCCTGAGCTAGCCCAAAGCCGGGTTGCGGGGCCGAACCTCGCCGACGATCTCGTCCAGCCCTTCCAGCTCGAGGCGCAAGCCATCCGCGGGCGGCTGGTGCGGCTCGGTCCGCTGGTCGACGAGGTGCTCTCGCGCCACCGCTATCCCGAGGAGATCGCGGCACTCCTGGGCCAGAGCCTGGCCCTCACGGCCACCCTTGCGGGCGCCTTCAAATACCACGGCGTCTTCACCCTGCAGACCAAGGGCGACGGCCCCGTCGGCCTCTTGGTGGCGGACGTCACCAGCGAGGGCGAGGTGCGCGGCTACGCCCGCTTCGACGAGGGCCGCCTCGGCGAGGCCGAGCGCGGGCGTAGGTGCGGGCACGGCGCGCAAGGCATCGTGCCGCGCCTGTTGGGCTCGGGTTATCTCGCCTTCACGGTCGACCAGGGGCCGAACACCGAGCGCTACCAGGGCATCGTCGAGCTCGAGGGTGCGGAGCTCGTCGACTGCGTGCACCATTACTTCCGCCAGTCCGAGCAGCTCGACGCCGCCTTCAAGCTCGCCGTCGGCCGCGTTGCCGGCGCGGACGGCAAGGGCGCCTGGCGCGCCGCGGGTCTCATGCTGCAACGCCTGCCTCTCGCCGGCGGCGAGCCCCCCCTGGCGCTCGCGCAAGGAGAGCGGCTGCGGGCGGAGGAGGGGAGCGGCTCCGCGGCCGAGGAGGCGCGGCGCGAAGCGTTGGAGGAGGGCTGGCGCCGCGCCCTCATCATGATGGGCAGTGCGACGACCGCCGAGCTTCTCGATCCCGCCCTCGGCGCCCACGACCTCCTCTATCGCCTCTTCCACGAGGACGGCGTGCGCGTCTTCCGCCAGCGTCCCTTGCGCTCCGGCTGCCGCTGCTCGGAGGAGCGCGTGATCAGGGTACTGCGGGCGCTTTCCGCGGCCGAGCTCGAGGACATGGTGGTGGACGGCCGCGTCAGCGTCGTCTGTCAGTTCTGCATGCGGGAATACGCCTACGACCGGGAGGCGCTGGCGGCACTGCGCGCGGAGGGTGCTGCTGTAAGCGACTGAGCAACCCTTGAGCGGCAACGCTCGCGCGGCGTATAAGGCCGCATTGGCCCGAAGAGAGTGCCCATGGCCCGGCCCTTGCCTCTCCGCCTCCTCGCCGCTTCAGTCCTGCTGACACTCCTTGCCGGCTGCGGCGGCGGGCCGCCGCCGGAGAAATATCCCGAGCTCACCTGGAAGCACCTGCCGCCGATCAAGCTCAAGGTGGAGAAAATCGTAGTGGCGAGCGAGTACCAGCCGCGCGTGATCTCGCCGCACGTGGAGACCTTGGCGCCGCGCTCGCTGCTCGCCTCGGCCGAGCGCTGGGCAAGCGACCGGCTCAAGGCGGATGGCGATGAGGGCTACGCCCGCTTCGTCGTCACCGACGCAAGCATCGTCGAGGAGCGCATGCCGGCGCAGCAGAGCCTCGCCTCCGGCTTGAGCGACCAGCGCGACCGCCGCTACACCGGCCACGTCGCGGTGCGGCTCGAGATCCACGACCGGCGCGGCGTCGTCATCGGGCAGACCGCCGCCGAGGCGACCAAGACGCGCACGGTGCCGCAGGAGGTGAAGGACAGCGACGTGGACGAGGCCTGGTATCTCGTCGTGCAGGGTGCGATGCTCGACCTCAACGCCGAGCTCGACCGCAACATCCAATTCTATTTGCCGCGCTTCGTGGAGGAGTAGCGTCCGCGCGCGCCCGATCCTGTAATACTTGTGTCACAGGATCACGGTGTGACGCCATTTGATGGCAGCGCCCCCTCACCCAGCTTCGCCCCGGATCGGTAATGACGCACTTTGAAATTTAATGGTCTAAGATTTTCGTTAGATTTTCAACTGCTTGTGTCAGGGCAAGATGATAATAGGTCCAATCTTCCTTCGGTTCTCTAGACAGCCGCTCTACCATTTTAGGCGGCACGATCTCGGGGGTCTGTTGAGATGTCACTTCCAATCGATAGCGGGCATTATTCACATAGTAAGTGAAAGTCCATTCGCGTGCATTTCGATCTTGCAAATAGGCGACCGCATTGTCGCGAATGAGGTTACCCAAAAAAATTTCTGCGTCCTCGATTAATTTTATGCTGTCGCCCTCGCTATCACTCAAGAAGACGGCCCTCCATAGGGAAAACGTCGCGGCGACCAACCCCTGAACGGTGTTAGTGAGATTGGGGTTTTGCCTTATTATTCTACGATACGTCCTAAGCAATAGGAAAAGCGAAAGAGCGACGCGCTGATTTTCCGAGCGGCTTTCGACCAGCCACCGTAGGTGTGCCTCGCTAAAATCATCTTGTTTCGTCATGCTGCCCGCTTCCTGCAAGAGCCGCGTTTGGCGAGTGCCATCTGCACGGCCAATTTCGGAATCTCCTCAAGTGACCAAACGTGATCCGTGACGCCAGCTTCCATGGGAGGCATGACCCTTAGATTAGCGTCTACGCGGCGCGTCTTCCTCCTCAAGCATTTCCTCGTCCTCAATGGTAAGGACAGTGAGAGCCTCGCGATTAATCTTCGTTGATTCCTCGAAGATATCGAACTTTGGAGCATCCAGTCGGTCAAACCAAGCGTCCGCGCCGATCTTGGCACGCCGTGAGCGACTTATCGTGCCATGTAAGACCTCGAATGCTAGCGAGTCTGCGTCCATATCGTCCCGAGGAAACCAGCGCCAAGGCACGTCGCGGTGCCGCGTGAACCATCGCCGCCCAACCTTGCTATGACACACGAGAAGCGACGGGACCGGCCCCGTTTCGACTAACTTAATTCCGGTAGCCGTTAGACTCGCGCTAAAGGCATCAGCC
>DATNIJ010000298.1:0-4053 GCA_035604475.1 Alphaproteobacteria bacterium
GCACTAGCCGCGACGCTGGCGTGCGGCGTTGTAGTGGTCGAGCACCCAGGCGAGGTGCCGGCGCATCGCCTGCGCCGCCCCCTCGGGATTGTGGCTGCGGATGGCCTCCACGATGGCGCGGTGCTGCGCATTGAGGGCGAGATCGTCCTCCGGCCGCGCGAACAGCTCGTAGCGATGGAACTCGAGCATGGCCGTGAGGATGTCGCGGATCACCGTCAGAATATGGATGTAGACCGCGCTGTGGCTGGCCCGCGCGACCGCCATGTGGAGGCGCACGTCGTCCTCCGCCTTGTAGAGGTGGGCGCGCCGCGCATCGTCCATGCTCGCCACCAGCGCCTCGAGCCGGGCAATGTCCTCCCCCTCGGCACGCTCGCCCGCGCGGCGCGCGGCCCACACCTCGAGGATGGCGCGAATCTCGGCGAGGTCGTGCAGGTTCTCGCGGTTCGTGCGCAGGAGCTCGGTGAGCGGCCGATCGAGCTCGATCGCCGAGGATTTGACCCGCGTGCCGCCACCTTGGAGCGAGCTCAAGAGGCCCTGGGCCTTGAGCTTTTGCAGCGCCGCGCGGACCGAGACGCGGCTCACCCCCATACGCACGGCAAGCTCGCGCTCGCCCGGCAGGCGCTGGCCCGGCACCAGCGCTCCGCTCGCGATCAAGCGCATGATCTCCTCCTCCACCCGGTCGGAGACGCGCTCTCGGGGAATGCGCCGGAAGGCAGGGTCGGTGCTTGTCATCAGGCGTCAAGTGGTATGGCGTTAAGACCACTCGACCTATAATGATGGCCTTGGGCGGGCGTCAAGCCCGCAAGCGCGGTGCTGCCGTCCGCCGCGGCCGCGCCAGGATGATGCCGCCAAGGATGACGCTGCCGCCGATCACCTGCATGAGCGTCGGCGCCTCGCCGAGTGCTGCCCAGGCGACGAGTGCCGCATAGAACGGCTGGATGAGAAGGGCGACCGCCGTGAAGCTCACCGGAAGCTGGCGGATGCCGTAGGTGATCAGGCTTTGTCCGGCCACCTGGGAGACGAGGGCCAGGCCGAGCACCACGGCCCAGCCTGCGAGCGTCGTGGGCACGAGCTGCTCGCCGGCTGCGGCCGAGCCGGCCAGGAGCAGGATCGAGGAGACCACCGCCGTCCAGGTCATGATCGTGGCGGTCGAGAAGCGCCGACGCAGGCGCTGTATCGCGAGCAGATAGAGGCTCCAGAAAAAGGCGCCGGTCAACGCGAGAAGGTCGCCCAGAAGGTGCTCGCCGCCGATCGTGCTGCTTTGGCCCATGAGGAGCGCCACCCCCGCGAGCGTCATCGCGAGACCGAGGAAGAAGACCGCACCCATGCGCTCGCCGAGAAAGACGAAGGCGGCGAGGGCCACGCAAATCGGCGAGACGCTCACGATGAGCTGGCCGTTGGCGACCGAGGTGAATTTCATGCACCAGCACCAGAGTGCGGTGTTGATGCCGTAGCAGCTCGCGGCAAGGGTGAGGTGGAAATAGTCGCGCCAGGAGCTTGGCGCGCGATACTCGGGCCGGCGCGGCCGCTCCCAGCGCAGCCAGAGCCAGAGCACGGGTGCGGAGAGAAAGAGGCGGTGGAAGCCGGTTGCGGTCGGCGGCAGCTCCGAGAGCTTGACGAAGATGCCCGAAAGCGAGGTCCCGAAAGCGCCCAGCAGAAGGGCTAAGAGCGCCAGGCGCACGGCGCCGAGCCGCACGCCGATTCTCGCCCCTGCGGCGCCGACCTGCTCCGATATCGTCATGGCGTCCTTATAGGACCCCCAACTCCGGCTCGAAAGCGGCGTTTCCGCATGGCTCGCGTGCTTCAAAGGCGCGGGCTTTCGGCTATAGTGCCGCGATGACGAGGACATCCCGGCCGCGAGCGGCATCTCGCAGGCACCTCCTGGCAGCCGACGAGCCCGCCGCCTTCGAGCTGGTGAACGAAAGCGGCCAAGCCCCCGTTCTCCTCATCTGCGACCATGCGAGCCCGCGGGTGCCGCTTGCCTTGCGTTCGCTCGGGCTCGAGGAGTGGCAGCTCCTGCGCCACATCGGCTGGGACATCGGCGCCGCCGAGGTGGCGCGCGCGCTTTCGCGCCGGCTCGATGCGCCCCTCGTCCTTGCCGGCTATTCTCGCCTCGTCATCGACTGCAACCGCCGCCCCGGGGATGCTTCCTCCATTCCCGAGGCGAGCGACGGCGTCGCGGTGCCGGGAAACCGGGGCCTCGCAAAGGCGGACTCAGCACTACGCTTGGGCGAGCTGTTTCGGCCCTACCATGCGGCGATCGAGGCGGCACTCGAGCGCTGGCGCGGGCAAGGACTGGTGCCGGCGCTCGTCGCCATCCACAGCTTCACGCCCGTCTTCGAGGGCTTCGAGCGGCCCTGGCACATCGGCGTGCTGTGGGACCAGGAGGCGCGCATTGCGCGCCCCTTGCTCGAGGCACTCGGCCGGCAGGACGGCGTCGTCGTGGGCGACAACGAGCCCTACTCCGCGCGCAAGCCCCAGGGCTACAGCGTCACCGCGCACGCGGCCGCCAAGGGCTATCCCCACGTCGCCATCGAAGTGCGCCAGGACCTCATCGACACCCATCATGGTGCCGCGGAGTGGGCCGAGCGCCTGGCCGCGGCACTCGGGCCCATCCTCAAGGACGGCTCGCTCTACCGGGTGGAGCATTCTCCGTGAGCCTCACCGAGCCGCCCTTCACGCTCGGTATCGAGGAGGAGTATCTCCTCGTCGACCGTGCCACCGGTGCCCTCATCAGCACGGCCCCCGAGAGCATGCTCGCCGAGTGCGAGACGCATCTCGAGGGCCAGGTGACGCCCGAATTCCTGCAGTCGCAGATCGAGGTCGGCACGCGCGTGTGCTCAACACTCGGCCAGGCGCAGGGCGAGCTTGCCCATCTGCGGCGTACGGTCGCCGAGGTCGCGGAGCGCCATGGCCTTGCCATCGTGGCCGCCTCGACCCATCCCTTCGCCCATTGGGGGAGCCAGCGTCCGACCACCAAGGCGCGCTACGAGACCCTCGCGCGCGACCTCCAGGGCGTGGGCCGGCGTCTCATCATCTGCGGCATGCATGTCCACGTCGGCATCTCGGACGACGACCTGCGCATCGACCTAATGAGCCAGGTGACCTACGTGCTTCCGCATCTGCTCGCACTTTCGACCTCCTCGCCCTTCTGGCGCGGCACCAACACCGGCCTCATGTCCTACCGCATCGCCGTGTTCGACGAGCTGCCGCGCACCGGGCTGCCCGAGCAGTTCGACAGCTGGGGCGAGTATCAGCGCCATGTGCGCGTGCTGGTGGACGCCGGCCTCATCGAGGATGCGAGCAAGCTGTGGTGGGACGTGCGGCCGTCTCAGCGCTTTCCGACGCTCGAAATGCGCATCACGGACGTCTGCACGCGACTCGAGGACGGCATCGCGATCGCCGCCCTCTATCGCTGCTGGCTGCGCATGCTCTGGCGTCTGCGGCGGAACAACCAGCGCTGGCGGCGCTACGCCGCGATGCTCATCAACGAGAACCGCTGGCTCGCCCAGCGCTACGGATGCGCCAAGGGGCTCGTCGATTTCGGCAAGGGCCACATCGTGCCTTACGCCGAGCTCCTCGAGGAGATGCTCGAGATCATCGCTCCCGACGCCGCGCACTTCGCCTGCGAGGCCGAGGTCAAGCACGCGCGCACCATCCTCGAGCGCGGCACCTCGGCCCACTGGCAGATCGCGACCTTCGAGGAGGCGCGGCGGGCGGGGGCCTCCGAGGCGGAGGCGCTCAAGGCCGTCGTCGACATGCTGATCCGCGAGAGCCTGAGCGGGCTCGCAGGCGCGCGCAGCGGTGCTACGGTTTGACGTGGCGGCGCGCGATCCCACATAAAGTGCGTTAAGCAGCAAGCGAGGATGACGCCATGACCCAGCACGACAGACGCGAGATCGAGCTCGAGGCCGCCGCCTTCCGGCGCCTCGTGCAGCATTTGCGCGGACGCACCGACGTGCAGAACATCGACCTCATGAACCTGGCCGGCTTCTGCCGCAACTGTCTCTCGCGCTGGTACCGCGAGGCCGCCGAGGAGCGCGGCATCAAGCT
>DATNIJ010000299.1:0-4586 GCA_035604475.1 Alphaproteobacteria bacterium
CGTATCTTCGCCTTGGATACGAACGAGATTTTTTCCGCGCGTCGATTTTATATACTCGAATAAAGGAGTGGGAAAAAATTCAATCGCCATTTATTTGCTTGACGGTATAACAAACCCCGATGGCTCTTAGCCGAAAGTATCCCGCCAACAGACAGAAGGTACAAGGATAAGCACAAACTGGGTACATACCAGAAAATGCCGAAAAAATGAGATTTGAAAGGCACGTCGACAGGCCGCTAGCATGCATCGCCTTCAGACGTGCAGATGGCGAACGCAGGCACCCCGTCCCGCTCACATCAGGAAGACGCCCTTGCCGGCGGTCTGGGCATCGAAGAGTCGATAGGCCTTCTCCGCCTCCTCGAGGCGCCAGCGGTGGGTGAAAAGGCGATCTATGGCGATGCCGCGCTCGGCGATGAAGCGGGCGCACTCCGCCTGGCCCACGGTCGAGAAGGTCCAGGAGCCGATGAGAGTGAGCTGGCGGCGCAGGAGGTCCCGGCTCACGTCGAGCGTCACCGTGTCGCCTTCGCCGACGAAGCATACCGTCCCCCAGGTCTTTGCACTCCGCACGGCGGCGACGCGGGCGGCGGGAACGCCCGAGGTGTCGAGCGCCAGATCGGCGCCGATCCCGTGGGTCAGCTCCTTGATGGCGGCAACGGGGTCGCTCTTGCCCGGATCGACGATCGCCTCACAACCGAACTCCTTGGCGCGGGCGAGGCGCTCCGGGCTCACGTCAAGTGCTAACACGCGGGCACCCATCGCGGCCGCGAGCTGGGTGGCGGAAAGGCCGACCGGCCCTTGGCCGAAGATCGCGATGCGGTCGCGGCCCGAGAGCCCCATGCGCACGAGCGCGCCATAGGCGGTACCCGTGCCGCAGGAGATCGCGGCCCCCGTGTCGAAGCCGAGTTCGTCGGGCAAGGCGACGAGCGTGCTCACCGGCACCTTCATGAAGCGCGCATGCGCGCCGTGGCCGGTGACCCCATAGACGATGGGACCCTCGCGGCAGAGCTGCGCCCAACCGCTGCGGCAATGCGGACAGACGCCGCATCCCGAATAGTGGTGCACCATCACGCGCGCGCCGAGCGGGGCTTGGCGCTCGGCGACCCCCGGGCCGAGGGCGGCCACCACGCCGCAAGGCTCGTGCCCGGCGATGACAGGTCCCGCGAGCGCGCCGAGGCCGAGCGAAGCGGTGCCGCCGCTCTTGGAGGCGCGGTAGAACTTGAGGTCGGAGCCGCACATGCCGGAGGCCTTGATCTCCAGCACCACCTCGCCGGGCCCGGGTGTGGGGTCCGGGAAGCTCATGAGCTCGAGCGTGCGCTCGCCGCCGAAGACGACGCCCTTCATGCCGGCCTACGAGGCCGCCGCGACGCGCGCGGCGTTGCCCAAGCGGTGCGACTTGAGCTCCTCGGCGATGAGGAAGGCGAGCTCCAGCGCCTGGGTGGCGTTGAGGCGCGGATCGCAATGGGTGTGATAGCGGTCCGCGAGCTGGCTCTCCTCGATCGCCTGGGCGCCGCCGATGCACTCGGTCACCTCCTGACCGGTCATCTCGAAGTGCACGCCGCCGGCGAAGGTGCCCTCGGCTTCGTGCACGTCGAAGACGCGGCGCACTTCGCTCAAGATGCGGTCGAACGCGCGCGTCTTGTAGCCGGTCGCGGACTTGACCGTGTTGCCGTGCATGGGGTCGCACGCCCACACGACCTTGCGGCCCTCGCGGACGAGCGCGCGGATGAGGGGCGGCAGCTTCTTCTCGACGAGATCGGCTCCCATGCGCGCGATGAGTGTCAAGCGCCCCGGCTCGTTCGCCGGGTTGAGGATGTCGAGGAGGCGCAGGAGATCGTCCGCCGAGAGCGTGGGACCGCATTTGAGGCCGAGCGGGTTCTTCACGCCGCGCACGAACTCGACGTGGGCGCCGTCCGCCTGGCGCGTGCGGTCGCCGACCCAGACGAGATGGGCCGAGCAGTCGTACCAGTCGCCGGTCAGGCTGTCCTGGCGGGTGAGCGCGCGCTCGTAAGGCAAGAGGAGCGCTTCGTGCGAGGTGTAGAAGGCGACCTCGCGCACCGTGGTCGAGGTGTCGGAGGTGAGCCCGCAGGCCTCCATGAAGGCGAGCGCCTCGGCGATGCGGTCGGCCACGTCCTGATAGCGCGCGCCGGCGCTGCTCTTCATCACGAAGTCCTGGTTCCAGCGGTGCACCTTGTGCAGGTCCGCGAAGCCGCCGAGTGCAAACGCGCGCAAGAGGTTGAGCGTCGCGGCCGACTGGTTGTAGGCCTGGATCATGCGCTGAGGCTCCGGCGCGCGCGCCGCCGCGTCGAACTCGATGCCGTTGATGATGTCGCCGCGATAGCTCGGCAGCTCGACGCTACCCTGGCGCTCGCTCTCTTCCGAGCGCGGCTTGGCGAACTGACCCGCCACCCGCCCCACCTTGACCACGGGCAGTGCTGCGCCATAGGTCAGCACCACCGCCATCTGCAGGAAGACCTTGAAGCTGTCGCGGATGTTGTTGGCGGAGAACTCTGCGAAGCTCTCGGCGCAATCCCCGCCCTGGAGCAGGAACGCCCGCCCTTCGCAAACGCGCGCGAGCTCGGCCTTGAGGTTGCGCGCCTCGCCGGCGAAGACGAGTGGCGGATACTTGGCGAGCTGGGTCTCGGCGCGCTCGAGTGCTGCCGGATCGGCGTAGACCGGCGCTTGCCGGGCGGGTTTCGTGCGCCAACTATCGGGCGTCCATGGTGCGGCCATGCTCGCGTCCTTCGGAATGCGTGCTGGGAACGCCATTCTATACGACCGCGCGGCCGAAAATTCCAGGGAAAATGGGGCTGGCAGCGCGCAGGCCCGTCCAAGGATTCCACCACGGAGACACGGAGGACACGGAGGTCATGGAGGAAGAGCTCTCGTCGTTGCGAGGAGGCGAAGCCGACGAAGCAACCCAGAATCGTTCACCGCCATCTGGATTGCTTCGCCTTCGGCTCGCAATGACGAAAGAGGTGTCCTCCGTGTCTCCGTGGTTAAATCTCTACTCCGCCGCCTGCTTCTCGGGCTCGGAGAGCGGCGTGCGCATGGTGACGAACTCCTCGGCCGCGGTCGGGTGGATGCCGATGGTGCGGTCGAAATCGCGCTTGGTGGCCCCCGCCTTGACGGCCACCGCGAGGCCCTGGACGATCTCCGCGGCCCCCTCCCCCACCATGTGCACGCCCACCACCTTGTCGCCGAGGCACTCGACCACGAGCTTCATCATCGTGCGCTCGCTGCGGCCCGAAAGCGTATGCTTCAAGGGCCGGAAGCTTGTGCGGTAGACGGCGATGGCGCCGAAGGCCTCGCGCGCCGCCTCCTCGGTGAGGCCGACGGTCGCGAGCTCGGGCTGGCTGAAGACGGCCGAGGGCACATTCGCATGGTCGGCCCTGGTGGGATTGTCGTTGTAGATGGTGTCGGCGAAGGCCTGGCCTTCGGCGATCGCCACCGGCGTCAGGTTGATGCGGTCGGTCACGTCGCCCACCGCGTAGATGTTGGCGACCGAGCTCCGCGAGTAGGCGTCGACCTCGACGGCACCCCTGGCATTGAGCGCAACGCCTGCGCTCTCCAGCCCGAGGCCCTTGGTATTGGGGGCGCGGCCGGTTGCGAAGAGCACGAGGTCGCCCTCGAGCCGCTCGCCGGTCGTGAGCAGAGCCACGAGGCCCGCGCGCGTTTTCTCGATGCCGGCGATCTCGACATTGAAGCGCAGCTCGATGCCCTTCTTGCGCATCTCCTCGGCAAGCGTCTTCCGTACGTCCCCATCGAAGCCCCGCAGGAAAAGCGGACCGCGGTAGAGCTGGACGACGCGGCTGCCCATGCCGCGGAAGATGCCGGCGAACTCGCAGGCGATGTAGCCGCCGCCCACGATGACGACGCGCTCGGGCAGCTGGGGGAGGAAGAAGGCCTCGTTCGAGCTGATCGCATGCTCGACACCCGGCAGCTTCGGCAACACCGGCCAGCCGCCGGTCGAGACGAGGATTCGCTCGGCACTCGCGCGCCGACCCGCAACCTCGACCGTGTGGGCATCGCGAAGCACCGCGCGGGCCGAGAGGATCTCGACTCCCGCGTCCTCGAGGAGCGCGCGGTAGACGCCGTTGAGCCGCGCGATCTCGGCGTTCTTGTGGCGGATGAGCGTCGGCCAGTCGAAGTGGGGCTCGCCGACCGTCCAGCCGAAGCCCGCCGCGCCCTCGAAATGCTCGCTGTAATGGCTGGCATAGACGAAGAGCTTCTTGGGGATGCAGCCGACGTTGACGCAGGTGCCGCCGAGATAGCGCTCCTCGGCCAAGCCCACGCGCGCGCCGTAGCGCGCCGACATGCGCGCCGCCCGCACCCCGCCCGAGCCGCCGCCGATCACGAAGAGGTCGTAGTCGCATTTCGCCATGGGCTCGCCTTTCATCGCCTGCGCGCGCTTTGACCCAGGGATATAGCCCAAAATGACGGCAAGGCGAACCGTCGGCGAGAACGGCTCAGTAGCGCTTATAAGGCAGGAACTTGCCGGCCATGACCAGCTCCACCCGGTCGCCCTTCGGATCGGGCTTGCGGCGGATCTCCATGTCGAAATCGATGGCGCTCATGATGCCGTCGCC
>DATNIJ010000300.1:0-14485 GCA_035604475.1 Alphaproteobacteria bacterium
GCGCAAGGCGCATGCATGCCGAGGGGCGAGAAAGAGGAGGGTCCTGATTTTTCGCTTGTCGGCAACGGGACGCGCGCTCAAAGTGACAAGGGCTGTCTCGTGCAGGGGAAGCGATGATGCGGAGTCTCCTTGCGGCGATCATGTTTGCCGCCGGCCTGGTCTTGATCGCCGCTCCGGGCGTCGCGGCTCCTTGCGACGTCGAGATGCTAAAGGTCGAGTCGCGATTGCAACACGTCTTGGATCCCGGACAGCGACAAGTGATCGAGGCGCTGCTCGATCAGGCCAGGCGCGCGCTCACTTTGCGCGAGCCCGATCGCTGCATGATGGACGTGAACAAGGCGAAGCACGCGCTGCGCATGAGGTGAGCGAGGCCGCAAGGGAGCGGAACTTCGCTCCCTCGCGCACCGTTGCGGAATCGCCGCCTGCTCCTATCTCTTGAGAGAGGACAACCCAAGGTCGAACGGAGCCAGGAGATGCCGGACAAGGTGGCGCTGCCGGAGACGGCGGAAGTCGAGACGGAAGAGGAGATTGTCGGCCCACCGATCACTTTCGGCCAGCGCATCCGCGCCTATTTCCTCGCCGGCATGCTGGTGGTCGCCCCCATCAGCATCACCTTCTATATCGCCTATCTCATGCTCAACTTCGTCGACTCGCACGTGACGCCGCTCATCCCGGCCCATTACAACCCGAACAACTACCTGCCTTTCGGCATTCCGGGCCTTGGCCTCATCATCCTCCTCGTCGTCATCACGCTCATCGGCGCCATCACGGCCGGCTACATCGGCCGCGTCTTCGTGCGCCTCTCGGAGATGCTGCTCAAGCGCATGCCGGTCATCCGCGGCATCTATGGTGCGGTGAAGCAGCTCGTCGAGGCGGTCTTCTCCCACAAGGCCAGCGCCTTCCGGCAGGTCGTGCTGCTCGAGTGGCCACACGAGGGGAGCTGGACGATCGGCTTCGTCACCGGTGCGGTGGCAGGCGAGATCCAGGCCCGGCTCCCGGCGGAGCTCATCAGCATCATGGTGCCGACGACGCCCAATCCCACGGGCGGTTACATCGTCTTCGTGCCGCGCGAGAAAGTCATCCCGCTCGAGATGAGCGTCGATGCGGCGATGAAGATGATCCTCTCGAGCGGCATCGTCGTGCCGCCCGATGCCGCGGCGCTTGCGGCGACGGCGATACGGGCGGCACCGGCGCGCGCGGAGAAGGCGGAGGTCCGCTAAGCTGCGGCCGTAGCGTCATCTCAAGCGCTGGGCTATTCTCCGCCACCATGGAAGACCCCTACAAGGTCCTGGGCGTTGAGCGCACCGCCTCCGAAGACGCGATCCGTGCCGCCTACCGCAAACTGGCGAAGCGCCTTCATCCCGACCTCAATCCCGGCAAAAAGGACGCGGAGGAGCGCTTCAAGACCGTCTCCGCCGCCTATGCGCTGCTCTCCGACCCCGAGAAGCGCGCGCGCTTCGACCGCGGCGAGATCGACGCGAGCGGCGCCGAGCGGCCGCCGGAGCGCCGCTTCTACCGCGACTTCGGAGATGAGGTCGTGCACGGCAAATATCGCGCGCAGTCCTTTGGGCCGGACGATCTCGAGAGCATCTTTGGCGCCGCCTTTCGCGACCGTTTCGGGCATGGCTTCGCGGCGCGCGGTCAAGACGTGCATTATTCGCTCACGGTCGATTTTCTCGAGGCCGCGAATGGTGCGGTGCGCCGCCTCGGGCTGCCGGACGGCCGCACGCTCGACGTCACCATCCCCGCCGGGCTCAAGGACGGGCAGGTCCTCCGCCTCAAGGGCCAGGGCCTTCCAGGCGGGGATGAGGCACCGGCAGGCGACGCGCTCATCGAGGTCAGCATCGCCCCCCATCCGCTTTTCCGGCGCGAGGGAAACGACGTGGTGTTGGAGTTGCCCGTGACGCTCAAGGAAGCGGTGCTTGGCGCCAAGCTCGAGGTGCCGACCGTCAAGGGGCCGGTCACGCTGACAATCCCGCCCAACTCGTCGAGCGGCACCCGTCTTCGCTTGAAGGGCAGGGGTATTTCGGGCGGGCACCAGTACGTCGTGCTCAAGCTCGTCCTGCCGCACGACGGCGAGCCCGAGCTCGCCAGCTTTCTCGAGCGCTGGCAGCCGCGCCATCCCTTCGATCCGCGCAAGGGGATGAGGACGCCATGATGCGCTTGGATGCGATCGCAGCGCTCTTTCCCGACCTCGAGACGGTCGAGCTGATCACCTGGGTCGAGCGCCGCTGGGTCGAGCCGGAGCCGGCCGAGGACGGCGGCTGGGTCTTCCACGACATCGACGTGGCGCGGGTGCGCCTCATTTACGACCTGCGCCGCGAGCTCGAGGTGGCGGAGGAGACGGTACCCCTCGTGCTCTCGCTGCTCGATCAGCTCTACGAGCTCCGCGCCACGCTCAAAAGCGTAATGCATGCGATCGAGGGCCAGCCGCCCGAAGTGCAGGCCGCCGTCGCCGCAGTCCTCGAGGAGCGCTCGATAAGCGGCGATGCAAGCCGCGAAGGATCGCCGCGGTGACGGCGTTCCTCATCCTGACCGCCATCGGCAAGGATCGGCCGGGGCTGGTGAGCGCGCTCTCCGAAGAGATCGCGGCCCATGGCGGCAACTGGCTGGAAAGCCGGATGGCGCGCCTGGCCGGCGAGTTTGCGGGGATCGTTCGCGTGAGCGTGCCGGCCGCAAATGCCGAGGCCCTCGTGACGGCACTTCGCGGTCTCGAGGCCCGGGGCTTGCGCGTCACGGTCGAAAGGGGGGCTGGCGAGGTGGGGGCAGCCGTCCGCGCAGGGCTCAAGCTCGAGCTCATGGGGCAAGACCATCCCGGCATCATCCGCGACGTCACCCATGCGCTGGCAGCACTAGGCGTCAACATCGAGGAGCTGACGACCCAGATCGAGAGCGGCTCGATGTCGGGCACGGCGCTCTTTCGCGCAAGCGCGCGCTTGAGCGCGCCGGCCCAAGTGAAGGCGGCCGAGCTGCGCGAGAGCCTCGAGCGGCTCGCGGGCGATCTGATGGTCGAGATCTCCCTGGACGAGGCCCCGGCAGCGGGCGAAGGCGGGAAGTAGGACGCCGCTCCCTCACCCGGCTCGCTACGCTCGCCACCCTCTCCCGCTTGCGGGAGAGGGAAGGGGCCCGTCGCGAAAGCGACGGGAAGGGTGAGCGAGCGCCCGGACGTTGCATCGATCGCTTCCGCCCCTCACCCCGATCTCAAATACTTGATCGCCGCGTCGCGCTCGAAGAGGTAGAGGAGGGTGCGGATCGCATGTCCGCGCGGGCTCTTGAGCTCGGGGTCGCGCTCGAGGGCAAGCCGCGCATCGTCGCGTGCCGCGGCGAGGAGCTCCTGGTGCGCCGCGAGATCGGCCAGGCGGAAGTCGGGGAGGCCGCTTTGCCGCGTTCCGAGGATCTCGCCCGGCCCGCGCAGGCGGAAGTCCTCCTCGGCGATGCGGAAGCCGTCGTCCGTCTCGCGCAGGATGGCGAGGCGCGCCCGCGCCGTCTCGCCGAGCGGCGTGGCGTAGAGAAGGAGGCAGGTCGAGGCCGTTTGGCCCCGCCCGATGCGGCCGCGCAGCTGGTGGAGCTGGGCGAGCCCGAAGCGCTCGGCATGCTCGATCACCATGACGCTCGCCTCGGGCACGTCGACGCCGACCTCGATCACCGTGGTGGCGACGAGGATGCGGAGCGGGCCGCGCTGGAAGGCCTCCATCACCTTATCCTTCTCGCTTCCCTTGAGGCGTCCATGGACGAGGCCGACCAGCCCGGGAAAGATGCCGGAGAGCTGGTGATAGCGCTCGGTCGCGGCGGCGAGGTCGATCGCCTCGGACTCCTCGACGAGCGGGCAGACCCAATAGATTTTGGCGACCTTGTCGAGCGCCCGCCTGAGGGCCGTGATCACCTCCTCGAGGCGCTGCAAGGGGAGCGTGCGGGTGTCGATCGGCTTGCGGCCCGCCGGCTTCTCGATGAGGCAAGAGACGTCCATGTCGCCATAGGCGGCCAGCATGAGGGTGCGGGGGATGGGAGTTGCCGTCATCACCAGCATGTCGACGACGCGGCCCTTGGAGGCGAGCAGCAGGCGCTGGTGCACGCCGAAGCGGTGCTGCTCGTCGACGACCGCGATCGCGATGTTCTTGAACGCCACCTCCTCCTGGAAGAGGGCATGGGTGCCGATCGCGATCTCGATCGAGCCGTCCTTGAGGCCGGCGAGGACAACCTCGCGCGGCTTGCCCTTGTCGCGCCCGGTCAGAAGGGCCAAGCGCACGCCCGCCGCTTGGGCGAGGGGGGCCATGGTCTGGAAGTGCTGGCGCGCAAGGATCTCGGTTGGCGCCATCAAGACACCCTGCGCGCCCGCCTCGACGGCATTGAGCAACGTCAGGAAGGCGACGATCGTCTTGCCGCTGCCGACGTCGCCTTGCAGCAGGCGCAGCATGCGCGTCTCCCCGGCCATGTCGGCGAGGATGTCGCGCACGGCCGCCTCTTGCGAGCGGGTGAGGGCAAAGGGGAGGGCTGCCAACGCCTTCGCGCGCAGGCGGCCATCGCCCTTGAGCGGACGGCCGGCGAGCCGGCGCTGATGCGCGCGCACCAGTGCCACCGCGAGCTGGTTGGCGAAAAGCTCGTCATAGGCGAGGCGCGCGCGGGGCTTGGTCGAGTGATCGAGGTCGGCCTCGCTCTCAGGCGCATGGGCCTTCATGAGCGAGGCGTGCCAGTCCGCCCAACCTTGGCGCGCGTGATAGGCGGGGTCGATCCACTCGGGCAGCTCCGGCGCGCGCGCGAGCGCTGCGCGCACGGTCTTCCCCACCATCTTGAGGGTGAGCCCCGCCGTGAGCGGGTAGACCGGCTCGACTCGCTTGAGGCTTTCGAGCTCTGCGAGCGTGCCGATGTGGTCCGGGTGCGTGATCTGCAGGCGGTCGCGGAAGCGCTCGAGCCGGCCGCTCACCACGCGCTCAGCACCCACCGGCAGCACCTTCTCGAGATAGTCGGCGCGCGCGTGGAAGAAAACGAGGAAAAGAAAGCCGGTCTCGTCGCGGCAGCGCACGCGATAGGGCAGACGCGGATTGCCGGGTGGCTCATGGCCATCGATCCAAAGGGTGAGTGTGGCGATCTTGCCCTCTTGCGCATCGCGGATCTTGGGCGCGTAGCGCCGGTCGATGAGTCCGCTCGGCAGGTGCCAGAGCAGCCCCACGACGCTTCCGCCGGCCAAGCGCTCGTAAAGCTTCTTAAGCCGCGGGCCGACACCCGCGAGCGAGGTCACGGGTGCAAACAGGGGATAGAGGATTTGCGGGCGCATCTCGTATGGGCGCTATGCTCACGTGGCTGCTGACAGGAGGCACTCGAGGCCTTATATCCTACACGCGGCCAACCCCGGATGAGAGAATGCCTGATTCCCGCGCCCCTCGCTTGAAGCGCCTTTATTTTCGCAGCTGGCACCGGGGGACACGCGAAATGGACCTGTTGCTGGGGCGTTTCGCCGAGTGCTGTCTCGACGAGCTGAGCGAGGCGGAGCTCGGCCAGTACGAGGCCTTGCTCGAGGCCGCCGACCCGGACATCTATGGCTGGATCGCGGGTGAGACGGTGCCCCCGCAGGCTTTCGACAACGCTGTCCTGCAACTTATCAGAAACTTTAAGATATCTCGTGTAGGTGATTGATTATTCTATATTTTATGCTGACAGAACCTGGCCAAGTCACGATCGCGGGCGCGCCTGAAGGGGTGGATGCGCTGCTGCTCGGCGAGCTCGCAGAGGGCGCAAGCCCGCGGCGGTTCCTCCACGTGGCGCGCGACGATGCCGCCATGGGCCGCATGGCCGAGGGACTCGCCTTCTTCGCTCCCGCCCTCGAGGTGCTGAGCTTGCCGGCATGGGACTGTCTTCCCTATGACCGGGTCTCGCCCAACGGCGAGATCGTGAGCCGTCGCATCGACACGCTTACCAAGCTCGCGCGCGCACCGCGGCCGGAGTCGAGCCGAGTCGTGATCACCACCGTCAACGCGCTCCTCCAGAAGGTGCCGCCGGCCGAGACCTTCCGCGATGCGGTCTTCGAGGTCGCGGTCGGCGGTCGGCTCGCGCGCGAGGATCTCGGCCGCTTCGTGGCGCTGAACGGCTACCGACGCGCGGAAACGGTGCGCGAGGCGGGCGAATACGCGCTCAGGGGCGGCATCGTCGACATCTTTCCGCCGGGGACCTCCGAGCCCGTTCGCCTCGATCTTTTCGGCGACGAGGTGGAGCGCATCCGCGGCTTCGACCCGCTTAGCCAGCGCACCACCGGCCGGCTCGACCGCCTCGAGCTCATGGCGATGAGCGAAGTGCTGTTGGACGAGACGGCGGTGCAGCGCTTCCGCATGGGCTACCGCGAGCTCTTCGGCGCGGTCAAGGAGGGCGATCCGCTTTACGAGGCGGTCAGCGCCGGCCGCGCGCACGTCGGCATGGAGCATTGGCTGCCGCTTTTCTATGAGCGCCTCGACACCATCCTCGATTACCTCCCGGATGCCGCCGTGACCTTCGATCATCAAGCCGAGCAGGCGATCGCGACCCGCCTCGAGACCATCCAGGAGTTCTACGGCGCGCGCAGGAGCCTGGCCGATGCCGATCGCGCGACCCTTTATATGCCCGTGCCGCCGGACACGCTGTTCCTCGACCGCGCGGCCCTCGATGTAGCACTCGCCACGCGGGCGATCGGGAGCTTCTCGCCCTTCAAGGCCCCGGCGGGAGCCCGCACGATCGATGCCGGCGGTCAACCCGGCAGGGACTTCGCCGATGCGCGCGCACACCCCGAGGTCAACCTTTTCGACGCGGTGCGCGAGCACATCGCGGCCGAGCAGCGTCGCGGCCGCCGCGTGGTGGTGGCCGGCTACAGTCCGGGCGCGCGCGACCGGCTGCAGACCCTTCTGCACGAGCATGGCGTGAGCAATTCCGTAACACTTCCGAGCTGGCGCGAGGTCGGCGCGCTGGCGGGCGATGTCGTGGCTCTCATCGTGCTCGGCCTCGAGCACGGCTTCGTGCGCGACGGGCTCGCGGTCATCGCCGAGCAGGACATCCTCGGCGACCGCCTCGTGCGCCCGGCGCGCCGGCGGAGCCGTGCCGAGAATTTCATCTCCGAGGTCTCGAGCCTGACCGCGGGCGACCTGGTCGTCCACGTCGAGCACGGCATCGGCCGCTACGAGGGCCTCGAGACGATCGAGGTCTCGGGTGCTGCCCACGATTGCTTGCGCGTGCTCTACGACGGCGGCGACAGGCTCTTCGTGCCGGTCGAGAACATCGAGGTGCTCTCGCGCTTCGGCTCGGAGGAGGCCGGCGTGCAGCTCGACCGCCTCGGGGGTGCGGGCTGGCAGGCGCGCAAGGCGCGCGTCAAGAAGCGCATCCGCGAGATCGCGGACGAGCTCATCCGCGTCGCCGCCGAGCGCCAGCTCAAGCCGGGCGAGGTGATCGCGGCCGAGGGTTCTGATTACGCCGAGTTCTGCGCGCGCTTCCCCTATCCCGAGACCGAGGACCAGCTGGGTGCGATCGACGAGACGGTGCACGACTTGGCCGAGGGCCGGCCCATGGACCGCCTCATCTGCGGCGACGTCGGCTTCGGCAAGACCGAGGTGGCGCTGCGCGCGGCCTTCCTCGGGGTGATGTCCGGATTCCAGGTGGCCATCGTAGTGCCGACCACGTTGCTCGCGCGCCAGCATTACCGCACCTTCAGCGAGCGCTTCGCCGGTCTGCCGGTCAAGATCGGCCGGCTCTCGCGCCTCACCGGCGCCAAGGAGACGGCGCTAGCGAAGGCCGGCCTCGCCGCGGGCACGCTCGACATCGTCATCGGCACCCACGCGCTTCTCGGCAAGCAGATCGCCTTCAAGCATTTGGGCCTCCTGATCGTGGACGAGGAGCAGCATTTCGGCGTCAAGCAGAAGGAGCGGCTCAAGCAGCTCCGGAGCAACGTGCACGTGCTGACGCTGACGGCGACGCCGATCCCGCGCACCCTCCAGTTGGCACTTTCCGGCGTGCGCGACATGAGCCTGATCGCGACCCCGCCCGTCGACCGCCTCGCCGTGCGCACCTTCGTGCTGCCCTACGATCCGGTGGTCGTGCGCGAGGCGCTTCTGCGCGAGCATTTCCGCGGCGGGCAGAGCTATTACGTCTGTCCGCGCATCGAGGACCTGCCCAAGGTGCATGAGCGGCTCAAGGAGCTGGTGCCCGAGGTGAAGATCGTGACCGCGCATGGACGCATGGCGGCAAGCGCGCTCGAGGACGCCATGGCGGCGTTCTACGACGGCAAGTTCGACGTGCTGCTCTCGACCAACATCGTCGAATCCGGTCTCGACATCCCGGCCGCCAACACCCTTATCGTCCACCGCGCCGATATGTTCGGGCTGGCCCAGCTCTACCAGCTGCGCGGCCGGGTAGGGCGCGCCAAGCTGCGCGCCTATGCCTATCTGACGCTGCCGCCGGGAAGGGCGCTGAGCGAGGCGGCGCAGAAGCGCCTCCACGTCATGCAGACGCTCGACACCTTGGGGGCCGGCTTCACGCTTGCGAGCCACGACATGGACATCCGAGGGGCCGGCAATCTCTTGGGCGAGGAGCAGTCGGGCCACGTGCGCGAGGTCGGCATCGAGCTCTATCAGCAGATGCTCGAGGAGGCGGTCGCCGTGGCGAAAGGCGACGGCGCGGGGGTGGCGCAGCCGGACTGGACGCCCCAGATCAACCTCGGCACGCCCGTGCTCATTCCCGAGAGCTATGTGGCGGATCTGGGCGTGCGCCTCGGGCTCTATCGGCGCATCTCCGGCTTGGTCGATCAGGCGGAGATCGACAGCTTCGCCGCCGAGCTCGTCGACCGCTTCGGCCCGCTCCCTGCCGAGGTCGAGAACCTGCTCAAGATCGTGGCGATCAAGCGCCTCTGCCTCGATGCCGGCATCGAGAAGCTGGACGCCGGTCCCAAGGGTGCCGTGCTCGCCTTCCGCCGCAACCGCTTCGCCAACCCGAAGGGGCTCATCGAGTTCGTCACGCGTCAGGGACCGAGCGTCAGCTTCCGCCCGGACCAGAAGCTCGTCATCCGGCGCGGCTGGGAAGCGGAGACCGCGCGCGTCGCCGGCGTCGTGCAGGTCCTGAAGAAGGTGGCCGAGATCGCCGCCAAGGTGGAGAAGGCGGCGTAGCACCTTTTCCCTCTCCTCCTTCAGGAGGAGAGGGTCGGGGTGAGGAGGTGGCTGGGCGAGACACGTCGCAACTGGAAAGCGCTCGCGGCGCTCGCCCTCCTCACCTTCCCATCGCAAAGCGATGGGCCCCTTCCTCTCCTCCTGAAGGAGGAGAGGGTTAACTCGACTGCTCGGCCGCGGCCCCGCTCTGCTCCCGCTCGATCATCTCGAAGACCTGGAGGAAGATCTCGGGGGCTTGCGCGCCGGAGATCACGTATTTGCGCTCGAAGATGAAGCAGGGGACGCCTTCGACGCCCATGCGGCGCGCCATCTCGTCCTCGCGCGCGACCTCCTCTATGCCCGCCTTGCTCTCCATGTAGTCGGCAAGCGGGCCCCGCTCGAGCCCGGCCGCCGAACCGATGTCGAGGAGGGTCATCGCGTCGCCGATGTCGCGGCCGTCGGCGAAATAGGCTTGGAAGAGCGCTTCCACGACCTGATGCTGGAGGTCGAGCTCGCCCGCGTAGCGCACCAGCCGGTGGGACCCGAGCGTGTTGGGCGTGCGCTTGATGCCGGGGAAATTGAATTCGATGCCTTCGCCCGAGCCGGCCTCGCTGATCCTGTCGTAGGCGCCGGAGCCGCGCGCGTCGCCGAACTTGAGGCGCAAGTACGCGCCCCGCTCCATGCCCTCCTTCGGCATGTCCGGATTGAGCTGGAAGGGATGCCAGGCCACCTTGAGGTCGGGCTGGTGGACGAGGCTCAGCGCCCGCTCGAGGCGGCGTTTGCCGATGAAACACCAGGGGCAGATGGTGTCCGAGATGATGTCGATGAACATGCCCAAGCATAGCCCTCTCGGCGATGGAAGGCGAGGCAAAGCTCGCTACCGCCGACGCGATGCTTGACGCGAGACGCCGCAGGCTCAAGCATCGCAAGTGCGGTCGGCGTGGAGGAGAGCGATGAGCGAACGGACGGCGGCAGGTGCGAAGGACAGCCGCTATGAGCGCGGGCTCGAGCGCACTGCGGCGAACTATACCGCCCTCTCGCCGCTCAGCTTCATCGAGCGGGCCGCCGCCGTCTTCCCCGACAAGACCGCCGTCATCCACGGCGCTCGGCGCTACAGCTACCGCGAGTTCCTGGCGCGCTGCCGGCGCCTGGCCTCCGCCCTTGCCGGGCGAGGCGTGCGGCCGGGGGATACGGTCGCGGTGATGGCGCCCAATGTGCCGGCCCTGCTCGAGGCGCATTACGGCGTCGCCATGGCGGGTGCCGTGCTCAATGCGCTCAACTACCGCCTCGACGCGGCGAGCATCGCCTTCATCCTCGGGCACGGGGAGGCCAAGGTGCTGATCGCGGACCGCGAGTTCTCCGCGACGGTCAAGCCCGCGCTCGCGCGCGCGGAGCAGCACCCGCTCGTCATCGACATCGACGATCCGCTCCATGAGGGGGGCGAGCTCCTCGGCGAGAAGGATTACGAGGCCTTCATTTGCGAGGGCGATGCGGAGTTCGCCTGGCACCGGCCGGCCGACGAGTGGCAGGCGATCGCCCTCAGCTACACCTCGGGCACCACGGGCAATCCAAAGGGGGTCGTCTACCACCACCGCGGCGCCTTCCTGAACGCGCTCGGCAACGTCATCCAATTCGGCCTCGACTCCCGCACGGTCTATCTTTGGACCCTGCCGATGTTCCATTGCAGCGGCTGGACCTACACCTGGGCGGTGACCGCGGTGGCGGGGACGCACGTCTGCCTTCGTCGCGTCGATCCGGCGCTCATCTTCCCGGCGATCGCCGAGCATAGGGTGACCCACCTCTGCGGCGCTCCCATCGTGCTCAACATGCTCGTGCATGCGCCTGAGGGCGTTAAGCGCAAGTTCGCCTGGACGATCGAGGTGGCGACGGGCGGGGCGGCGCCGCCGAGTGCGGTGATCGCCGCCATGGAGCGCATGGGCTTCCGCGTCACCCATCTCTACGGCCTCACCGAGAGCTACGGGCCGGCCACGCTGTGCGCCTGGCAGGAGGCGTGGGGTGAGCGGCCGCTCGAGGAGAAGGCGGCCAAGATGGCGCGCCAAGGCGTGCGCTACGTGACCCTCGCCGAGCTCATGGTGGCGGAGCCTTTGAGCCTCAAGCCCGTGCCCGCCGACGGCAAGACGATCGGCGAGCTCATGCTGCGCGGCAACACGGTGATGAAGGGCTATCTCAAGAACGCCGCGGCGAGCGAGGAGGCCTTCCGCGGCGGCTGGTTCCACACCGGCGACCTTGCCGTGCGCCATCCCGATGGCTACGCCGAGATCAAGGACCGCTCCAAGGACATCATCATCTCGGGCGGCGAGAACATCTCCTCGCTCGAGGTCGAGGAGGTGCTCTACAAGCATCCCCTCGTCATGGAGGCGGCGGTCGTGGCCAAGCCCGACGCGACGTGGGGCGAGGTGCCGTGCGCCTTCGTCACGCTCAAGTCGCCCGAGGCGAAAGTGAGTGCGGAGGAGATCATCGCCTTCTGCCGGGAGCACCTCGCGCGCTACAAGGTGCCGAAACACGTCGTCTTTACAGCGCTGCCCAAGACCTCGACCGGCAAGATCCAGAAATACGCGCTCAGGGAGAAGGCGAGGGAGGCGTAAGGCCGCCGATCGGGGGATGCGCGGTGCTGGACGGTATATGAAAATCGGCGTATTTTGCATTTCGTGCCACATATAGGAGAATGCGGCAAATGCCGAGCTTTCGGACACGGATCGGCCCGAGCGGACGCCTGGTCATTCCTGCGCTCTACCGCAAGGAGCTCGGCTTGAAGGCGGGTGATGAGGTCGTGCTCAAGGTCGAAGACCATGAGCTAAAAATCTCGACCTTGAAGCACTGCGTCGAGCGCGTTCAGGCGCTCGTACGGCGGTATAATCGTAAGGGTGAAAAGCTTTCCGACAGCCTGATCCGCGAACGTCGCCGATTGGCGGCGAAGGAATAGTATGGTCCTCGATGCCTCGGCGCTCTTGGCGCTGATCAACACGGAACCCGGGTCGGACGTCGTTGGCGCGGCCCTGCCTCAAGCGATCATCGGCACCGTCAATTTATCGGAGGTCGTGGCCAAGATGATCGACATCGGCGTGCCGGAGGGCGAGGCATGGCGCGGGGCGGCGGATTTGGTCCCCGTCATCGTCGACTTTGGCCCCGAATTGGCGCGCCAATGCGCGAAGCTGCGCGCTGCGACCCGCGTCCATGGCCTCTCGTTCGGCGACCGCGCCTGTCTCGCCCTCGCCCAACGGCTCCACCTGCCCGTGTTGACCGCCGATCGTGCATGGCGCAAACTTTCGCTCGGCATCGATATACGCTATGTGCGCTGAGCGAGGGAGGTTCACGGCGCTATTTTCTTTGCTGCGCCAAGCGCGACAACCGTACTAGAGTCCCCTGTGGTTGCCGCGGCGCCAAGACACGCGCAACGCGAAGGGGGTTGATGCCTACACTCTTCGATCTCTCCGGCAAGGCTGCGATCGTGACGGGGGCGTCCTCCGGGCTCGGCCGGCACTTCGCCTTGACGCTCGCGCGCCACGGCGCACGGGTTGCGCTCATGGCGCGCCGGGTCGAGCTTCTGGCCGAGCTGCGCAAGGAGATCGAGGGCTTCGACGCACGAGCGGTGGCGATCCCCCTCGACGTGGCGCGGCGCGAAAGCGTGCGCCAAGCGGTCGCCGCCGCGGAGGAGGAGCTCGGCCCCATCGCCATCCTCGTCAACAACGCCGGCCTCGCGGTATCGAAGCCGGCCCTCGAGCTCTCCGAGGAGGATTGGGACCGCACCTTGGACGTCAACCTGCGCGGCGCCTGGCTCATGGCCCAGGAGACGGCGCGGCACATGGTACGCCTCGGGCACGGCGGCGCCATCATCAACATCGCTTCCATCACCGCCTTCCGCGTCGTCGGCCACCTCTCGGCCTATGCCGCCTCGAAGGCAGCCCTCGTGCAGCTCACCCGCGCGTTGGCACTCGAACTCGCGCGCCACAACATCCGGGTGAACGCGATAGCACCCGGCTACATCGAGACCGAGATCAACCAAGAGTACTTCGCCTCGCCGGCGGGCCAAGCCCTCGTCAAGCGCATCCCGCAGCGCCGGCTCGGCAAGCCGGAGGAGCTCGACGGCGCCCTTCTGCTGCTCGCCTCCGACGCCTCGAGCTATATGACCGGGAGCGTGATCGTCGTCGACGGCGGCCACCTCCAGTCGCCGCTCTGAGGGCAAAACAACAAAGCGAAATAACGAGGGAAATAGCGATGGATTTCAATCTCTCTCCCGCGATCGAGGACTACCGCAAGCGCATCCGCGCCTTCGTCGATCAGCACGTCATTCCGCTCGAGGCCGAGCCGAAGAGCTACGACGAGCACGAGAACATCAACGAGGAGACGCTCCGGCCCTTGCGGGCGAAGGCGCGCGCGGCCGGGCTGTGGTGCTTCCAGATGCCGAAGGTGCGGGGCGGGCAGGGGGTCGGCGTCGTCGGCATGGCGGCCTGCTATGAGGAGATGGCGCGCTCGATCTTCGGCCCGCTCGTCTTCAACTGCGCCCCTCCCGACGACGGCAACATGATCATCCTCGAGAAGGTGGGCAGCGAGGCGCAAAAGGAGCGCTGGCTGCAGCCGATCATCGACGGCAAGGTGCGCTCCTCCTTCGTCATGACCGAGCCGCACCCGGGTGCGGGCTCCGATCCCCTCGGCATGATGCGCACGCGCGCCGAGCGCCGCGGCAACAAGTGGGTCGTGCACGGCCACAAATGGTTCATCACCGGGGCGGACGGTGCCGAGCACTTCATTCTCATCGCGCGCACCTCGGACGATCCGCGCAAGGGGCTCAGCGCCTTCCTCTTCCACAAGGACCAGCCGGGCTGGAAGCTCGCCCGCCGCATCGGCATCATGGGCCCGGAGGAGCACGGCGGCCATTGCGAGCTTGTCTTCGACGGGCTCGAGATTCCGGAGGAGAACGTGCTCATGGGGATCGGCGACGGCATGAAGGTGGCGCAAATCCGCCTCGGCACCGCGCGTCTCACCCACTGCATGCGCTGGCTCGGCTGGGCAAAGCGCGCCTTGGAGATCGCCGGCGGTTATGTGCGCCAGCGCGAATCCTTCGGCGCCAAGCTCGCCGAGCACGAGGGCGTGCAGTGGCTCCTCGGCGAGGCGGCGATGGAGATCCAGATCGGCCGGCTCCTCACCATGCACGCGGCCTGGAAGCTCGACCAGGGCGGCCAGGCGCGCAAGGAGGTGTCGATGGCGAAGGTCGCGGTCGCCGAGACGCTGCACAAGGCGGTCGACACCGCGATCCAGCTTTGCGGCGCCAAAGGCTATTCCAAGGACACGCTTCTCGAGTGGCTCTACCGCTACGCGCGCCAGGGCAAGCTCGTGGACGGCGCCAACGAGGTGCACAAGATGGTGCTCTCGCG
>DATNIJ010000301.1:0-3112 GCA_035604475.1 Alphaproteobacteria bacterium
GCCTTGGTGGACGTGAGACGCCCATAACCGAAGCAGCCGAAATTCAGCGTGTGGCGGAGCTGCTCGGCGGCGCCCGCATCCTCCGCCGCCAAGTGAGAAACTCGCTCGATGCGCACGAGCTGCTTCTTAAGGGGTTGCCGGGAAGGGCGTTGACTCACCTCATCGACAGCCTCGTGCTCATCGAGTGGGCGACACCACTCGAGAAGGCTGTCGGGATCAGCCTGCGCACCCTGCAGCGCCGCAAAAACGCGCCCGCAGAGCCGCTCAGCCAGGAGCAGAGCGGACGAACTTGGAAGTTTGCCGAGATCCTGGCCAAGGCGACTGCAGTGCTCGGATCGCAGGAAGAAGCGGAGCAGTGGCTCGAGCGGCCGGCCATCGGCCTCGACCAGCGACGGCCGATCGACCTCTTGGCAACGCCTGCGGGCGTGGAATTGGTCGAGGACTTCCTCGAGCGTCTTGAGTACGGCGTCTACACGTGACGCCGCTTCCCGGGGCGCTTGGCGGCAATGAGCTTGTAGCGTGGCGTCTCGACCAGGCGACGCTCGCCGGGAGCTGGGACAGCGGCGAAGGAGCCTACGGGGCGGGCGGCCGCTGGAACGGCAAGGGCGTCCGCGCGGTTTACTGCTCGATCGACCCGGCAACGGCCGTCCTCGAGGTCGCGGTCCACACGGGCTTCAAGGCGCTGGACACGGTTCCGCACGTGCTCACGTCGATGACTATAGCCGAGCGCTCGAGCGTTTACGTCGTAGAGCCGACTTCCGTTCCCAATCCCAACTGGCTGCGGCCGGGCATTCCCAGCGCCGGGCAGCAGGCTTTCGGGACCGCATTGCTCGCATGGCACAAGTTCATCGTGATCCCGAGCGCGGTGTCGACCCATAGCTGGAACCTGATCTTCGTCCGCACGAGCGCGGCTGGCGCCTACGCCGTCAAATCACAGGAGCCGTTCGCGCTCGATCCGCGACTTCATCCAACAACGACATCCTGAGACTGACGTCAAGCCGCCCCAAGGTCCGCGCTCCACCCAAAACTCACCCGCGGAAGCCGCTGCTTTGCAAGCCGTGGCGAGACGGCCATAATGGCCCCGCCATCACCGGGTGCCGCCGTGTCCGATCAGAAGAAGCTCGCAGCCCTGCGCGCGAAATACGCCGACGCCAAGGGCAGCGACGTGTTCGATCCCGAGTTCAAGAAGGTCGTCTCGCTGGTCTTCGCGAGCCGGGACCGGCGCAAGCTGCCCTATGCCGACGTCTCGACCCTGCTCGACGCGCCCTATCGGCCCGAGGCGGCCGAGGCGGAGGATTTCGCCGGGCTCGACGTGGCACTCGTGGGCGTGCCGATGGATTTGGGCGTCACCAACCGCTCCGGCGCGCGGCTCGGCCCGCGCGCCGTGCGCGGGGTCGAGCGCATCGGTCCTTACAACCACGCGCTCAAGGTGGTCCCTTTCGCTGAGTGCAAGGTAGGGGACATCGGCGACGTGCCGATGCGCTCGCGCTACAGCCTCGAGCACTGCATCGAGGATATCGCCGCCTTCTATGCGCGCATCGAGGCGGCGGGCGTGCGGCCGCTCTCGGTCGGCGGCGACCACTCGGTGACTTTTCCCATCCTCAAGGCGCTCGGGCATAAGCGCCCTCTCGGCCTCGTCCATATCGACGCCCATTGCGATACCGGCGGCGAATACGACGGCTCGAAGTTCAACCACGGCGGCCCCTTCCGCCTGGCCGTGCTCGAGGGGGCGCTCGACCCCGAGCGCACCATCCAGATCGGCATCCGCGGGCCGGCCGAGTTCCTCTGGGAGTTCTCCTACGACTCCGGCATGACCGTGCTCCATATCGAGGACGTGATGCGCATGGGCATCGCGGGCGTGGGCGAGAAGGTGCTGCAGGTGGTGGGCGACGGCCCCACTTACATCTCCTTCGACGTCGACGGCCTCGACCCCGCCTTCGCCCCCGGCACCGGCACGCCCGAGGCGGGCGGGCTTACCCCGCGCGAGGTGCAGGAGATTCTCCACGGCCTCAAGGGCATCGACGTCGTCGGCGGCGACGTGGTCGAGGTGGCGCCGCAATACGACCCGACCAGCAACACCGCGATGGTCGGCGCCCAGATGCTCTTCGAGATGCTCTCCTTGCTGGTGCTGGGGCGGCGCTTCAAGCGGCGGGGCTGAGGCGTGCCGCCGGCCGTGGGCGGAACGGCTGGCCTTCGCCGCAGCGCTGACTAAATTAACACCATGCGGGGCTTCAAAGGCCGCGCGAGGGTGGTATAACCACTGCATCGCGTCGCGGGAGCGCGCACGCAGCGCCGCCGCCCCATTGCCAGGCTCAGGAGAACGCTCGTGCCCTTGACCGGACAAGACACGCTCAAGACCCGCCGGCAACTTTCCGTCGACGGCAAGCGCTACGACTATTTCAGCCTCGAGGCCGCGGCTCAGGCGGGGCTCGGCGACCTCTCGCGGCTCCCCTTCTCGCTCAAGGTGCTGCTCGAGAATCTCTTGCGCTTCGAGGACGGCAGGACGGTGAGTGTGGAGGACGTGCAGGCCGTCGCCGGCTGGCTCAAGGAGCGGCGCTCCGAGCGCGAGATCGCCTTCCGCCCGGCGCGCGTGCTGATGCAGGATTTCACCGGCGTGCCCGCGGTCGTAGACCTCGCCGCGATGCGCGATGCGATGGTCAAGCTCGGCGGCGAGCCCAAGCGCATCAATCCGCTGGTCCCCGTCGACCTCGTCATCGACCACTCGGTGCAGGTGGACGCCTTCGGCAGCCCCGACGCCTTCCGCAAGAACGTGGCGCAGGAGTTCGAGCGCAACCGCGAGCGCTATGAGTTCCTGCGCTGGGGCCAGACGGCCTTCGACAACTTCCGCGTGGTACCGCCGGGTACGGGCATTTGCCACCAGGTGAACCTCGAGTACCTCGCCCAGACCGTGTGGGTGGCAGAGGAGAACGGCACCGCACTCGCCTACCCCGACACGCTCGTCGGCACCGACAGCCACACGACCATGGTGAACGCGCTCGCCGTGCTCGGCTGGGGCGTGGGCGGGATCGAGGCCGAGGCCGCCATGCTCGGCCAGCCCATCTCCATGCTCATCCCGGAAGTGGTGGGCTGCAAGCTCACCGGCCGGCTCAAG
>DATNIJ010000302.1:0-12079 GCA_035604475.1 Alphaproteobacteria bacterium
GGGGTCGACGAACTTGAAGAGGTTGGGATCGAGCTTGGTATTGAACTCGGTGTTGACGAGGGAGATGTCGATCTCGTTGCCATCGTGATCGATCATCTTCCATTTCTTGAGCTCGAGCGGCTTGTCGCTGAAGACGAGCGTAATGCGGCCATCGTTGGGATGGTCCATCTGGTAGATCGTGACACGGAGCGAGGCCTCGCCGCGCTCGAGCTTGCTCGCCGCGATGCCGTCGCCGAAGCCGACTCTATCCTTGAAGAGGTAGTAGGCCGGCGTCGCGTCGACCGGCACATAGGTCGCCTTCTTGATGCGCGGATCATAGATCGATAGCGTCGAGCCGCTCGCCACCATGTAGAGCGTATTGGGCGTCGCGTACTGGATCCTCATCTTGCCCGGCCGCTCGATGTAAAAGGCGCCCTCGGCGTAGACCTCTCCCTCCGCGCTTTGCATGAACTGCCCGTGGACCGTGCGAATGGAATTGAGATACGCCTCGACGCGCGCGAGGTCCGCCTGGTCGGCGGCACTCAGGCTGGCCGCAGGCGTCGCCGCCAGTGCCGCCAGCGGCTGCAACGAGAGTGCCGCCGCCAGAATTGCTGCCTTGAGACACTTCATAAGCTTGCTCCTAACGCCGGCCCGATCCTCATCCTCAGCGCCGCCGGTCCGCGCCCGCTGCCGAGAGCCCGCCTTTTGTATGCTGGGCAAAGCGGCGGCCTTGCGGGCCGCAGCACGGGTGCGAACTATTCGCCATCGTAACGATGTCGCGGCTCGCGAAAGTCGCGACCAAGCGGATAACATGCCCTCTCGGGCGCGCGGATGCAACGACCGACAAGCGAGCGCGTGTCATCGCCGCCGCCGTCGGACTCACTCGTCGTCCTCGATATTGCGGCCCAGCACCTCGCGCTTGCCCACGTGATTGGCGACGCTCACCACGCCCTCGGTCTCCATGCGCTCGATGATGCGGGCGGCACGGTTGTAGCCGATCTGCAGATAGCGCTGCACGAAGCTCGTCGACGCCTTGCGCTCGCGGCAGACGAGCGCCACGGCGCGGTCGTAGAGCTCGTCGCCCGAGCCGCCGCCCTCGAGCTCGGACATGAAGCCCTCGTCATCCTCCTCGGTCACGTCCTCGATATAGTCGGGATCGCCCTGCTCCTTGAGGAAGCCGACCACGGCCTCGACCTCGTCGTCGCGCACGAAGGGGCCGTGCACGCGGCTGATGCGGCCCCCGCCGGCCATGTAGAGCATGTCGCCCTGGCCGAGCAGCTGCTCCGCCCCCGACTCGCCCAAGATAGTGCGGCTGTCGATGCGGGAGGTGACCTGGAAGCTCACCCGCGTCGGGAAGTTGGCCTTGATCGTGCCGGTGATGACGTCGACCGAGGGGCGTTGGGTCGCCATGAGGAGATGAATGCCGGCCGCGCGCGCCATCTGGGAGAGGCGCTGTACCGCCGCCTCGATGTCCTTGCCCGCGACGAGCATGAGGTCGGCGAACTCGTCGACGACGACGACGATGTAGGGAAGCGGCGTCATGTCGAGGGGCTGCTCCTCGAAGAGCGGCTTGCCGCTCTCGGCATCGAAGCCGGTCTGCACGCGGCGCTTCAGGATCTCGCCTTTGCGCGCCGCCTCCTGGAGGCGCAGGTTGTAGCCCGCGATGTTGCGCACCCCGAGCGTCGACATGGCGCGATAGCGGTTCTCCATCTCGCGCACGGTCCATTTCAGGGCAACCACCGCCTTCTTCGGCTCGGTGACCACGGGAGTGAGGAGATGGGGGATGCCGTCGTAGACCGAGAGCTCCAGCATCTTGGGGTCGATCATGATGAACTTGCACTGGCTCGGGGGCAGGCGATAGAGCAGCGAGAGGATCATCGTGTTGAGCGCGACCGACTTGCCCGAGCCGGTGGTGCCCGCGATCAGCAGGTGCGGCATGCGCGCGAGGTCGACGATCACCGGTGCCCCGCCGATGTCCTTGCCGAGCACGAGCGTGAGCTTGGCCGCCGTGCGCTCGTAGGCCTCGGAGGAGAGCAGCTCGCGCAGGTAGACCGTTTCGCGCCGTGCGTTGGGGAGCTCGATGCCGAGCACGTTGCGCCCGGGGACCACGGCCACGCGGACCGAAATCGCGCTCATCGAGCGCGCGATGTCGTCGGCCAAGCTGATGACGCGCGAGGATTTGGTGCCGGGTGCCGGCTCGAGCTCGTAAAGCGCCACGACCGGGCCGGGGCGGACCTTCACGATCTTGCCCTTGACGCCGAAATCCTCCAGCACGGACTCGAGCAGGCGCGCATTCGCCGCCAGCGCCCCCTCGTCGAGCCGCTCCTCGTGGCGGGTGGCGGGCGGCAGCGTCAAGAGATCGGCGGGCGGCAGCTCGTAGCTTTCCTCAGCATCGAGGCCGAGGCTCGTCTGCCGAGAGTGAGCGGCACGCTTGCGCGCGGCAGGATTGGCCGCGCGCGGCTCGATCGCGGGCGCACTACCCTCGCGCGCGGTCTTGCCGGCGCCGTCGCGGCGCGGGTGCCGCGGCAGGCGGCCGAAATTGGGCTCGGCCACGCGGTCGACGAGGGCCCCCCGGCCGCGGCCCACGAGCCGACCGCCGAGGGCGCGGCCGCGCCTGAAGGCAAGGGAGAGGGAGCGCGCGAGGCCGCGCGGCCCGTCGCTCACGAGCCAAAGGGCGCCGCGCGCCGCGGCCCTCCACTCGGCCCAGCTCAAGCCGAGGATGTAGAGAAAGAGGGCCACGGCGGGGAGGGCGGCGGCGAGGCCAAGGACTTCCGCCCTCAGCGTGAGACCGCTCATCTCGGCCGCGCTCGCGAACTTGCCATGCCCGATGAGGCCGATAAGGCCGCCGAGCCCGGTGCTGATCGGCCAGCCCTTGGGTGGCGGCAGGGCTGCGCAGGCGATGGCGGCGAAAAGCAGCAGCGGGGCCAGGGCGGCCACGCGCAGAAGCGGCCGCGCCAGGCCCTTGTGGGCGGCGAGGCGCCAGCCCCAGAGGGCCGCCACGACGCCGATGAGGGTTGCCGCCAAGCCGAAGGGCTGCAGCAGGAGATCGGCGCCGTAAGCGCCGGGGCCGCCTACGAGGTTGCGCGCGGCGCGGGCCGTGGCATGGTTGAAGGAAGGATCGGCGGGGTCGTAGCTGGCGAGTGCGAGCAGCACCGCTAGGCCGAAAAGGAGGAGAACGGCACCCCCCAGCTCGGCGAGGCGGCGGCGCAGGAACTGCGCCGCCTCGGGAGGCAGCAGGGTCAGCCGGTTCGATCGGTGCGCCGCGGCACGCGCCATCGCTTCAGCTCCTCGCCGGACAAGGGCCGCTTGTTCTCGGTACAAAAGGTAAACGAGTGTAACGGCTGCGGAACGGCAAAACAAGCGCTCTCATACCGAGCAACGCAGGATGTCGCGGTGATGCGAGAGGCGCCCCACAAGTGGAAGCGACAGAGTTCCTGGTTTTGTCTTTGTTCCGCTCTCAGCGACTCGCACGCCGGGCCGTTTGCCGGCCGCGCGGCGCGAATTTGCACGAATCGATTTATAGTCATATTTGCCGATAGTTATCGAGATTTTTTGCCGCAGCATTAAAGCCGCGACTGATAACCCGCGATGAGACCCGGGAAATCATTATATCAATAAGTCAAGAACCTCCACCAGCCTGTCACTCGAGCCTTCCTCGGCAATCTCCTGTAACGGCCTGAGGACTCGTGCTGACGGCTTGCTCTGCGGGGCCCGTCACGAAGTTCCTATAAAGAAGTAAATATAACCCAAATATTTCAATATAGTGCGCGATAAAACTCTAAGCTCGTTCAAATAATGTATTCTAGTCCTTTGATAAAACGAATTAGTCCTTTGCGTCGTCATTTCCGCTGGAGCAAGCGCGGAGGGCCTCCGATAAAAGCAAACTTTTCCGTATGGTACGGCCCGGGGTTAAGACGAGCTGATGCGCCTCGCCGTCAGCAGCTTGAAATAAGGAGGAACATTTGCCGCCAGAACGGGGCACCCGAGTGCGTCGTAAAGAACGGCCCGCTCGAGGGAGCGGGCCGCGCGCGCGCATGCCTGCGTCTTGGCCTACTGCACGACCTCGCCGTGGAGTGCGAGATCGAGGCCGTCGCGCTCGATCTCCTCCTCGACGCGGAGCCCGATGGTGGCATCGAGGAGCTTGAGGATGATGAGCGTCGCGACCGCGTCATAAACGACCACGGTCAAGATGCCGATCGCCTGATAGAGCACCTGCGGAGCGTTGCCCTCGATGAGGCCGGAGGTGCCGCCGTACTCGCTGATGGCGAAGACGCCGGTGAGCAAGGCGCCCGCGGCCCCGCCGACGGCATGCACGCCGAAGACGTCGAGCGCGTCATCGTAGCCGAGCTTGGGCTTGAGCCACACGGCCCCCCAATAGCAGAACACGCCGGCGGCGACGCCGATGGCGAGCGAGCCCGCGGGGCCGACGAAGCCGGAGGCCGGCGTGATGGCGACGAGACCGGCGACGGCACCCGAGCAGATGCCGAGCACGCTCGGCTTGCCCTTGAGAGCCCACTCGACGAACATCCAGGTGAGCGCTGCCGTTGCGGTGGCGATCTGGGTGACGGTCATGGCCATGCCGGCCTGGAGGCCCGCGGAGACGGCGGAGCCGGCGTTGAAGCCGAACCAGCCGACCCAGAGGAGGGAGGCGCCGATGAGGGTGAGCACGAGGTTGTGGGGCGCCATGTGCTCGCTGCCGAGGCCCTTGCGCTTGCCCAGCACGAGCGCGCACATGAGCCCGGCGACGCCCGAGTTGACGTGCACCACGGTGCCGCCCGCGAAGTCGAGCACGTGCACCCAAGCCTTGTCGTTGCCGCTGTTGAAGATGCCGTCGGGACCCCACACCCAGTGCGCGATCGGGGCATAAACGAGGGTCGCCCACAGCGCCATGAACCACAGCATGGCGGAGAACTTCATGCGCTCGGCGAAGGCGCCCGCGATGAGCGCCGGCGTGATGATGGCGAAGGTCATCTGGAAGCACATGTAGAC
Organism: Alphaproteobacteria bacterium; assembly: GCA_035604475.1. GTDB lineage: Bacteria > Pseudomonadota > Alphaproteobacteria > JACZXZ01 > JACZXZ01 > DASPPM01. The sequence goes on from DATNIJ010000302.1 coordinate 4,969, forward strand.
CATCTCGGGGATGGTGGGGGCGAGCGAGTTGACCGAGGGAATTTTCTTGCTGTCGGCGGCGATGTCGCTCACCACGCCTTGCAGGAAGGCGCGGCTGAAGCCCCCAAGGAAAGGCGTGCCGCCGGTGAAGGCGGTCGAGTAGTTGACGATCATCCACAAGACGGTGACGAGGCAGGTGATGGCAAAGCTCTGCATCACCGTCGAGAGCACGTTCTTCTTGCGCACCATGCCGCCATAGAAGAGGGCGAGCCCCGGCACCGTCATCATCAGCACGAGCGCCACCGAGGTCAGCATCCAGGCGGTGTCGCCGGAATCGATCTTGGGCGCCGCCGCCGCGGCGGGGGCTGCTGCCGCCGCCGGTGCCGCGGCACCTGCAGCGGCGGGCGCCTGCTGGGCGAACGCAACGCCGCCGAGCACGGCCCCCGCCAGAGCCGCGAGCATCACAAACATCGCCAGTCGGGTCATCTGCCGCATCGCCTTGCTCCTAAAATTCGTGACCTCTCGCCCCATTCCGCACTCCCGTTCCTCGAGCGCGGAGCAAATCTCAATTTCCATGCCACGCCTTCCGGCCTCCCTCGCGATCGCATGACTCGTCCCTAATGCGTTGAATCGCCGGGCGTCCTCGGCGGACCGGCGCTCCTCGGCTTAGGCGTAGAGCCGGACAAATGTGCCCAACGAATAAGCGCATGACGCCTCCTTGCGCAAAAGCTGGCCCCGATCGCGCGGCCGCTTATACGGCCTGCTCATTGCGCTCGCCCGTGCGGATGCGCACGGCTTGCGCCACATCGATGACGAAGATCTTGCCGTCGCCGATCTTGCCGGTGGCCGCGTGCTTCTGGATCGCCTCGACGGCGGCCTCGGCGAGCGCATCCCTGACCACGACCTCGATCTTGAGCTTGGGCAGGAGATTGACCGTGTACTCGGCCCCCCGGTAAATCTCGGTCTGGCCCTTCTGGCGCCCGAAGCCCTTGACCTCGGACACCGTCAGGCCCTCGATGCCGACCGCCGTGAGCGCGTCGCGGACCTCATCGAGCTTGAAGGGCTTGATGATGGCGATGACGAGCTTCATGGTCCGGTTCTCCCTCTTCGTGCCGAAGCCGGAGCGACGTGCGGGCCTCGGTCCCTTGAATTTTCAACAGTCTGAATTTTCAAGAACCGTGCCGGCCTTGCCGCATTGCGAAATTGGCCGGGTTCACACGTTTATTGCGTGTGCGCTCGGCCTCAGGGGGTGAAAATTTGGGCATTCGGCGATATTTGGTTGAATTTTGGGCATCGATTGCCCGAAGGCGCGGGGAACTCGGGAGGCGAAGCACATGGTCAGTGCGGGAAAGCTCCGGGCAAAGGCCGAAGTTGCCTCTCGGCGACGGCTGATCGGCCTCGTCTCCTCGCGGCTCCAGTCTGCCAACGGGAGCCCCTCGGCAGCCGAGGAAATGCCAAATCGCGAAAGTCGGGACGCGGCAACTCGTTAACAGTTTTGCCGCGAATGGAGCATCAATGCGCTATTTGTAATGATGTTTTTACGAATTTTGGGTAGATTGGCGGCGCTGAGTGCGTCTTAAAAACAAGCCGTCGAGGGGGATGAACCATGTTGCGCCTTGCCCGATTTGTTAAGTCCGCGTTGGCGCTGAAATCCAATGAGGGTGTCACCGCAATCGAATATGGTCTGATCGCAGCATTGATCGCGGTCGCCATCATCGTCGCGGTCACCCTAGTCGGGACCAACCTGCAGCTGACCTTCAACATGATCGCGGGCCACCTCGGCAGTTCACCGCACTAAGTCGCCCTCGGGTATTTGGCCCCGCCCGACAATGGAGCGGGTGGGGTCGTCCCTTGCCTGTGACGTTATTGTAGAAGCTCCTCTTTCCCTTTGCGCAGCCCGCCCGGCGCTCTCGCGGCGAGTTGCTTGCGAGGTCTTGCCGAAGGCCTGCGGAGGCAGCACTTGGCCGCAGCAAAGATCCCTGGTGGCGCGCTGGACATAGGGGCGGCACTCGGCGAAGCTGACGCCATGGCAACCCCCGACGAAACGCCGGGAGCACGACCCGAGGGCGTCTTGCGTACCGAGGTGCTGATCGTGGGCGGCGGCATGGTCGGCCTCACCCTCGCCGCGGCCTTGGCGGGTGCCGGCATCGAGGTCGCCGTCCTCGACCGCGAGAGCCCTCAGCATCAGCGCGAAAGCGCCTTTGACGGCCGCGCCTCGGCGATCGCCTGGGGCTCGGTCCAGGCACTCGCCGGCATCGGCCTCTGGCCCGCACTCGAGCCGCTGGCCGAGCCCATCCTCGATATCCGGGTGTCGGACGGGCCCTCGCTCCTCTTCCTCGAGTACCGCCACGCAGAGGTCGCCCCGCATCCGCTTGGCTACATCGTCGAGAACCGCGAGATGCGCAAGGCCTTGCTCGCCCATCTCGCGAGACTCCCGACGGTCAAGCTCCTAGCACCCGTGGAGCTTTTGAGCCTCGAGCGCGAGCGCGCGCATGTGCGTGCCCGGCTCTTAGGCGGACGGACCCTCGAGGCCTCACTCGCGATCGCGGCCGACGGGCGCAACTCGCGGCTGCGCGAGGACGCCGGCATCGCGGTCACCTCCTGGTCCTATCCCCAGATCGGCATCGTCGCGACCATCGCCCATGAGCGGCCCCATGAGGGCGTCGCGCACGAGCGCTTCCTGCCGGCCGGCCCGCTTGCCTTCCTGCCCATGCGCGGGAAGCGCTCCTCGATCGTGTGGACCGAGCACCGGGCCTTGGCGCCGGCCCTCCTCGCCCTCGACGAGGCCGCCTTCGCGGCCGAGCTCGCGCGGCGCTTCGGGCCTTATCTCGGGCGGCTCACGCGTGAAGGGCCGCGGTGGTCCTATCCGCTCGCCCTCCTTCACGCCGAACGTTATGTGGACGAGCGGCTGGCGCTGATCGGCGATGCGGCGCACGCCATCCATCCGATCGCGGGCCAAGGCCTCAATCTCGGCCTGCGCGACATGGCAGCGCTCGCGGAGATCCTCGTCGACGCGAAGCGCCTGGGCCTCGATCTCGGCGGGGCGGACCTCTTGGAGCGCTATCAGCGTTGGCGGCGGTTCGACAATGTGGCGCTCATGCTGGCGACCGACGCGCTCAACCGGCTCTTCTCGAACAGCACGCCCCTCGTGCGCCTCGTGCGCGACCTCGGGCTCGCCATCGTCAACGAGCTGCCGCCGCTGCGCCGCTTCTTCATGCGCCATGCCATGGGGGTCGTCGGCGAGCTGCCGCGGCTCATCAAGGGCGAGCCGCTCTGAGGCGCGATTGCGCGAGGAGTTGCACCACGGAGGCACGGAGAACACGGAGAAGCGATCTGGATCGCTTCGCCTTCCGCTCGCGATGACGGGCCGAGGTCGTCATTGCGAGGAGGCGAAGCCGACGAAGCAATCTAGAGCAAATCCCGAAAGCATGGAATCACCCCCTCACCCTTTGACGCCGCCGAACATGCCACTGGCATGTTCGGGCCAAGCGTCCAGTGGACGCTTGGCAGGCGTCAAACGGCTAAGCTCGGCTCCGCCTCGCTAAGCCTGCGCAACCCTCTCCCCCGCGTCGGGGGAGAGGGTAGGGTGAGGGGGATGCTTCCAAATCAACGGGACACGCTCTAGAATAGAATTCTTCTCCGTGTCCTCCGTGTCTCCGTGTGAAGCTTCTTGCGCCTAGGCGCGTCGCGGCGGCTCGCGGGAGAGGCCGGCGGCGGCGAGTGCCGCGAGGTAGCCCGCCCATTTCTCCGCCTGCCGCTCGCCGAGCTCGTAGAGGTAAGCCCAGGTGAAGATGCCGGTGTCGTGGAGATCGTCGAAGCCGATGCGGATCGCGTAATTGCCGACGGGCTCGAGCGAGAGTATGCCGACGTGACGCCGGCCCGCCACGAGCTGCTTCTGCGACGCGCTATGGCCTTGCACCTCGGCCGACGGGCTCTCGACCCTGAGATATTCCGCCGGATAGCGGAAGCTGATGCCGTTATCGAAATCGATCTCGAGGAGCTTCTCGGCTTTCTTGAGGCGGACCTCGACGGGCCAGTGAAGGGTGCCGTGCTCGCTCAACCGAGGCTCACTCCCGCGCGGCGGGCTTCTTGGGCTCGTCGAGCCGGCGCGCCTCCTCGACCAGCATGATGGGGATGCCGTCGCGGATGGGATAGGCGAGGCCCGCCGCCTCGCTGATCAGCTCGTTCGCCTCGCGGTCGTACCTGAGCGTGCTCTTGGTGAGCGGACAGACCAGGATCTCGAGCAGCTTGGGGTCAACGCCTGATTTCGCCTCGGCCATCGCCTTTACCTCTTGCCAAGAATGACCTCAGTGGCGCGCCTCGCCGGACCTGCGGCCGAGCACCGCCATCTCGAAGAGCGCCGTCATCACGCGGACGCGCTCGGCCAGGTCGCGCGCCTCGAGGAGCGCCTGCTTCTCGCTCGGCTCGAAGGGACACGCCATGGCAAGCGTGGTGACGAGGCGCTCGTCGGAGGCGGCCTCGATCGCCTTCCAATCGGCGTCGATGCTCTGCAGCTTGAAGTAGGCGCGCACGCATTCGATCAGGTGCTTGCGCTCGATGGCGCCGTCGGGCGGTTCCTTGAAGTCGTCGTAATAGGGCGAGAAATCCGGCACCACGCGGCGGTAGCCGTTCATGGGTGCGAGCTCCTCCACGATCTCGAAACGGCAGAGGCCGGAAAGTGCGATGTGATAGCGCCCGTCGTCGGTCTCGTCGAAGGAGACGATGCGCCCGGCGCAGCCCAAGCGGTAGACCGCGGGTGCCGGCGCCTTCTCCTCGCCCTCGCGCGGCTGCACCATGCCGATCGTGCGCTCGCCCTTGAGCGCGTCCTGGATCATGGCGAGGTAGCGCGGCTCGAAGATGTTGAGCGGGAGCCTGCCGCCCGGCAAGAGGAGCGCGCCGCTCAACGGGAAGATCGGCAGCGCGCGAGGCAGTTGCTCGATCGTGGGGTCGAACGGGCTGCGGCTCATGAGAAGAGCAGCGAGGAAAGGCGCCGCCGTCCGGCCGCAACGAGGGGGTTCGTGGGGCCGAGCGCCTCGAAAAGCTTGAGCAGCTGCTTGCGCGCAGCCTCGTCGTTCCATTTGCGGTCGCGCCTGATGAGCTCGAGCAGCTCGTCCATCGCCTCGCCGTGGCGGCCCGCGGCGTAGAGCGCGTTGGCGAGCTCGAAGCGGGCCTCATGGTCGGCGGGGTTGGCTGCCGCTTTCGCCTTGAGCTCGTCGATGGGTCCGCTCTTCTTCGCCTGCTCGGCGAGCTCGAGTGCTGCGCGCGCGGCCGCGATCTCGGGATCGTCGGCGTGCTCGGGCGGCACCTTGGCGATGAGCTCCTTGGCGCGCGCGAGATCGCCGCTCTTGAGGTAGCAGCGCGCCAGGCCTCCGATGGCAGCACGGTTCTCCGGCTCGTGCTGCAAAATCTGCCCGAAGATGGCACTCGCGGTGCCGAGGTCGCCCTCCTCGAGGATCTTCTTCGCCTCGGCGAGGGCCTCCGCGATCTGAACGGCACCCTCGTCGGCACCCCCCTCGCCCTTCAGGCGCTCGACGAAGGCCTTGATCTGGCTCTCGGGCAAAGCACCCACGAAGCCGTCGACCACCCGGCCGCCGGCGACCGCGAAGACGGCGGGGATCGACTGCACGCGGAACTGCTGGGCGATCTGGGGGTTCTCGTCGATGTTGACCTTGGCGAGGCGCAGCTTGCCCTTGGCCTCGCGCACCACCTTCTCGAGCAGGGGGCCAAGCTGCTTGCAGGGCCCGCACCAGGGCGCCCACAGATCGACGATCACCGGGACCTGGCGCGAGGCCTCGATCACGTCGGCCATGAAGCTGGCGGCGGTGACATCCTTGATGAGCGGCGCCTGAGCCGCATCGGTGGCGGGTCCCGGTACCTTGGCGAAGGTCTGCATGGCCTTTTTTCCTCTCGCGCGCGGGCGTGATGCCGCGCGGCCCTCGTTCGATCAGCTTAAATGGCTGCTTTCGCGCGCGGACGCAACCCCGGCGCCGGCGCCGGCCGCCGCCGGCTCGGCGTCGAAATCGAGCACCAGCGGCTCGTGCCCGCTCGCGCAGAGGAACTTGACGAGGTCCGCGGGCGAGATCGCGGTGGTGCGGTCGTTGACCAGCGGATGGTAGTTGAGGGGGTCGCACGCCAGCATGCGGCGCTCGAGCACGACCTTGACGCGCCCCTCTCGGTCGTTGATCACGCCGAAGGGCGTCACCGCACCCGGGGTCACGCCGAGGGTCGCCATGAGGAGCTCGGCAGAGCCGAAGGAGAGCGTCTTTTTGGCCTCCAGCCGGTGCCGCAAGCCCTTGAGGTCGACCGGGCGGTCCTCGAGTGCGACCACGAGCCAGAGCCGGTCGGCCTTGTCCTTGACGAAGAGGCTCTTGCAGTGCCCGCCCACGAGGCGCCCGCGCAGGCGCTTGCTCTCCTCGACGGTGAAGACCGGGGGATGCTCGTAGGTCGTGGTGGGGATGCCGAGCTCGGCGAGGCGGGCCAGGAGCTCATCGGGGGTGGCGGGCATGGCCGCTAGCATAGCGGCTCGCGCGTTGCCCGCAACCCCCGGCAGGGGCCGAGATGCGCCCGAAGTGCCCGCCTGGGGCGCAACTCCGGGCTTGCAAATGAGGAGGCGATGCCTATGATCGGCGCCCGGTCGCGGGAGTAGCTCAGTGGTAGAGCATCACGTTGCCAACGTGAGGGTCGCGGGTTCAAGTCCCGTCTCCCGCTCCAGTTTGTCTAGGAATCATAATAGGTCAGCGTAAGGAGGCTGGCGCACTTCCGTCAGTCGAGCGACTGCGCAAGCATGGCGGAAGCATTGGGACGCGTGGTGGGCACTGGCTGGTGGCGCGCGGGACGGGGACAAGCAAATAAAACGGCAATCTCCTACTGACCGAAGTCGGCGACGGCTAGCCAGCATAGTCGCGGCAGACGCGTTAGCGTCCGCTACGTCCCTACAATTCGCCCACGCTCAGAAACAAGAGCCACCACCAGAACCCATAAACAAAGAAGAACCCGGCCACGTAACGGCAGATACGGCTGCACCATTCGGGCGATCGCCTCGGCGGGCTCGTTAGCGGACATCCGTTGTACGCAAAGCCGGACAGGTCAAATGTTATTCAGCTCCGTAGAGTTCCTTTTTGTTTTTCTTCCC
>DATNIJ010000303.1:0-3537 GCA_035604475.1 Alphaproteobacteria bacterium
GCCTTCACGAGCGCAAACGCCATCGCTAAACTCTCAATCGTCGCAGCATGCTGTGGCATCGGGGTGCTCCTTTTGTGGACCTTGGTCGGCCACAGGGGAGTACCCCTTTCTTGCCCTGACACACAGACTGTTACGTCACCGCCGGGAGAGAGCGTTTGCGCCCATATCCACGCGGTGTTAGGCTCCCCTCAGCCGGGCAACGGCCACTCGATAACAAGGGAGGAGTTCATGGACTTGAGGAAACTCGCGGTCGGTCTCGTGACCATCGGAGCGCTCGCTTGGACGCTCGGGGCCAGCGAGGCCTTGGCGCAGAACGAGCAATTCATTCCGCGCCTCGTCTACCGCACCGGGCCTTACGCGCCGAACGGCATCCCCTTCGCCGACGGCTACGGCGACTATCTCGACATGCTCAACGCCCGCGACGGCGGCGTGGGCGGCGTGAAGATCACCTATGAGGAGTGCGAGACGGCCTACAACAACGACAAGGGGGTGGAATGCTACGAGCGCCTCAAGGGCAAGGGCCCGACGGGGGCTTCGCTTGTCGATCCGCTCTCGACGGGCATCACCTACGCCCTCATCGAGCGCGCGACGAACGACAAGATTTCCGTGGTGTCGATGGGCTACGGCCGCGCGGATGCGAGCTACGGGCCGGTCTTCCCCTACACCTTCACCTTCCCCTCGACCTATTGGGCGGGGGCCGATGCCATCGTCCAGTACATCGGCAGCAAGGAAGGCGGCATGGCCAACCTCAAGGGCAAGAAGCTCGCCCTCGTCTACCACGACAGCGCCTACGGCAAGGAGCCGATCACCACGCTCGAGAAGCTGTCGCAGAAGCTCGGCTTCGAGTTCAGCAAGTTCGCCGTCTCGCCTCCGGGCATCGAGCAGAAATCCATCTGGCTGCAGATCCGCCAGCAGAAGCCCGATTGGGTGTTGATGTGGGGCTGGGGCGTGATGAACTCCACCGCGATCAAGGAGGCGGCCAACGTCGGCTATCCCATGGACCACTTCATCGGCATCTGGTGGTCGGGTGCCGAGCCCGACGTGGAGCCGGCAGGCGCCGCGGCCAAGGGTTATCTCGCCGCCAACTTCACCGGCGTCGGCGCTGATTTCCCAATCATCCAAGACATCCTCAAAAACGTCTATGCCAAGGGCGGCGGCCACACCACGAAGGAGAAGGTCGGCGAGGTGCTTTACGACCGCGGCGTGGTGAACGCGATCTACGACACGGAGGCCATTCGCACGGCGCAAGGCAAGTATGGCAAGAAGCCGCTCACGGGCGAGCAGGTGCGCTGGGGCTTGGAGAACCTCAACCTGACCGAAGCGCGCATCAAGGAACTCGGCGCCGACGGTCTCCTGACCGGGGTGAAGCTCTCCTGCGAGGACCACGAGGGTGCCGGCAATGCGAAGATCCAGCAGTGGGATGGGCAGCACTGGAAGACCATCACCGACTGGATCGTACCGGAGCGCGGCATGCTGCGCGAGATGTACAAGGAGTCGGCGCTTGCCTACGCCAAGGAGAAGGGCATCAAGCCGCGCGACTGCTCCAAGGAGCTCGCGACGAAGTAACGCCTGATCCGGCGTCGGCAAGCGGGCGCCAAGCCGTGGAGCGCGAGCGGGCCCTGCTCGAGGTCAACAGCGTCGAGGTCATTTACGACCACGTGATCCTCGTGCTCAAGGGCGTTTCGCTCCAGGTTCCCGAGGGGGGCATCGTCGCTCTCCTCGGGGCCAACGGCGCCGGCAAGACCACGACGCTCAAGGCGATCTCCAACCTCCTCGGTGCCGAGCGCGGGGAGGTCACCAAAGGCACCATAGAGTTCAAGGGCGCGCGCGTCGATCGCTTGTCGCCGAACGAGCTCGTGCGGCGCGGCGTCATCCAGGTGATGGAGGGCCGCCACTGCTTCGGCCACCTGAGCGTGGAGGAGAATCTCCTCGCCGGCGCCTTCACGCGCCGCGACGGTCGCGCCAACATCGCGCGCGACCTCGAGCTGGTCTATCGCTACTTCCCCCGCCTCAAGGAGCGCCGCAAATCCCAAGCCGGCTACACCTCCGGCGGCGAGCAGCAAATGATCGCGATCGGCCGGGCGCTCATGTCGCGGCCCACGATGATGCTGCTGGACGAGCCCTCCATGGGCCTGGCACCGCAGCTGGTCGAGGAGATCTTCGAGATCGTCAAGCAGCTCAACGAGAATGAGAAGGTCAGCCTGCTGCTCGCCGAGCAGAACACCAACCAGGCACTGCGCTTTGCCGATTACGGCTACATCCTCGAGAACGGCCGCATCGTGCTCGACGGCCCGGCGGAGATGCTGCGCGAAAACGAGGACGTCAAGGAGTTCTATCTCGGTCTCGCCGGCGAGCGGCGGCGAAGCTACCGGGAGGTCAAGCATTACAAGCGGCGCAAGCGCTGGCTCGCGTGAAGGAGGCGATCGTTGCTCGCCTCCACGCCGCGACCGCCCGAGGAAGTGTGATGGCCAAGGCTGCCGCCCATTACGACGAGCTCGAGACGCGCGCTCCCGAGCTGCGCGAGGGTGCGCAATTCTCGGCCTTGCGCGCCCTCATCGGAGAGGCGAAAGCGAAGGCGCCCGGCTGGAGGCACATCCTCGAGGGCGTCGATCCGGAACTGGTCCACGACCGCGCCGCACTTGCCACCCTACCGCTCACGCGCAAGTCCGAGCTCGTCGAGCTGCAACGCGCAGCACCACCCTTGGGCGGCCTCGTCACGCGCGCGCCTCGCGCGTTGCGCCGCATCTTCGCCTCCCCCGGTCCCATCTACGATGCCGAGGGCGAGGGGCGCGACTATTGGCGCTTGGCACGCGCGCTCTTCGCCGCCGGCTTCCGCTCAGGCGATCTCGTGCACAATAGCTTCTCCTATCACCTGACGCCGGCGGGGGCGATGCTCGAGGACGGTGCGGCAGCGCTCGGCTGCGCGGTCATCCCGGGCGGGGTCGGCCAGAGCGAGCTCCAGGTCAAGACCATCGTCGATCTCAAGCCCAACGGCTATACGGGAACGCCCTCCTTTCTCAAGATTCTCTTCGACAAGGCAAGTGAGCTCTCGGCCGACCTCGGCTCGCTCAAGCGCGCACTCGTCGGCGCCGAGGCGCTGCCGCCTTCCTTGCGCGCCGAGCTCGAGGGCCACGGCCTCAGCGTGCTGCAATGCTATGCGACCGCCGACCTCGGCCTCATCGCCTACGAGTCCGAGGCCAAGGAGGGCATGATCGTGGACGAGGGCGTCATCCTCGAGCTGGTGCGTCCCGGCACCGGCGATCCCGTGCCCGCGGGCGAGGTCGGCGAGGTGGTGGTGAGCGTCCTCAACCCCGTCTATCCGCTCATCCGCTTCGCGCTCGGCGATCTCTCCGCCCTCCTTCCGGGGATGAGTCCCTGCGGCCGCACGGGGCCCCGCATCAAGGGCTGGATGGGCCGCGCCGACCAGACGACCAAGGTGCGCGGCATGTTCGTGCGCCCGAGCCAGATCGCCGAGGTCGCCAAGCGCCACGGCGAGATCGTGAAGGCCCGCCTCGTCGTCGACCAGAAGGACCGCCT
>DATNIJ010000304.1:0-5160 GCA_035604475.1 Alphaproteobacteria bacterium
CTTGCGCGTCGCCTATCACTCGGCCTGCTCGCTGCAGCACGGCCAACAGGTGGAGAGCGAGCCGCGGGCGCTCCTGGCCCAGGCCGGATTCACCGTGTTGGAGATTCCGGAAGGCCATATCTGTTGCGGGTCGGCCGGCACTTACAACCTCCTCCAGCCCGAGTTGTCGGGCCGATTGCGCGAGCGGAAGCTCACGAATATCGCGAGCGTCAAGCCCGACCTGATCGCCACCGGCAATATCGGCTGCATCACCCAGCTCGCGCGGGGAAGCTCCGTGCCAGTTGTCCACACCGTCGAGCTACTCGATTGGGCGACAGGCGGTCCTTGCCCCAAGGGACTCGAGAGCGTCAAGTCCAAGGTGCATCCGATCCAAAGCCTGATGGAGCTCGCCTCGACCCCGTAAGCGGCTGTTGCCTCGCCGCAGGCATCGTTCCAGCGCAGGCCGGACTCCAGTGCGCGCAGCGCAAATCTAAAACTGGCGGAGCTTTATCCCCGCCCCTCCAAACCGCATCTATCCTGCTCGCGCCTTGTCCGCTTTGAGGGGCGTTTCGCGAGGCGTCGTGGGGCGGGACGAGGTGCGGCGCCTGCGCGTCGGCTTCGCAAAGCCGGCTCTCGGGCGGCGCCGGGACTCCGCCCGGAGGTAATAGGGCCTCCTGCCAGGAGCTGGCTGACGACCTGAGGTGGCAGCATCATCCCGAAAAGTTGAGAGACTTTTCGGACAAGATGATGCGTCAGAGACAACGCCGACCTCAGGCGAACGCGCGGCCCGGTGGATCGAACAAACGCCGCTCATGGCGCGCGGAGACGCGCCGGCGCATCCTTAAAGGATGCGAACCATTAGGACTTGCGCTTTTCGGCGCGCCATCCCCCTCGTCATGCCGATGAGGGCGAAAGGAGCAAGCCTCCGGGCGCGTCCCGCGTCGCGGCAGCGGAGAGGCATGCCTGCGTCGCTTGCTGGGCTCGGGGCGATGGGCTAGAAGCCGCAAGGCAGAGAGCCTTTCACGTCAGCCGCTATCCCCATGAGCAACAAAGACGAGACGGTCCGCCCCGAGGCCCGCCTGCCAAAGGGCCTATTCGACGTTCCCGCGGAGGAAATCCGCGCGAGCGCGGCGATGCTCGCGACCATTAGCGACGTCTTCGAATCCTATGGCTTCGAGCCGCTCGACACCCCGGCCATCGAATATTCGGACGCGCTCGGCAAGTTCCTGCCCGATCAGGACCGGCCGAATGAGGGGGTGTTCTCGTTCAAGGATGACGACGGAGAGTGGCTGTCGCTCCGCTACGACCTGACGGCGCCGCTCGCCCGCTATGTGGCGGCGAATTACGCGACGCTGCCGAAGCCCTTCCGCCGCTATCAATCGGGCCCGGTGTGGCGGAACGAGAAGCCGGGACCCGGCCGCTTCCGCCAATTCACCCAGTTCGACGCCGACACGGTGGGCGCGGCCAGCGTTGCCGCCGACGCCGAACTCTGCATGCTCGCCGCCGACACGCTGGAAGCGCTCGGTCTCCGGGGCCAGTACGTCGTCAAGGTGAACAACCGTAGGATCTTGGATGGCGTCTTGGAATCAATTGGACTTGGCGGAGACAACCAGGCGCCGCGCAGGCTCTTGGTCTTGCGTGCCATCGACAAGCTCGATCGCCTGGGATTGCACGGCGTGGAAGCGTTACTGGGGAAGGGACGCAAAGACGACTCTGGCGACTTCACTAAAGGCGCGGAATTGGAACGCAATCAGATCGTGCCCATCCTCAGCATGATTGAGCCAGGCCGGGACCGAGGCGATCAGATTGCCGTCATCGACTTTGGCGTCGGTGGCTCGGAGATCGGAACGGCTGGCCTCAAGGAGCTGGAACAGATCAACAGTCTCATCGCCGTGGCTGGCTACTCTGATCGCATTCGCGTCGACCCGACGGTCGTGCGTGGTCTCGAATATTACACCGGCCCCGTGTTCGAGGCCGATCTGACCGCGCCCATCACCGATAATCGCGGCCAGCCGATCCGCTTGGGCTCAGTGGTGAGCGGCGGACGCTATGACGGGCTCGTCGAGCGCTTCACCGGCGAGAAGGTGCCGGCCACCGGCATCTCCATCGGCGTCTCGCGGCTGCTCTACGGGCTGAAGACCCTCGACAAGCTCTCGACCGAAAGCGCGCAAGGCCCCGTCGTGGTCCCGGTGCTCGATCGCGACCGAATCGCCGACTATCAGTCTATGGCCATGAAGCTGCGCCGAGCGGGTATTCGTGCCGAGCTCTATCTCGGCGAGTCCGGCATGAAGGTGCAGATGAAATATGCCGACAGACGTGGCGCCCCTTGCGTCGTCATTCAGGGTGGCGACGAGCACGCCAAAGGCGAAGTGCAGATTAAGGACTTGATCCTCGGCGCCACGCTCACGGCGATCAAGGACCGCGACGAATATCTGAAGAAGCAGGCCGAGGCGCAGTTCCCCGTGCCCGAGAGCAAGCTCGTCGAGGCTGTGCGCGACGTCCTCGCCCGCCACAAGGCGTAACAGCCCATGACCGCTGAATCGGCGCGAGAGTTTGAGGCCCTCGAAGCCCAAGCCGCCACCCTGCTCGATGCCTTCAGGCGGGCCGGCTACGAGCAGGTTGCGCCCTCGATTCTCCAGCCCGCCGACATCTTTCTCGACCGGATTGGCGAGGCGGTCAGGGGCCGCACCTATGTCTTCACCGATCTCGCCGGCGAGGAGCTTTGCCTACGGCCAGACCTCACGGTGCCGGTGTCGCGGCTTTATCTGGAGCGGCATCCGGTCGCCGACGTGGAAGCCCGCTATTGCTATAACGGCCCGGCCTTTCGCTTCCAGCGTGGCGGAGCGAGCCTGACCCACCCCCGCGAGTTTCGCCAAGCGGGCATCGAATGCTTTGGCGCGGCCGACGGCGACAGCGCCGATGCCGAGATCGTCCGGCTCGCCGTCGAGGCCGTGCGTGGCGCCGGCCTCAAGCAATTCCGCCTGCGCTTCGGCGACATCGCGCTCTTCTACACCCTGATCGAGGCGCTGGCGCTGCCCGAGCGCTGGCGGCGCAAGCTCCGCCATTATTTTTGGCGCCCGCCCGTGTTCCATGCGTTGCTCGCGCGTCTCGCCAAGGGCGAGCGGCCCGACGGCAATGGCCCGGTCGCGGCGCTTGCCGCGACGTTCGGCACGGAAGATCCGGTCCACGCCGAGGAGCTGGTTGCGACTTATCTGGAGACCAAGGGCCTGCCGCTCTCCGGCAACCGCTCCTTGGGCGAGATCGCCGAGCGGCTGCTCGACCATGCCGCCGACCTCCGCGCCGAGCCGCTGCCCAAGGAGGTCGCGACCGTCATCGACTATTATTTGGCGGTGAAAGCGCCCCCACGCGAGGCGGCCGACCGTATCGACATGATCGCGCGCGGCGCCGGCATCGATCTCGGTCCCGCGCTCTATATGCTGGCCCGGCGCTTCGAACGCCTGGAGGAGAGCGGCGTCGACCTCAGCACCGCGAGCTTCGCCACCGAGTTCGGCCGCGACCTCGAATATTATTCCGGCCTCGTCTTCCAGATCGAGGCGGGCCGAGGCGGGGGCGCGAGCCCGGTCGCCGGCGGTGGCCGCTATGATGGGCTGCTTCGGTCGCTCGGCGCTCCCGTAGAGGTGCCGGCGGTCGGCTCCGCCATTCACACCGAGCGCTTGCTCGCCGCGGTCGAGGGGCTCTCCTGATGGCCGTGCCGAAACTCAGCATCGCGGTCCCCGCCAAGGGCCGTCTCAAGGAGGCCACGGACAGCCTCTTCGAGCGGGCGGGCCTCGCTTTGCGGAAAAGCGGCCATGAACGCGGCTATCGAGGGCTGATGCAGGGGCTCGACGGCGTCGAGGTGGTGTTCCTCTCCGCTGCCGAGATCGTGCACCAGCTCCGAACCGGGCGCATTCATTTGGGCGTCACCGGCGAAGACCTGATCCGCGAGACGCTTGCCGACGTGGAGGGCAGCGTGGAGTTCTTGCGGCCGCTGGGCTTCGGCCGCGCCGACGTGGTCGTTGCCGTTCCCGATTGCTGGATCGATGTCGCCCGCATGTCCGATCTCGAGGACGTCGCCGCGCAATTTGCGCGCGCCCATGGCCGGCGCCTCCGTGTCGCGACCAAATATCTGAACCTCACCAGGCGGTTCTTCGCGAGGGCCGGCGTTGCGGGCTACCGCATCGTGGAGAGCGTGGGTGCAACTGAAGGCACGCCCGCCGCGGGCACCGCCGAGCTAATCGTCGACATAACCACCACGGGCACGACGCTTAGAGCCAATCATTTGAAACTGTTGGCGGACGGCCTGATCCTGAGATCGCAGGCGCATCTGGTGGCGGCGCGCGCGGCAGCATGGAGCGGCGCGGCCTCGAGGCTCCGTAATGCCATTCTCGACCGCCTCTCCGCCGATTCGAGCTGAGATCCTCGTCATGCTCATCCGCCTCGCAGTTACGGCGCTGCTCTGTCTGTTTCCCCTTGCCGCGGGCGGTGCCGCCCCGTCCCGCATCGTCATTCTGCGTCACGGGGAGAAGGCCGATGCATGGATGCTCTGCGGCGTGGGGCAAGAGCGGGCGGATGCGCTCGCGGCCTTCTATCTCGGCCGCCACGCGGCAAAGTCGCTGTTCGCCCAAGGTGAGGAGCCTGCCGCCTTCCTCGCCATCACCTTGCATACCCTCGAGCTTGTCGCACCCGCCGCTGCGACCCGGGGAAAGCCGCTCGCGCTTTATTCCGTGGTGCCGGACGGGACGCTGCCCAAGGACAAGGACGCCGTCGAAATGGCACTCAACCGCCGCACGCAAGAGGCCGCCCACGACCTCATGACCAATCCGCAATGGCAAGGCAAGACGGTGGTGATGGTTGTGGGAGCACAAGCATATCGCCGATGCCAAGCTTGAGGCTGCCTTCCCCGGAGAAGCGGTGACGCTTCGCCAGCTGTTGCAGCTCGACACACTCAGTGGCGCGCCGGAGACCTGGCCTTCCGGAACCTATGACTATTTCTGGATCGTCGGCTACGACAAGCAAGGCTCCGGCGTGCCGACGAGCTTCAGCATGATGAAGCAGGAGTTCGGGGCGCCCTACGACAAGCTTCCGGCGAACGATTGGGGCGCGCCCAATGGCCTAAAGCGCGCAAGCGGCTGCGATCTCAAAGGCGCGTCGGAGTAAGGCGCTCACGCGAGGCTGAGATCC
>DATNIJ010000305.1:0-17353 GCA_035604475.1 Alphaproteobacteria bacterium
AAAGATGCAAACCGAAAAGGCGCATCGCGAGCGTCGCAAAGAGGGTGCATCCGATGCCGTTGCCGTTCGGGTTGGCGGCCAACAATGGGCCGGTCTCGGTCCGGCCGCGGGCTGTTTCTTCCAGGGTTTGCTGAATGCGGCCCGGTGCGTACACAAATGGACCTAGCAAACTCGAATAGATAGTGCCGATGGGGGCTCCATAGACCACATTGGAGACCGCGGCCGCGACCTCGAACTGCTCTGCGAGGTATTGAGAGTAACGATGCTCCCGCAACACCATCACCGCTGCGGCATAGATGATGAACGAGGCGACCGCGAGGCCGAGCCGAATCGAAGTCGACAAATGATCTCGGGGAAAAAACATTATGACTCGCGGAACCTCCTAGGCCGGAGCGGAAGCAAGATCATGACGCGAATTCCACCAATAACCGAGCCTCCGAAACCTTCGATGGTGCGTCGGCCAAGGCCCGAGGCCGGCGCTATTTCGCCTGCAAGTGGGGTGCCCCAAGGATAAGGCCCTTCCCGGGCTCGCCCCAGTATTTCACGCGGCCGCCGGGATCAAGAAGACTGACGGAAACGACCGCTTTCGCATCCGCCGCCCACATGCCGAAGGAGACCAGGAACCAGCCCCCGTGGAGCGGCGCGATCGTCGCGGCCGCGGCCTCGCCGTCTTGCTTGACGTTGCCGGTCGGGAGATCGAAGTCGGCGCGCCCGTAATGCGACCGGCTGCTTTCCAAAAGCTCGACGCGCAGGCTCGTGCGGGCTTCGGGGCGTACATAGAAGCTGATGACGTTCACCTTGTTCGGGTAAGTGTTGACGCCCAGAATATTGATGCGGTGGAAGCCGTCGCCTTGGGTCTCATGCAAGGCATAAGCCGGCTCATGCGCGGGGGTCTCGAGCGCCGGCATGGCAGTGACGGTGGCGCCCTCGACCTTGCCGGCGGCAAGCGGCGGTGCCACGCCGGCGGGGGCAAAGGCCGCGAGGCGGGCCCCTTCGACGATCGTCGATAGAGAGTTGATCCCGACGGGCGGCGGCCCGAAATGATGCACGACCATCGCAATGCTCGCGATTGCCGCAATTATGCCGAAGAGGGTGACCAGCTTCCTCCCTGCTGGCAGCCGCACGGCCCCTGCACCTGAATCGGAGGCGACGGCACCTCTGCCGGTCCCGCCCGGCTCGCATCCCGGGTCGCCTGGCGCGCGGCCTGCCGACCCGATCGGGGCCGCGGCAAGCGCCGGTGCTTCGGGCACGGCGAAGCCGAGCCAGCGCCCTACCCGTCCCGCTCGTAAAGCGCCGCCTAGGCCGGTCTCCCCCCAGCCGATCAGACTGTGAAGGAGGGCACTCATGCGCTTCTCCACGAAAATCTCAGCCGTCGTCGCAACCACCGCCGTGAGTGCGATGCCGAGCAATGCTACCGAGCACGCCAGAGCGACGGCATGGTTCGAAAAATAAGAAAAACGCAGCAGAAAAATCAGGGAAAAAGGCAGGATATAGGTAACGACCAAGAGCTGCGTCAGATAGACCGCGTAGGAGATGTCTCCCATGAAATTCAAGGCTTTCGTATCCTTTGTGAGCGCGAACACCCCGGGCAACGAGACGGCAAAGCAGGTTACCGACAGGTAAAAGTAAGGGTTGTCGAAGGATTGTCCGACGCTCAGCAGCGAAAAGAGAATTGAAGGAAGCAGAAAGCTGCAGGTCAGCTTCGGCGACAGCCGCAGCCGGGCACTCAGAAGGCGCGAGAGATGGCCGAGCAGAAAGAAGAGGACGGTCGAAGGAAAAAAATGATAGGTCCAGCTCTCAAAAAACCCGAAAACATTGACCAACGCCGCGCGCACCAAGACGGACATCAAAAGGACCAAGACGGTCCCCGTCAAGGACCTGAGGAGAAAGGGCGCAATCAAGTAGAACGTCATTTCGACGCCAAGCGACCATGCCGGATTCAACCCGGTCGGGAAGGGGCCGTAGTACTCGTTTGGATAATCGCCGAACGCTACGCGCCAATCCGCCCCGAACAGGAAGAGACCCGGCAGCAGGTCGCGCAAATGGCCCGTCCAAATCGCGTACGCCCTTGCAGGGTCCAGGAACACGCTCGAGACCGCGTAAACGGCCCAATAAAGGGCGTAGATACGGACGGCGCGCGCTTTGTAGAACCGGTAGGTGCCGGCCGGCGTCGCAGGGTACTTGTTCTGCAAGACGTAGCTGATCAGAAAGCCGCTGATCACGTAGAAAAACATGACCGCATAGCCCGCATTCATCCCGAGTTTTATGTATTCGCCCGTATCGAGCCCAAACGGGCGCAGGATTAAGACGCGGACATGATCGATGACGACGACAAATGCGAGGAACAGCCGGATTGCGCCCATATCCTCTTTTCCGTCCTAACCGCAGGGAGTTTTGGCGCAGGGAAATCCGAATTTGCCGCTCTTGCGCGCGACGCCGACGCGCCGATCGCGTCTTTCGCTCCCGCGCCCTACCCGCGCGCGGATTCCCAGACCGTCTCCAGCACCTCGGCCTGGCTGATCGTGTTGCCGACGCCCATGAGCTCGGCGGGCCGCTCGCCGCAGGCGAGCGCCAATTCGCGCACGAAGAGGCCGGACACGCCGTCGCCCTCATAGGTCGGCCTCTCGATGTCCATCAGCGCGAGATTGTACACCGCCGGTGCCGCATCGAAAGGCATGGACGCCCAGATGCGATACCAGCCCCCGCCCTCGTCGATGATGCCGGCCTCCACGACGTCGCCGTTCCTGGGAGACATCTTTTTCTTGCGCAGATCGAAATCGACGCTGCCGTAGCGGCTCGAGGTCGCGTCCCTCATCTCCAGCCTGACATGCGAGCGGCCATTCGGCTTGAGCCAGAGCGAGGGTATGTAGCACTCGCCCGCCCGGATCTTCGGAAAGACGAGCTCGATCCGGTGATAGCCGGTCGTCGCGTCCTCGGTAACGATGTCGCTCTGCAGCTCGCCGAAGCGGTCGCTTGCGGGATTGGCGTCGAGGCGGGCACCGTCGGCGCGATAGTCGCTCGTCCCGGTCAGAAGCGGGGCATGCCAGACGAGCGCTCCCGGAACGTGTTGCGAGGTGTCGGTGATGAGATAGGAGGAGGCGTTGTGCACCGAGGCGAGATCGCCGCGGACGATGAAATTCTTCAAGAGCGGCTGCTCGAGCACCCGCTGGAACTCCGGATACTGGCCATGGTCGGAGAGGTGGACCGCGCGCTCGCGGTATTCGTCGTTGGTGAACGCCCCCATGTTCATGAGCCGCTCGAACATGACCCCGTCGACGCCGAGGTCGAGGCCCATCTGCACGAACTCGGGCATCTCCCGGAAGTTGTCCTTCTGGTAGGTGAAGGAAAGGAAAAACCCGTCGATCTTGCGCGCCTTGCGCAGGCGGGAGAGGAAGCGCAGGTTCGTCCAGGTTTCCTCATAGGAGGCCCCCCGGCGGAGCTTCTCGAAGGTCTCCTTCCGCGCCGCGTCGAGCGAGACGCGGATGTATTCGACCTTGTTGTGGATGCCGGGGAACTTGGCCCACTCCTCCTCGGAGAAGCGCGTCCCGTTGGTGATGATACGCACCTTGAGGTTGGGCGTGGTCTCGTCGCTGATGTAGCGCAAGACCGCGCGCGACGGCTCGCTGACCATGACCTCGCCGGCGGGATTGATCATCACCGCCGACACGTTGCGCAGCATGGGCAGCACCGTCTGCTCGACCATCTCCATCAGCGTCTTGTTCTCCTCCTGCGAGGCACCCCGCACCTCGACGCGGCACGACGGGCAGGAGAGATTGCAGCTGTCGTCGATCGCGAAGAGGAGCTCGCTCGGCCCGTCGACCAAGACCGCACCGGTGTCGATCGCCTTGCGCAGCACGGGCTCGGTCACCTCGGTCTTGAGCGGCAGCTGCTCGTTGGACATCGACTGGCAATTAAGGTGATCGCAGTATTTGAACGAGCCGTCGAGCATGCTACGCCGGATGTCCTGTGCCACGGCCGAGTTGACGATCGCCTCGGGGCCGTCCGAGAGCTTGCCGATCACGGTCGGCAGCCAGTGCACGCAGCACACCCGCGCGGTCGGGACGGAGCCCGCGATACCCCCCTCGCCGTGCAGCAGATCAATGCGCGTGAAGGGATGCGAGCAGATGCGGGCCTTGAGATAGGCATCGTCGTCGCCGACGAACTTGCGCAGATGGGGCGGGATGTCCTGCCCGTTCCGGATCAGCTCGAGCGCGTGCCGGATCGCCTGCAGGTGAACGGTGCGCACGCCCGACGCCCAGCCGAACTCGTGGTCCAGCATCTCGGAAATTTTGTCGAGGACCCTTTCGGGCTGGTGCTGAGCACCGTAATGGCGGGCGACCGCCATCATCGCCGCCTCCGCCATGATCAAGGCCCGGTTCTCCCGCTTGGCCGCGAACATAGGCGAGACGATGCGGTTCAACTCGACGAAGCGGAGGAGACCGTCGCAACGCTCGCCGATGCTCGTCTCGCCGCCGACGTGAATGGTCAGGCCATGGACGAAATCCTGCGGCTCGGTGGTGTCCAGGAAGTTCGGCTGCGGCACCACCAGTGCCAAGCGCGCCGCCGGACCCTCCGTCCGCAGCCAGCGGTAGAAGAGGCCCGCGGCCTCGTAGGGATCGAGCTCGAGCGCCTTGCTCATGCCCCGCAGCAAGGTGCCGTCGGCGGCAAAGCCGAGCTGCTCCAGGTGCAACGCGAGGGCGCTGAAATTGTCTCGCTCGACCCGCCCGAGCTCGGCTGCACTCCTCGTATCGAAGATCAGGATGGGCACGCTGTCGGAATAATTCACGTATCTGGCGAGATGGGCGCGCACCTTCTCGAGCCGGGCGCGCGCGCCGACCGCCCCCTCCCTTTCATGCTCGCCCTGCTTGAGCTGGGTCCTGAGCTGGCTCATGGAGGCGCGCGCCCTGAGCAGACGCTGCTCCTGTTGCCGGGCATCCTCGCGCGCGAGCCGCGCCACGAGCCGCCATGCCGCGATATCCTCCGACATGAGCTTGGCCGCCTGTTCCGCGTGGCTGAGTGCGCCTACGATATCGCCCGACACCTCCAAGGCGAGAGCGAGGCCGAAATGGGCGGCACCGTTATCGGCGGTCGCGTCGACCGCGGCGCGCAACAGCTTCCAAGCAGCTTCGAAATCGTTGCGGCCGAGGAGCGCATCGACATCGGGAAATGCCGCGGAGATATGCCGCAGCTCCGCGCGCAAGCCCTCGAAACGCGGCGACGCCATGTCACTGCTGCTCGGCTCGGCGGCGGCCATCGACATCCCTCCTTTCGGATCGTGGCACGAATTTTCACTGGATTACAAAAGGTTACCTTGTAGCTCCCGGCGGGTCAAGGCGATCGGGCCGCTGCCGCGGGCAAATGCGGCCTGCGGGCGATGCCGTTGCCGCGGCAATGCGCCGCCTGCCGCCGCTGCGGACAAAGCCGTTGCGGATCATCGGGCGGTGGTGCAAGTTACGCTGCACGGCCCGGTTGCCTCCCGCGAAGCGCTTCGAGCGGAGCGTCGGGAGGCTTCTCCATGCAAACTCGGCGATGCCCAGGAAGAATTCGACGCTGAACTCCGTAGCGGACAGGCTCCTCCCGCGGTCTCTGGTCTGGCGCAGCGAGCTGGAAGAGCTGCGCACGGAGCAGCATCGCCGGGAGGATGCGCTCAGCGACGAGATCCAGGCGTTAAGAACGGAGCTCGTGAGCGCGCGCGAGGACGCCGCGCGCCGCGAAGCCGAATTCCAGCGGCAGCTCGCAGCGACGGCGGCCGAATTGCAGCAGAGCTTCAACAGCCAATTGGCCGAAAGTGCGAAAGTCACCGCGACGGTGACCGCCGAGAGGGAGCGCTTGGCGCGGCAGGGCCAAGCCTTGCGTGCCGAGCTCGAAAGCGCCCAGGAGGCCCATGGGCGGCGGGAGAGGGAGCTGCAACAGCGCCTCGACGAGGTCATGGCCGAGTTCGCCCGCAACTTGGCGGAGGCGCGAAGCGAGACGGCGGCACTGCGCCGCGAGCTGGACGGCAATCAGAAGAAATTCTCGGTCACCGCCCAACAATTCGCCAACTTATTGGAGGCTTTCACGTTGGAGCGCGACGCGCTCGTGGCCTCGCGCGAGAAAATGACCGGCGATAGAATCATCGTCGATGAACGGGTTCGCGCCCTCGAGCAGATCCTCTTCGACGTCGAGGCGGAAGGTGGGGCGGCAGCGTTCCCGCCTCCGCCCGAGGAGCCGGCACCGGCTCCCGCGGCGGCGACGATCGGCTCCCGCATGGCGTTGCGCCTTCTTTGCGTCGGCAGCGGCCGCGACGGCACGCTTTCCCTCGCGCACATGATTCAGGGCCTTTACGACCGTCAGCGCGGCGGCGCGCGGCTCGTCGATACCCGAATGGTCGGCGGGCCGAGCGCGGAGCACGAATATCGCGCGCGCGAGTTCCACGAGGCATTCTGCACGCACCGGGAAACGAGCGAGGCGCGCTATCTCGACGAGATCCGCGGCATGATTGCCAACTGCCCGCACGAATGCGTGGTCGGCAACGGCTATGCCGCGGTCTTGCCGCTCTTCGCCGAGCTTTCCAAGGGCGAGATCAAGCTCGTGCACATCCGCCGCAGGGACCGCGCCGCCTGCATCGAGAGCCTGGTCAAGGACTGCCTGATGTTCCCCGCCGCCTACAAATATTACGCCCCCGCTGGCGAGGGCGAGACCAAGCGCATGGCGGCCTTCCACTTCGGAGAGATGACGCGCGAGGCTTGGGAGGCGCTGCCCATCGAGGCGAAGTTCGGCTGGTACTACGACAAGACCCACCGCCTCATCGCCGAAAGCAAGGCTCTGTTCAGGGAATACGTCGAGATCGAGACCGAGGAGCTCGATGCCGCCGCGACGCGCGGTGCCGTGGCCCGGCTGGCCGTCGGCAGCGACGAGACCCTACCGCCGCCAGCACATCTCAATGCGCACCGATTCGATATCGCCAGCCTGCCCCGGGAGCGCCAGGCGAAGATGCAATGGCTGCTCGGGCGCCTCAATTTCTACGAATTGGCGGAGGACGACCTCTACGGCGCCCAGTACTTCCTCGAGAAATTCGCCGCCTGGACGAGCTACCAGATCAGCGGCGCGGTCCGGGAGATCAGTCCGCCCGACGTGAGGAGTTTCGAGGAGATCGCGAGGATGCTCAACCGGGCCAATCGCGTCCTGGTCGAACGCCTGAAGGAGATTTACGACTGCCGCAGCTATCTCATCCGGCAGCAGCGGGAACCGCACGCCGAGCGGACCGGGGGGCGTCAAGCGCCGCCCGCGGCGGCACCCGCGGACGCGCCGGCGGCGAGCGCCGTGCGGACCGGCGCACGGCCCCGCCGGAAATCCTCGCCCACGGCCCGATAATCCAGCACCCCGCCGCCGCGGCGCTCGCGGACCTCATCGCGGCGGCGGGCTGGCCGCGGCCGGGAAGCCCGCAAAAAGCTTAGCCAGCACCGCGCGCGCCGGCCGCATCGACAGGCCGAGCTCGTGGGCGATCTTGCGCGCGTCCAAGGCACTGTAGCGGTGCCGGAAGATCGCGGGCACCTGGGCCTCAGGCACGGCCTCGCCGCGGACGAGGCCGGGCGGGAAGCCGCAGGCCTCGGCCATCAGCGCTGCGGCCTCGGCATAGGAGAGCTCGTCCGCGGAGGAGAGATGCCAAATGCCTCGGCAACAGCGGTCGCCGAGCGCGATTGCGGCCCTGGCCACCTCCTCCGCCGCGAGCGGTGCCAACGTCATGTCGCTGGCGGCCATGGCGGGCTCGCCGCGCCGCAGCCTCTCGTACCACAGGCGGAACATGCCGACCGGCTCCGCCGCCAGCACCTTGGTCGGGCGCAGCACCGCGGCCGGCAGCCCCTCGCGCGCGATCGCCGCCTCGAGCGCCAGCTTCTGGCGGCCGTAGGCGTTCTTCGGCCGGCACGCCGCGGCCTCGTCGGGCAAGGGCGTCTCGCCGTCGAAGACCTGGCTGCTCGAGAGGAAGACGAGCTCAGTGCCGCGCGCCGCGAGCATGCGCATGACGTCGAGGGTACCCTCGACGTTGACGCGGGCGGCGGCCGCCGGATCGCGCTCGCAGGCGCGCAAATCGGTGACGGCGGCGCAGATATAGGCGCAGCCGAAGGCGAGCCCGTCGAAGGCCGCGAAATCGGGAGCGGCGAGATCGAGCGGCAAGGCCCCCGCCTCAGCCCGGCGCGAGGTCGACCGGAAGGGCCGGCCCGCGCGGCTGAGCGTGCTGCCGAGGTAGCGGCCGATCAGGCTGTCACCGCCGACGATGAGAACGTCCCGCGCTGGACCCGTTGCGCTCGCTCTAGTCATGCGGCGGCCGATGGAACCGGAGGGAGGAATTGCCGCGGTTGCGCACCACCTCGACTAGCGCGCGCCGACGGCGACGCTAGCGCCGCGGCTCCGCGGCCCCGCTGCCCCAGCGCTCGATGCAGTACTCGAGGATCGCATGGCAGAGGGCCATATGCCCGACCTCCACGAAGACGTAGGAGTCGGCGGCGAGGAAGAAATTCATGTCCCCCATGCCGCGCAGGGGATTGTCGGGCGCGAACCCGCTCAGGGTCATGACCGTGCAATCCAGCCCGCGCGCAGCCGTGACCGCGTTCAGGATGTTGGCAGAGCGCCCCGAGGCGCTGAGGGCCACGAGTAAGTCCCCCGGCCGGCCGAAAAACTCGATCTGCTTGGCAAAGACGTGCTCATAGCCGTAGTCGTTGCCGAGACAGGTCAGCATGCTGCCGTCGTTGAGCGCGAGCGCGCGCAAGTTCGCGTTCTTGCTGTAATCCGCCGCCATATGGCTTGCGGTACCAGCACTGCCGCCGTTGCCGATGAACATGAGCTTGTTGCCGCGGTCATGGGTGGCGCGCGCGGCGAGCGCCGCCCATTCCATCGCTTCGTCGATAGGCAAGAACCGACGCGACGGGTCGCTTGCTTCGGTACCCGTCAGCAAGTCGGCGAGGGTTCCAACAAACCCTCGCATCCACGACTCGGGTAAGGCTCTTACCGTACTCAACATCGCTCAATTTCCCCGCGTTCCATGATCGACCGTGCTATAATAAAATTGCGCTGTCAAACAATTTTCAACCTCATTCTAACCCAGCATCAAGCGTTGGCGGGCTTCGGACATTCCGCCCGCCGCCACTCTGCCCCCGCGCCAAATCGGTGCCGGCGGCAACGAAATAAGGCAACGAAATTCGTTGCCAGCGCCGGCCAATGCCCTCATCCTGGCGGCCGTGGCGGCGATCAAATGGGGAGGCTCGGTTTAGCAGTCGCGGGCATTTTTGTTCTGCAGCGGAATTAGATATCCCATGACAGCAACGTTATCTCCACCCCCATAAACCGCGCCGTGGCCGCAGCATGAAAGCGCTCGAGTATTCCGCTGCCGCCCTGCCCGCGCCGGACGCAGGTGCCGAAGCCGCTCCGCTCGCGACGATCGTGATCCCGACGTTCGGCGACTTGCCGCAACTGGTCGACATCCTCGCCCAGGTGCGAGCGCAGACGTGGCCCTATTTGGAGATCATCGTCGTCGACGACGCGTCGGCACCGCCGGTCGAAGCGTCGCTCCGCGCCCAAGAGGGGGATGCGACGCCGCTCAGCGTCATCCGCCATGCGGAGAATCAAGGGCCGATCGCAGCACTCTATACCGGGCTTATGCACGCGCGGGGCAAATACGTCTATCTCGGCTCCACGAACGATCCGATCGAGCCGCAGTTCATCGAAGCCGGGGTCACCCTGCTCGAGCGCTACCCGGCGGCGGGGCTGTGTTTCTCGGATTCCGCGACGATCGACGGCTGGAGCGGGCGGCGCCGGCGGTTTCCGCTTTATCTCGGCCGGCAGGCCGTCTTCCTAGCACCCGACGAGTTCGCCCGACGCATGCGTTCAGCCCCCTTCCACATCTCCAGTAATACCGTGATCTTCCGCACGGCTTCCTTGCGCCGCGTCGGTGGTTACCGGCCGGCCCTCGCCCTCTATGCCGATTGGTTCGGCATCCAGCTGACGGCCTTGCGGGAAGGGGCCGTCTATATTCCGCAGGTGCTCGCCTATTCCCGCGAGCATTCCGGGCGGTATTCCGAGACGCGACGCTGGAGCCGAGCCGAGCGCCAACGTCTCGCGGGCTTGGCCCTTGCCGGCGTGGTCGAGGAGTATCCCGAGCTCGTACCGCGGCTGCGGCAAAGCCTTGCGGCCTCCGCGTTCGGCTTTCGCTCGCTCGCGGGCCTCTCTCGAGATCGGCATTGCGCCGCCGCCGTCGGTCCCGCTGCCTTGTGGATGGCCCTTGTTCGCGACATTTGGCACGTGATCGGCAGGCTCGCCCCGCTCCGGGTCCGGCTGCTGTGCCGCCGCGCGCTCATGGGTTGCGGGTAAGGCCCCCGGAGCGCGCAGCCGACTGCGGCCCCTCACGTTCTCGCAAACTTCGTCAGCTCACGCGCGTATCGCTGTGGGGAGAGAGCGCGAAGTGCCGAGTGCAAGAGCTTCAGGCGAGCGCCACGAGGTCGAAGGCGATCGAGATGCGGCGCTCGGCCGCGGTGAAGGGCACGGTGTTGTGGTACATGTAGCCGGGGAAGAGCAGGAGGCGTCCCTCCTTGGGCTGGATGCGGCGGATGAGCGGCGCTGCCTCGAGGCGGAACTGCTCCGGCGGGCGGCCGAGCTCGAACCAGCCCGCCTCGCCGCCGTCCTCCGCCGTCACGACCGGGGGCAGGAGCGGATAATAGACCGCACCGAGATAGCCGTCGAAATGCACGTGCGGCACGAGATTGCCCCAGCCGCAGAGCCGCGTCGCCCAGGCGGTGAGCGTCCAGCGCTCGGGAAAGCGCGCGAGGAAGGGATGGGGCGGCGATGGCGGCACGCTCGCGAGATAGCGCGCGACCGCCGCGCGCATGAGGCTCTCGAGTGCCGCCATCGGCCCCTTGGGCTCGGCGAGCAGCTCCTCGGTGATCTCGAGCGCGGGGTGGTGATAGGTCGGGTGCTCCTCGGGCGGCACCTTGAGCGTGGGATGCGCCTCGACGTGGCGCACGAGATCGGCATTGAAGGCGGCGAGGCTGCTGTAGCCGGGCGGTGCCGCAAGATCGTGGATCTGCACGAAGCGGTCGAAATCGTAGAGCGCCCGCGCCTCCTCGACGGCACCCACCTCGTTCAGGGTGAGCGCCTTGAGTGCCGTCGCCTCAACGCTCGCCGGGAACGCCTCGAGCCAACGCTCGCAGGCGGCAAGCGCCGCGGCGCCGTCCCCCAAGGCGAGGAGCCCGTAGGCGAGATTGTTGTGGGCGACCGACCAGTCGGGCTTGAGCGCCAGCGCGCGGCGATAGGCGGCGACCGCCTCCTCGAGCTGGCCGAGCCGCTCGAGCGCGATGCCGAGGCTGCGCTCGCTCTCGGCCAAGGGGCCGAAGGCAAGCGCCCGCCGGTAAGCGGCAACCGCCTCCTCCGGCTGGCCGAGGCCGAGCAGCACGGTGCCGAGATTGTGCCAGGCCGGAACGAGGTCGGGATGGCGCGCGAGTGCCGCGCGATAGGCCTCGGCCGCCGCCTCGAGCGCACCCGAGCGCTCGAGCGCGAGTGCCAGGTTGTACTCCACGTCGGGGTAGTCGGGCCTGAGCGCGAGCGCCTTGCGGTAGAGTGCCGTCGCCTGCGCATGCTCGCCGAGCTCGAGCGCAATTCCGCCGGCAAAGCCGAGGAGGTCGGCCCGATTGGGCTCGCGCGCGAGCACGTCGAGGCAGATTGCGAGCGCTTCTGCCCGCCGGCCGGCGTGATAATGCGCGACCGCCTCCCGCAGCAGGCCGGCGCGCGGCTGCGGGGGGCGCTGGTCCTCCTTGGCGCGCTTGCGCTCGAGCCGTCTCTGATTGCGCGACATGCGCCATTATGAGGCGGAGGCGGCATGACGGCAATATACCCGACCTGATGGCGTGGGCGGCGCCCGCTCCTGGCATCGCCGTGCCATAGCGCGCTCTCGCGCCGCCGCCTTGGCCAAGCGAAACGCCGGGATTTTGCCGGCTGCGAATGGGAGGTGGTCGGTCCGCGGCCGTGATACGATCGTCCTGCGACAGCGAGAACCCGCGGCCATGGCGGTGCGGAGCGCGATGTCCAAGCTCAAGATCTACGGCGTGCCGATCTCGCGCTCGATCAGCAACATCTGGGCGGCCCTCGAGCTCGGCATCGAATACGAGAACGTGCCGATCGGCTGGCACGACAACTCGATCTACAGCCAGGCCTATCGCGCGATCAACCCGAACGCCCGCGTGCCGGCGATCAAGGACGGCGATTTCATCATGTGGGAATCGCTCGCCATCAATCTCTATCTCGTGAAGAAGCATGGCGGCCCCTTGGCCCCCCGCACGCTCGAGGAGGAGGCGTTGGCCCTGCAATGGACCTTGTGGGCGGCAACCCAGCTCGAGCGGCCAGCCATGCAGTGGGCCTTCCACAGCTTCATCCTGGAGCCCGTCGAGCGCAGGCCCGAGGTGGCGGCGAAGGCGCGCGAGGAGCTCGACCCGCTTCTCGAGGTGCTGGAGGGCAAGCTGGCCAAGTCGCGCTATCTCGCGGGCGAGCGCTTCACCTCGGCCGATCTCAATGTCGGCTGCGTCCTGCTGCGCCCGCGCCAGCACCTCGATCTCGCCCGCTTCGAGAAGCTCAAGGCCTGGGACAAGGCGGTCTTCGAGCGTCCGGCGGCGCAAGCGGCATGGGCCATCCGCGTCGCGGCGGCCGCTCGCCTGTGACCGCGCCGCCGCCTATTGGGTCCTCCTGAACGCCGACAAAAGCACCGGTCGAGCCCGGCAGCGGGGCTTTGATGTGATTACATTTTGTAACTATATTTATATTGATATTTTGTAGTTACGAAGGTATGCTCTTTGGTATGGATTTTGAGTGGAACGAGCGCAAACGCGCCAATAACCTCGCCAAGCATGGTGTGGATTTCGTCCGGGCCTGCCGGGTTTGGGAAGAGAATGATCGCATCGTCGTTATCGAGGACACCCGTCGGGATTACCGGGAGGCGAGGTTTCAGGCGTTCGGCTTCGTCGATGGGATTTTGCTCGTGGTGGCCTTTAGCTGGCGCGGGAAGAGCTGCCGGATTATCAGTGCAAGGAGGGCATCGAAAGATGAAAGAAAAGCGTATGACGCATGTATCGGCCAAGCGGGCGCGCGGGATCAAGGATAAGACCGACGTGGCGCGGGTTCGGAGCCAAAGAGACGCGGAAATCGTCAAGGCGGCGCGGTCGGACCCCGATGCCGCCGTGCTGCCGCGCGCGTTTTGGGATAAAGCTCTGGTGATGTCGCCGCAGGGCAAGCGGCAGGTGACGCTGCGGCTTGATGTGGAGGTGCTCGATTTTTTCAAGAAAGCCGGGCGCGGCTACCAGACGAAGATCAATCGCGTATTGAGAGCCTTTGTTGAAGCTCACAATCAACCACGATGATCGGCACGGCGGCCGAGCAATGAGAAAGAAGGTGACTCAGAACAGCCCCGCGCCGGAGATGCCGCCATAGACGCCGAGGCCGGCGGTGAGCAACGAGGCGGTAATCACGACCCAGCGGTAAGGGCCGCGCAGGCGGTGCTCTTCGGGGAGCGCGCGCATGGCCAAGAGGACCAGAAGTCCGAGCACGAGCGGCAGCATCAGCGCGTTCATGACCTCGACGCCGATGTTGAGCGTGACGAGATTCGGCACGAGCGCCACGGCGATAGCGCCTCCGACCACGGCGGCGGTGAAGACGCCGTAGAACCAGGGCGCCTCCAACGGGTGGTGCTCGAGCGAGTGCTTGTAACCTGCGACCTCGCCGAAGCCCCAGGCCGAAGCGAGAGAGACGACGATGGCGGCGACCATCGCTGCGCCGATCGTTCCCAAGCCGAAGACCAGGCGGCCGATCCCCGGCCCCAGAAAGGGCGTGAGCGCCTTGGCGATGTCCCCGATCGTGTTGAGGCTCGCCTCCGAGTTGGTCTTGCCGATGGTGGCGGCAGCCGCCACCAGGATCGCCGCCATGACGAGCTGCGTGATGACCGCACCGATCGCCGTGTCCCAGCGAGCATCCCGGTAATGCTCGGGCCGCAACTTCTTATCGGCGACCGCCGACTGCTGATAGAAGATCATCCACGGCATGATGACGGCGCCGATGTTGGCGGCGACAAGGTAGAGGTACTCATTGTTCTCGAGCGGCATGTGCATGAGCCCCTCGGCCAGCTCGCTCCCCTCCGGATGGGAGGCGTAGGCGACCCAGAAGAAGGCGAACTCGAAGAGCCCGAGCGCGATCGCGACCCGCTCCACGCGCCGGTAGGATCCCGTCCACACGACCGCCAGGAGGAAGCCCGCAGCGAGCACGAGGCTCGCCGCGCGCGGCACGCCGAAGAGCTCGCCGACACCCGCGACGCCGGAGAACTCGGTGAGCAGCGCGCCCGCCGTCGTGACACCCAGTCCCGCGACCGAGAGCCAGGCCCAGCGCTTTCCGAAGACCTCGCGGATCAGCTCGCCATGTCCCTTGCCGGTGAAGATGCCGAGCCGCACGGTCAGCTCCTGCACCACGTAGAGAATGGGCATGAGAATCAATTGCAGGAGCAGAAGTCTGTAGCCCCACTGGACTCCGCTCTGCCCGGCGGTGATGATGCTGCCGACGTCGGTGTCCGCGAGCATCACCACGAGGCCGGGGCCCAGCACGGCAACGAACGCGCGCCAGCGCGCGACGCGGGGCCGGCCGGCATTGAGCACGTGGCTGGTCATTGGCGGCAGTCCCTCTTTGTTCAAATGCAAATGAAACTCATTTTCAATTGCAACTTGCCGTACCCCGCGCCGCCTGTCAAGGGGACAGCATCGCCGCGCCGTTCTGCGGCCGATCGCCTGCCTCAGCGCCCGGCCCTAGAGCGGGCCTGCCACAGCTACATCCTCGAGCCCGAGGAGCGCAAGCCCGAGGCGGCCGCTCGCTTATGACCGCGCGCAGCACTGCGAAAGGCCCGGGAAGAACCCGCAAGGCCTTGCCGCGGGAAGAGCCGAAGGCGACGGGCGAGCCGTTGCCAGCGAGCTTGCTCCGCATCACGGACGAGATCGCCATCGGCGCGCGCGAGATCGAGGAGCGCTTCGTGCGCGCCTCCGGTCCCGGCGGGCAGAACGTCAACAAAGTGGCGACTGCCGTGCAGCTTCGCTTCGACGTGCAGCACTCCCCCTCGCTGCCCGAGGCCGTGAGAGCAAGGCTCGCGCGCTTGGCCGGCAGGCGCCTCAGCAAGGAGGGTGTCTTGATCATCGCCGCCGAGCGGCACCGCACCCAGGCACAGAACCGCCGAGAGGCGCTCGCGCGACTGATCGAGCTCATCGAGCGCGCCGCAGTCCCCCCTCGGCTGCGCAAGCCCACGAAGCCTTCGGCAAGCGCACGCCGCCGGCGACTGGCGGACAAGGCACGCCGCTCCGCCTTGAAACGCCTGCGCACCTCCCGCGCGGACGAGTGAAGGGCGAGCGCCCGCCTCAGCTCGGGAAGAGTATTCCCTCGCGTTCGTAGAGCCGGAAGCCAAGCGCCAGAAGGGCAAAGGTGAAGACCAGCGTCGCCAGCACGGAGACGCCGATGAGCGACCAGCTCACCGCCTCGCTGCGCATCATCTGGCCCATGAGCAGCGTCTGCCCGAAGGTCGGAATCGAGGCGAGGAGCGAATGCACCTTGACGGGCACGAAGACGAGAATCATGCCGGCCATGCCCGGCACCAGCGGCAAGAGGCCGAGGTAGGTCTGCGCCTCCTTGATGCTCCGGGTCACCGCCGTGATGATGAGCTGCGTCGCCACCGCGAAGACGGCGAGCGGCACGCAGACCGGAACCAGAAGCGAGAGCTGCAACACGCTCGGGAGCGTGCCGATCCCGAGCGCCTCCCGCGGTATCGAGTGAAGCATGATCCAAAAGGCGACCACCTGCACCGCAAGTGCCAGCAAGGTGAAGACCACGGCGGCGGCAAGCTTGCCGATCAGCACCTGCGAGCGGGTCACGGGGTTGATCATCAAGGGCTCGAAGGAGCCGCGCTCGCGCTCCCCGCTGGTGGCATCCAGCGTCAGATAGACGCCGCCGATAAAGAGCGTGAACATCAGGAAGGGCGGGATCATGTTGAGGAACATGAAGCCGAGGTTGGCGGCGCGGCCGACGTTCTCGTGCATGACGCGGAGCGAGGTCATGACGTCGGGATCGAGGCCCTTGGCGCGGAGCCGTGCCGCCGTCGTCTCGCGCTCGTAGTTGCGCAGGATGTCGAGGACCTGTCCGCTCGCCACGATGCTGTCGAGGCGCGCGGGGTCGGTCACCACCGTCACCTCGAGCGGCGCCCCGCCCGCGGCCACGGGCCGCTCCGGAAGCACGAGCGCGAAGGGCAGCTCGTCGCGTTGCACCGCCCCTTTAGGGTCGTCCGGGGCCGCGCGGATGGTGACCCCGTGCGCCTCGAGGAAGCGGATGAATTCCGGCGCATTCTCCGCGTGCGCGACGGCGACCTCGATGGGCCGGCCCGGGCCGTGCTCGGTCTTGAGCATGCTGCCGACGAAGGTGAAGAGAAGGCCGAGCAAGAGCGGGCCCATGAGCGGATAGATCAGCGCCACCAGGATGCTGCGCCGATCGCGCAGATTGTCGGTCATCTCCTTGCGAAAGACGATGGCGATGGTCGACATGGCTCAGTCCGCGACCGCGCCGAGTGCGGCAGGTGCCGCTCGTTCCGCCGTGACAGCCATCGTCGCTGCCATGAAGACGTCCTCAAGCTCGTCGAGGCCGGTCGACTCGCGGAGCTCGTCGGGCGTGCCCTGGAGCGCCACGCGCCCGTCCGAGAGAATGACGATGCGGTCCGCGAGCGCCGCCACCTCCTGCATGATGTGGCTCGAGAGGAGCACGCAGCGGCCCTCCCTGCGGAAGCGGCGGAGGAGCTCGCGCACGGAGCGGCTCGTGCCCACGTCCAGGCCGTTCGTCGGCTCGTCGAGGATGACGTTGTGCGGGTTGTGCACGAGTGCCCTTGCTAAGGCCACCTTCATCTGCTGGCCGCGCGAGAAGCCCTTGGCACGCCGATCGATGAAGTCCGCCATGGCGAGGGTCTCGACGAGCTCGGCCGTGCGCCGCTCGATCTCGCGCGCCTCAAGGCCGTGCAGCTCGCCGAAATAGCGCACATGCTCGCGCGCGGTGAGGCGCGGATAGAGGCCGCGCACGTCGGGCATCACGCCCAAGCGGCGCTGTGCGGCGCGCCGGTCGAGCTCGGCGTCGATGCCGTCGACCAGCGTCTTGCCCGAGTCCGGGGCAAGCACGGTATAGATCATGCGCAGAATGGTGGTCTTGCCGGCCCCGTTCGGTCCGATGATGCCGGTGATCTCGCCGTCGCGCGCGATGAAGCTGACCCCCTGGACCGCATGCACTCCGCCGAACGACTTGTAGAGATCACGAGCCTCGATCATGCCCTTCC
>DATNIJ010000306.1:0-3101 GCA_035604475.1 Alphaproteobacteria bacterium
CGCGGCATCGGCGTGCGCCATGCGCACGCGACCGGGAACGATGCCGACGTGACGGTCGCCGAGCTGGCTTGCGCCGTCGCCGCCGATCCGGAGGTCAAGCTTCTCCTCCTCTATCTCGAGAGCATTCCCGATCCCCATCACTTGGCCGAGGCCGCGCGTATCGCGCGCGAGCGGGAGCTTCCGATCGTAGCCCTTAAGTCCGGCCGCACCGCGGCGGGACAGCGGGCGGCCCAGTCGCACACGGGGGCCCTTGCCACCGAGGACCGCGTCGTCGACGCCTTTTTCGCGCATCATGGCATCTGGCGCGTGAACGACGTGGCCGGCCTGGTCAGCGCCGCCGAGCTCTATCTCAAGGGTTGGCGGCCCGAGGGCAGGCGCCTTGCGGTCGTCAGCAACTCCGGCGCCACCTGCGTCATGGCGGCGGACGCGGCGACGTCAGCAGGGCTCTCGCTCGCGCCGCTCTCAGCCGCGACGCGCGAAGGGTTAGACCGCGTGCTGCCGAGCTTTGCCACCACGACGAACCCAGTCGATATTACCGCCGCCCTCTTGAGCAACAGCCGGCTCTTCGGCGAGATCCTCCCCATCCTCGCGCGCGATGCCGTCGTGGATGCGCTCATGGTCGGGCTTCCCGTGGCCGGGGCCGGCTACGACGTCGATGCCTTCGCCGAGGATGCGGCCGCGTTCGCGCGGAAGACCGGCAAGCCGGTCGTGATCGCCGCCCCGCAGCCCCATGTGGGCGCGCGTTTCAAGACCGTGGGCCTTGCCGTCTTCGAGCTCGAGGCCGAGGCCATCGCCGCACTCGGCCAGTTCATCTCGCATAGCGAGCTCGTCCAGCGCGTGCGCCGGGCGTCGCCTCCCGTGGCGGCAGCACCCACCGGCGAGCCGAGGCGGGGCCATATGCTCAATGAGGCGGAAAGCCTGGCCTTGATCGCGGCGCGGGCGATTGCCGTGGTGCCGCACCGTCTCTGTCGCTCCGAGGCGGAGGCGAGAGCCGCCTTCCGCAGCCTCGGCCCGAGCGTCGCGGTCAAGGGCTGCTCGGCCGACGTCGTGCACAAGTCCGAGCTCGGGCTCGTGCGTTTGGCGCTCGCCGACGAGGGGGCGGTCGCCGCGGCCTGGCGCGACATGCAGCGCATCCTCGAGGAGTGCTCCGCGCGCTTCGACGGCGTCATCGTCGCCGCGATGGCGAAGGGGCGGCACGAGCTCATGATCGGCGCCCATCGCGACCCCGTCTTCGGCCCGGTCGTGGTGGTCGGGGAGGGCGGCAAGTACGTCGAGGCGCTGCCCGATCTCAAGGCCCTCTTGCCGCCCTTCGGCGCGGAAGAGGTGAGGTTGGCACTCGCCGGGCTGCGCATGGCCCCGCTCTTCGCGGGCGTGCGCGGCGAGCCGCCCATGGACGTGGCCGCCCTCGCTGAGGCCGCGGTCGCCGTCGGCCGCATGATGGCCGAGGCGTCGCCGCGCATCCTGAGCCTCGACCTCAATCCCGTGCTGCTCGGCAGTGCCGGCGAAGGCTATGCCGTGGTGGATGCGGTAGCGCTGGTCGCGGAAGAGGAACTCACGCCGCGCGCCGCGCCTTGATCCGTTTTGCCTCCGCGGCCTTGAGTTTCCGGCGCGCCATTTTCAGGTCGTAATGGGTCTGCAGATTGAGCCAGAACTCGGCGCTGTTCCCGAAGTAGAGGCCGAGACGCAGCGCCGTGTCCGCGGTGATGCGGCGGCGATTGTTGACGATTTCGGCGATGCGGTTGGGCGAAATGCCGACGGCCTTGGCGAGCCGGTTTTGCGACAGGCCGTATTCTGCCAAGAACCCCTCCTTCAGCATTTCACCGGGGGTGACCGGTGCAAATATGCTCGCAACCATCGCTGTGTCCCCTCAGAGGCCGCTCGAATGTTATTGCGCTATATTCACTGCGTTACCCAACACCCGCTGTCATTCCGGCGCAAGCCGGAATCCACTGTTAGTCCGGTATCAGCTTTCAAAAATGGACCCCGACTTGCGTCGGGGTGACGAATAAGCCCGCCCATGCGGCGGCGCTCGGCTATGATGGCGTCTGGCCACGACGGTAGGGAGCATACGATGAGTGCCAGTCAGAGCGAGAAGGGGGCCAAATTCCGGGCATTGCATGACGGGCCGGGAGCCTTCGTCATTCCCAATCCCTGGGACGTAGGCAGCGCACGCGTGCTTGCGGCCCTTGGCTTCAAGGCGTTAGCTACGACGAGTGCGGGCTTTGCCTTCTCTCTCGGCCGCCGGGACGGCGAGGGCCTGGTGACGCGCGATGAGGCGCTTGACCATTGCCGCGCAATCGTCGCGGCGAGCGAGCTGCCGGTCTCCGCCGATCTCGAGAACTGCTTCGGCGATGCGCCGGAAGTCGTCGCCACGACAATCCGGCTGGCAGGCGAGAGCGGTCTCGTCGGTGCGTCCGTCGAGGATGCGAGCGGCGATCCAGCGCGTCCGATCTACGACCACGCCCTCGCGGTCGAGCGCGTCGCGGCGGCCGTTGAGGCGGCCCGGGCGCAGCCCTTCCCCTTCACGCTCACGGCCCGCGCGGAGAATTTTCTCCATGGCCGGCGCGATCTCGAGGACACGATCCGCCGCCTTCAGGCCTTCGCCGCGGCCGGCGCCGATGTGCTCTATGCGCCGGGCCTGCCGAGCCGCGAGGCCATCAAGGCCGTGTGTGCCGCCGTGGCACCCCGGCCAATCAATGTGCTTGCCGGCGGGGCCGCCGCTGCCATGTCGGTGGCCGAGCTTGCCGCGGCCGGCGTGCGGCGGATCAGCCTCGGCGGCGCCCTTTACCGGGCCGCCTTCGGCACCTTCCTCCGCGCGGCGCGCGAGATGAAGGAGCGGGGAAGCTTCGCCTTTGTTGCCGAAGCCGCCACCCACGCCGAGCTGAGCGGCTTCATGGCCGGGAGATGAGGGCGGGCCGGAGCGTCGTTCTCCGGCCCGTCGCCTCTCGGCAGGATCGCGTCCGACGCGCGGCGAGCCTTCAGGGCAGCTCGGAAACCAGCTTGAGATACTCGGCCTCGCTCCAAGCTCTGGCCGTGCGCGTCCGCACGTTGCCCCGTGCGCCGAGGGCGAGCACGAATTTAGCGACGTTGTCCCCGTTCGG
>DATNIJ010000307.1:0-4808 GCA_035604475.1 Alphaproteobacteria bacterium
GGGGGCATATAGCGTCCAGCGCTCGTCCCTCACCCTCCCATTGCTACGCAATGGGTCCCTCCCTCTCCCGCTTGCGGGAGAGGGGCTTAACGTGATCGGCGTCTCCGCAAAGATGTGTGCATCAACCGGCCCGCTTGCGGGCGAGGGAATTTCTCTCACACCGGCGCCACGAAGCTCGCGATCACCATCTTCTCGCCGGCGTGGTCGAAGGCGATGCGCAGCTTGTCGCCGTCGACCGCGAGCACGTTGCCGTTGCCGAACTTCTGGTGGAACACCCGCGCGCCTGGCGTGAAGCGGTGCTGCGGCTCGGGCCCGGCTTGGCCGAGCACCTCGCCCTCGATGAGCCCGCCGCGCGCGCGCCGCTTGGCCCCCCCTTTGCGCGCCGCTGCCGAGGAGCGCCCGCCGGCATAGCCATAGGCTCTCGCGATTGGCACAGGCGGCGCCCCTAGCTCCTCCGCACCGCCATAGCCGCCGTGGAGCCCCGGCTCGGCCTGCATCTCGATGCGGTCCTTGGGCAGCTCGGCGATGAAGCGCGACGGAATGGCGCTTTGCCACTGGTTATGGATACGCCGGTTGGCGGCGCACGAGATATAGGCGTGGCTGCGCGCGCGCGTGAGCCCGACATAGGCGAGCCGGCGCTCCTCCTCGAGGGCCGCCACCCCGCCCTCGTCGAGCGCGCGCTGGTGCGGGAAGAGCCCCTCCTCCCAGCCGGGCAGGAAGACGACGTCGAACTCGAGGCCCTTGGCCGAGTGGAGCGTCATCAGATTGACCTGGTCGCGCGCGTTCGCCTCCTCGTTCTCCATCACCAGGCTGACGTGGTCGAGGAAGCCCTCGAGGTTCTCGAACTCCTCGAGTGCGCGCACGAGCTCCTTGAGGTTCTCGAGCCGGCCGGGCGCATCCGCCGACTTGTCGGCCTGCCACATCGCCGTGTAGCCCGACTCGTCGAGCACGGTCTCGGCGAGCTCGACGTGGCCGAGCGCTTGCGCCATCGCCCGCCAGCGCTCGAAGTCCGCCATCAGGCCCTGAAGGGCCGAGCGCGCCCTGGGCTTGAGCTCGTCGGTCTCGACGAGGTGCTGCGCCGCCGTGGTGAGCGAGCCGCCTTCCGCGCGCGCGAGACGATGGGTGGCCTGGAGCGTGGAGGCACCGATGCCGCGGCGCGGGGTGTTGACGATGCGCTCGAAGGCGAGGTCGTCGTCGGGCTGCTGGATCACGCGCAAATAGGCGATCGCGTCGCGGATCTCCTGGCGCTCGTAGAAGCGCAGGCCCCCGATCACCTTGTAGGGCAGGCCCAAGGTGAGGAAGCGCTCCTCGAACTCGCGCGTCTGGAAGCCGGCGCGCACCAGGATGGCGATCTCGCCCAAGGGCCGGCCCGCGCGCTGGAGCGCCTCGATCTCGTCGGCCACCACGCGCGCCTCCGCCTCGCCGTCCCAGAGGCCGCGCACCGAGATCGGCCGGCCGGGCTCGCCCTCCGTCCACAGCGTCTTGCCGAGGCGGCCCTCGTTGTGGGCGATGAGGTCGGAGGCGGCGGCGAGGATATGGCCCGAGGAGCGGTAGTTCTGCTCGAGGCGGATGATGCGGGCACCTGCGAAATCCTTCTCGAAGCGCAGGATGTTGCCGACCTCGGCCCCGCGCCAGCTGTAGATCGACTGGTCGTCGTCGCCCACGCAGCAGATGTTCTTGTGCCGCTGGGCCAGGAGCCGGAGCCAGAGATATTGCGCCACGTTGGTGTCCTGGTACTCGTCGACCAGGATGTATTTGAGGCGCTCCTGATACTCCTTGATCACCTGCGCGTGCTTGGTGAAGAGCGTCAGGCAGTGCAGCAGGAGGTCGCCGAAGTCGGCGGCATTGAGCGTGCGCAGGCGCTCCTGGTAGAGCGTGTAAAGCTCGAGCACGCGCCCCTCCGCCATCTCGCCGCCCTCGCCTCCCGGCACGCGCTCGGGCGTAAGCCCGCGGTCCTTCCAGCGCTGGATGACCGCGAGCACCATGCGCGCGGGCCAGCGCTTGTCGTCGACCTCCTCGGCCTCGAGGAGCTGCTTCAGGAGGCGGAGCTGGTCGTCGGCGTCGAGGATGGTGAAGTTGGGCTTGAGGCCGACGAGCTCGGCATGGCGGCGCAGGATGCGGGCACCGAGCGCGTGGAAGGTGCCGAGCCAGAGCCGCTCGACCGGCATGCCGACGAGGCGCTCGATGCGGCCCTTCATCTCGCGCGCGGCCTTGTTGGTGAAGGTGACCGCCATCACCTCCCAGGGCCGCGCGAGGCCCTGGTGGAGGATGTGGGCGAGGCGCGTGGTGAGCACGCGCGTCTTGCCGGTGCCCGCACCGGCGAGCACCAGCACCGGCCCCTCGACCGCGAGCACGGCCGCGCGCTGCGCCTCGTTGAGCCCGTCGAGATAGGGCGTCGCGCGCGGCTGAGGCACCCCCGCGCGCGCCGGCAGCTCGATCTCGGGCAGCGCGAAGGGATCGCCAGAGGGATCGGAAAACGAATCGGACATCGTGGGGTATATATAGCATTTTTCGGGGGTGGGTGCGCGTGGGGAGGAAGGTGGGCAATGCACGAGACGAGGCCGGAAAATGACCCCGATCAGACATTCGACTTGCTCGAAAAGCTCAGAGCCGTAGATACTGCAAGGGAATAAGTACGCACCGTGCGCGAAGGGCTACAGTCATTGAAGAACAATACCACGCTCGCTGCCGCAGTCTCGGCGTTCGGAGCGCTTACCAAAGCAAAACTCTCGAACCGCGCCGCTTCGGGTTCCCCCGAGGATCAGCTGCGTGCGCCGTTGGAGGCGCTCACGCGCAATCTCGCAAACCTCGCGGGCCTTCCTGACGGCGCAGTTGACATGGTCGGTGAGAGCACGCTCGCTCATCTAAAGACTCGCCCTGACTATGCCGTGGTCGTCCACAATGCACTCGTCGGCTTCATCGAGGCCAAGGCACCGGGAAAAGGCGCCGATCCTCGCCGTTTCTCGGACCCGCATGACAAGGAGCAATGGGAGCGGCTGAAGTCGCTGCCGAATCTCGTCTATACAGACGGGAACGCCTTCACCCTTTGGAGGGACGGCAAGCTCGAAGGCCCCCCTGTACGCCTCGAAGGCGATGTCGAAACGTCGGGAGCCGCGCTCAAGGCTCCGCCATCATTGCTCGCGCTCTTCACAGATTTTCTTAGCTGGCAGCCCATACCGCCGAAATCGGCGAAACAGCTCGCACAGATCAGCGCGCGGCTCTGCCGTTTGCTCCGCGAAGAGGTCGTTGACCAGATCGAACTTGGAAGCGCGGCCCTGACCGAACTCGCCAAAGATTGGCGGATGCTGCTCTTTCCGCAGGCCTCCGATGCTGAGTTCGCCGACGGCTACGCGCAGGCGGTGACTTTCGGACTCCTCGTTGCGAGGGCGCGGAATATTTCCCTGGCTGGCGGCATAGAGCACGCCGCGCAGGAACTCCGACACACGAACTCGTTGATCGGGGCCGCATTGCGCTTGCTGACCGATGATAGCGCCAATCAGGCCGTCCTCAAGACATCGCTTGGTACTTTGACACGAGTGCTTGAAGCTGTCGATTGGTCGAGGATTAGCAAGGGCAGCGTGGAAGCATGGCTCTACTTCTACGAGGATTTCCTTGCGGTCTATGACAATGCGCTGAGGAAACGCACCGGCTCCTACTACACGCCGCCAGAGGTCGTTGGCGCGATGGTCCGCCTCGTGGATGATGCGCTTCGTAGTCCGGGGTTATTTGATAAACCAACGGGTTTCGCCTCGTCAGATGTTACGGTCGCGGACCCGGCTGCCGGCGCCGGGACATTCCTTCTTGGCATCTTTCGCCAGATCGCGGCCACGGTCGAGGACGACCAGGGCGCGGGGGCGGTCCCGGCGGCGGTCTCGGCCGCGGCCGGGCGGGTGATCGGCTTTGAGTTGCAGTTCGGCCCCTTCGCGGTGGCGCAATTGCGCCTCATCGCCGAGATGCACTCCCTCATCCCCACCGGCGAGATTCCGGATCTCCGACTGTATGTTACGGACACGCTCGGTAACCCGTACGTTGAGGAGGAACGGCTGCCGCAGATTCTGCAGCCGATCGCCCGATCTCGGAGAGACGCGAATGCGATCAAACGGGGTGAACCGATCACTGTGGTTATCGGCAACCCACCCTACAAAGAGAAGGCGAAGGGACACGGCGGCTGGATCGAGAAGGGGAGCGACGGACGCGAGGCGCCGCTCGACCGTTGGATGCCACCCGCGTCATGGGGCGTTGGCGAGCACGCCAAACACCTCAAGAACCTCTACGTCTATTTCTGGCGCTGGGCGACGTGGAAAGTGTTCGGCACGGGCCTAAAAGAGTCCACCGGGCTGGAAGAGACGGATAAAGCCGGCATCGTCTGCTTCATCAGCGTCGCCGGCTTCCTCAACGGGCCGGGCTTCCAAAAAATGCGAGATGACCTCAGGCGTTCGTGCCATGAGGTTTGGGTCATCGACTGTTCGCCCGAGGGCCACCAGCCCAACGTGCCGACACGTGTCTTCCAGGCTGTACAGCAGCCAATCTGCATCGTGCTCGCGGCGCGCGCATTGAAGAAAAATCCGGATGTGCCGGCGCGAGTCCGCTTCCATGCACTCCCGAAGGGTCGTCGCGAAGAAAAGTTTGCAGCCTTCGCAGCTCTGTCGCTGGACGGCGCGGCTTGGATGGACTGCCCGAGCGGCTGGCGCGACCCATTCCTGCCCGCATCAGCAGGTGCCTGGCCAAGGTATCCCTCGCTCAACGATCTTTTTATCTACAACGGTTCAGGTGTCATGCCGGGACGCACGTGGGTGATAGCGCCCGAC
>DATNIJ010000308.1:0-22501 GCA_035604475.1 Alphaproteobacteria bacterium
TTCATACTTTCTACTAATGTTGTGCCGGTTCCGCAAAAGGGATCGAGCACTAATTGTCCCGACGTCACCGCCAATCTGTCCATCAATTGATCAACCAGCTTGTCCGAAAAACCTAAGACGAAGTTGTACCAGCCATGAATCTCACCGTTTTCAAATTTCTGAGGATTCGACAACCGAACTAGGTTCGCGCCATTTCCTACGGTCGCCTCACCATGTTTCGAAACGGCGGAGACCCGATCTTTTTGTTTTTGTGTGTATTCCACAGGGCATGACGCGAGCGGCAGGACGG
The DNA here is from genome assembly GCA_035604475.1 of Alphaproteobacteria bacterium. GTDB lineage: Bacteria > Pseudomonadota > Alphaproteobacteria > JACZXZ01 > JACZXZ01 > DASPPM01. Next base: position 290 of record DATNIJ010000308.1, read on the forward strand.
TGGATCTCTGATTTGGTTGCGGCGCGCGCCCCACAGGTCCTAGCCCCAAGTGTCTAAGTGATGCCGAGTCGACAAGCGGTCCCCTCGAATATTCGACATTCATGTGGGACGGAATTTTGCGAAGACCGCTGCTACTTCCTCTTCGCTCGCCACTTCACCTTGGTCGATTTCGTCGAGCGCCTCGTCGATGGCTCGAAGCTCCTCTTGGCTCGCTTGGTAGACGTCGCGCGCAAGCTCGGCATCGATTTCCAGCGCGAGCTCGGCGAGCTGCTCCTGTGCCTCTTCCGGCCAGGTTTCCACCCGCTGCATGACCTCCTTGAGAACCTTCGCTGTCATATTGTCATTATAGCATACCGGCCCGCTTGCGCCACGGTCATGGGTACGGTCACGGGGCCGCCTCCCCGCATTGACGCTCGAATTTGCCCTGTGCGAGAGTGCGGCGCGCGTAATGAGGCGCGGGGGAGCCGGCCATGGCGATCGACCCGAAGGCGCTCTTGAACTGGCGCTTCGAGGATCTCGAGCATGCCTATACGGCGCGGGACACCATCCTCTATGCGCTCGGCATAGGGCTCGGCAATCCGCCGGATGACCCCGACCAGCTCCCCTTCGTCTACGAAGCCGGCCTCAAGGCGCTGCCGACCATGGCGGTCGTGCTCGCCTACCCCGGCTTCTGGGTCAAGGACCCGCGCACCGGGATCGATTGGCGGCGCGTGCTGCACGGCGAGCAGGGCCTGGTGCTCCATAAGCCGCTGCCGGCGGCGGGGACGGTGATCGGGCGGACGCGCATCACGGGACTCGTCGACAAGGGGAAGGAGCGGGGTGCTTACCTCTTCTCCGAGCGCGAGGTGATCGACAAGGCGAGCGGCGAGCTCATCTGCCGGCTCGCGCAGACGACGGTTTTGCGCGGCGATGGCGGCTTCGGCGGGTCAAACGGTCCCACGCCCCAGCCGCACCCGATCCCGCAGCGCGCCCCCGATCTTACGTGCGATCTCCCCACGCTGCCGCAGGCGGCCCTCATCTATCGGCTCTCGGGCGACTATAATCCGCTCCATGCCGATCCCGCGGTCGCCGCGGCGGCCGGCTTCCCGCGGCCCATCCTGCACGGCCTCTGCACTTTCGGCGCCGTCGGGCACGCCTTGCTCAAGACACAATGCGCCTATGCTCCGGAGCGCCTGAGGAGCCTGCAGCTGCGCTTCTCGGCACCCGTGTTCCCGGGCGAGACCATCCGCACCGAGATGTGGCGGGAGGGTCAAGTGGTCTCGTTCCGCGCCAAGGCGCTGCCGCGCGACGTCGTAGTGATCAACCACGGCCGCGCCGAGATCGCGAATCTACCCTAGGGGAGGTGCCCGGTGGCGGGACGAGAGGCGTCGCTCAAAGCGTTGTTCGAGCCGCGCTCGCTTGCCGTCCTCGGCGCCTCTGCCGATCGGGGCAAGCTCGGCGGCCGGACGCTTGTCAATCTTCGCGCGTGCTATCCCGGCCGGCTCTACGCGGTGAACGCGCGCGGGCAAGAGATCGACGGTCTCGCCACCTATCGCAGCATCGCCGAGCTGCCCGAGGCGCCCGATCTCGCCGTCGTCTCGGTGCCCGTCAACTCGGCCCTCGAGGCCATAGCAGCCTGTGCCGCCAAGGGCGTCAGGAATGCGGTGATCTTCACCTCCGGCTTCGCCGAGCTCGGGCGCGAGGGGCGGCGGCTCCAGGAGCGGCTCCTCGGCTTGGCGCGCGAGAGTGGGATGCGGCTGCTCGGGCCCAACTGCATGGGCTTCGTGGACATCGCCGGCGGCATCGTTGCCAGCTTCGTCGGGCCCGCGACGCTCGAGGGCCTGGTACCCGGCCGCGTCGCGATCCTGAGCCAAAGCGGGGCCATCGGCACGCTCTCCCTTGCGCATGCGCGCGACCGCGGCATCGGCGTCAGCCTATGGGTCACCACCGGCAACCAGTGCGACGTGGATTTCTCCGAGTGCCTCGCCTATCTCGCGGAGGACGACGGCACCGACGTCATCTTGGCCGGGCTCGAGGGCTGCTCGGACGGGGACAAGCTGCGTCAAGCCCTCCGCCTCGCGCACGCGCGGAGGAAGCCCGTCATCATGCTCAAGATCGGCCGCAGCGAAATCGGCGCCGCCGCGGTCGTCACCCACACCGGCACGCTCGCCGGCAACGATGCGGTGTACGACGCCATCTTCCGGTCGCACGCCGTCCATCGCGCCGAGAACTTCTCCGAGCTTTTGGACGTGGCCGAGGCGGCGGCCGAGGGGCTCTATCCCGAGAACGACCGCCTCGGCATCGTCACGGTGTCGGGCGGGGTCGGCGTGATGATGGCGGACGAAGCGCTCGCCCGCGGCTTGAGAATGACGGCCATGCCGCGCGCGGCGCAGGCGAGGCTCAAGGCGATCGTGCCGTTCTCGGCCGTGCGCAACCCGGTCGACGCGACGACGGTCATCATCACCGAGCCGCGCGTGCTGCGCCGCTTCCTCGATGAGACGCTCGCGGCAGGCGGCTACGGGGCGGTCGTGGTCTTCTTGGCTACCCTCGGCCTCAACGCCGTTCTCGTGGAGAGGATGCTCGCGGCCCTCGAGGGCGTGCGGCAAGCCTATCCGCGGCGGCCGATCGTCTTCGTGATGGCAACGACGCGCGAGACGCGTGCGCTCGTCGAGGCGGCCGGCTTCGCGGTCTTCGACGAGCCCGTGCGCGCCACGGCCGCACTCGCCGCACTCCGACGCATCTCCGAGGCCTGGCGGCGGCCCCCGCCCGTGCCGGCAGCGAAGCGCTACGCGCGCGCGCCCGCTAGCCTGCCGCAGAACGAGCACGCCGCACTCGCCTTCCTCGCGAACGCCGGTATCCCGACCGTGCCGCACCGCCTGGCGCGCTCGCGCACTCAAGCCGCGCGCGCGGCGGCCGAGCTCGGCTTCCCCGTTGCCCTCAAGATCTCGTCCCCCGATATCGCGCACAAGTCCGACATCGGCGGCGTCGTCCTCGATGTGGCGACCGAGGCGGGAGCGGGCACGGCCTTCGCGCGAATCATGACGCGCGCCGCCCGGCGAAAGCCCAAGGCCCGCCTCGACGGCGTGCTCGTGGCGCCGATGGTCAAGGGCGGGGTCGAGCTCATTCTCGGCGCCCGGCGCGACGCGATCTTCGGCCCCGTGATCATGCTCGGCCTCGGCGGCATCTTCGCCGAGACCTTTGCCGATACGGCCCTTCGCCTCGCCCCGCTAGGTGAGCGCGAGGCCATGCGCATGATCCGCGAGCTCAAGGGCTACCCGCTCCTCGCGGGCACGCGCGGACGCCCGCGGCTGGATCTCGCGAGGCTCGCCAAGGCGCTCGCGGCCCTCTCCCGCCTGGCGCTCGCCTACCGGGAGCGCATCGAGAGCATCGACATCAACCCCTTCGTGGTGCTGCCCGACGGCGCCACAGCACTCGACGCGCTGGTAGTCGCGCGTGGGGAGCGGAGGTAGGCCGCGATATCGTCTGCGCCACACCCCCCACCCCAACCCTCCCCCTCAAGGGGGGAGGGGATCGATCAGAGTGTCGGCTGAGAATGGTGCATTAGTACGCACCGACTTTCCCTCCCCCCTTGAGGGGGAGGTCGGCAACGCGTCAGCGTTGCCGGGTGGGGGGTAACTTTCTTCGCGGGGATGCGCATTCATATGTGCCGCCACTCACAGCCCCGCGACGACGCGGATCTCGACCTTGATCTCGGGGCGCGCGAGCTTGCTCTCGACGCAGGCGCGCGCGGGCGTGTGGCCCTGCGGCACCCAGGCGTCCCACACCTTGTTCATCTGATCGAAGGTCCTGATGTCGGCGAGCCAGATGGTCGCCGACAGCATCTTCGTCTTGTCGCTGCCGGCCTCCTTGAGATAGGCCTCGATCTTGGCGAGGGTCTCTTGGGTCTGGCCCGCCACGTCGGCGGAGAAATCGTCGGCGACGAGGCCGGCGAGATAGACGGTATCGCCGTGGACGACGATCTGGCTCATGCGGGGGCCTACTCTCAAGCGCTTGGTCATGGAGGTCTCCTTGTTGGTTGGTCGGCCAAAGGTGCGGATCATAGCCGGCCGGCAGCATCAGAGCACGCTGCTTTTTGCTTGCTTTTTGCGGGTGCCCACGGGAGAACGGCGCCGGGTGCAAGAGCGGCGTTGAGCCCCGCGAGGATGCCGTGAGTTACGTCTTCCAGTTCGGGGACGTGTGGAACTCCTGGGACGAGCTCATGCTCGGGGCTTGGCTCACGGTGCGCCTCTCGCTCTCCGCCATGGTGCTCGGCCTCGTCGTCGCGATCGCCTGCGCCCTCGCCAAGACCTCGGGACCGAAGCTGCTCGGCACGCTCGTCGACGCCTATGTCGAGCTCATCCGCAACACGCCCTTCCTCATCCAGCTCTTCATCGTCTTCTTCGGCCTGCCCGTGCTCGGCCTGCGCCTGGAGGCGGATTGGGCGGCGCTTCTTGCCATGGTGGTCAACGTCGGCGCCTATGCCGCCGAGATCGTCCGCGCCGGCATCGAGAGCATCTCGCGCGGCCAGATCGAGGCGGCCCGCGCGCTCGGCTTGCGGCCGCTCCAGACCTTCCGCCACATCATCCTGCTGCCGGCGATCCGCACGGTCTACCCCGCGCTCACCAGCCAGTTCATTCTCCTGATGCTGAACTCGAGCGTGTGCTCGACGATCGCCGCCGACGAGCTCACCGCCGCGGCCAACGACATCCAGTCGCGCACCTTCCGCAGCTTCGAGGTCTATTTCGTCGCGACCGGCATCTATTTGGTACTCTCGTTCGGCTTCTCCGCCGTCTTCGCCGGCATCGAGCGAGCCTTCCTCGCGCGGCGCGGGGAGCGCTGAGCCGACGATGCGCAGCCTCGGGCCCAACGAGCTCCTCTTCATCCTCCTCGCCACGCGGTGGACGCTCGCACTCTCCGCGATCGCCTTCTTGGGCGGCGGGGTCGGCGGCCTCGCGATAGCACTCGCGCGCACCGGCGGGCTCTCCTGGCTGCGCGTGACGAGCGCCGGCTATATCCGGCTCTTTCAGGGCACCCCGCTCCTGATGCAGCTCTTCCTCGTCTTCTTCGGCATCAACATCCTCGGCTTGAGCGTCGATCCGTGGACGGCGGCGAGCCTCGGCCTCACGCTGAATGCAAGCGCCTTCCTGGGCGAGATCTGGCGCGGCTGCATCGAGGCCATTCCCCGGGGCCAGTGGGAGGCCTCGCGCGCGCTCGGCCTCAGGACCAGCAGCCTCATGCGCCACGTGGTGCTGCCGCAGGCCTTGCGCATCGCACTGCCGCCGACCGTCGGCTTCCTCGTGCAGCTGATCAAGGCGACCTCGCTCGCCTCGATCATCGGCTTCGTCGAGCTCACCCGCGCGGCCCAGGTCATCAACAACGCCACCTTCCAGCCTTTCACCATCTTCGGCATGGTGGCGCTCATCTATTTCGCGCTCTGCTGGCCGCTCTCGCTCTTGAGCCGGCGCATGGAGCGGAGGCTTGCCGTAGGCGCGCGTTGAGGTAGGCTCAGGAGACTAGACAGGGCCACAAAGCGGGAGGATGCCCCATGACGATGTCACCGGCGATCAAGAGACTGACCCAGCGGCTCGCTGCCGTGGGGCTTGCCGCCCTCGTGGCCCTCGCGGCCGCGGCGGGTGCCCATGCCACCACGGTCGACGACATCCTCAGCAAGAAGAAGCTCGTGGTGGGCGTGCTCACCGACTTCCCGCCCTTCGGCGGCACCGATGCCCAGCAGAAGCCCGACGGCTATGACGCCGACGTGGCGCGGCTCATGGCCAAATATCTCGGCGTCGAGCTCGAGCTCGTGCCGGTGACGGGGCCGAACCGCATCCCCTACCTACTCACCAACAAGATCGACGTGCTGGTCGCGACCTTCGGCATCACGCCGGAGCGCGCCAAGCAGGTGCAATTCTCCATCCCTTACAGCAGCATCGAGATCTTTCTCTTGGCGCCCAAGAAGCTCGGGATCAAGACGCCCGAGGACCTGAAGGGCGTCAAGATCGCGGTCGCGCGCGCCAGCACGCAGGACACCGCGATTACGGCGCTTGCTCCGAAGGAGGCGCGGATCATGCGCTTCGACGACGACGCGAGCGCGCTCCAGGCCATGATCTCGGGCCAGTCCGACGCGCTGGGGGCGGCCAATGTGGTGCTGGCCCAGCTGCAGAAGAATCACCCCGAGATGGAGATCGAGCCCAAGCTGGTGCTGCGCCACCAGCCGAACGGGATTGCGCTCCGCCGCGCCGATGCTGAGTTGCGCCAGTGGACCGACACCTTCATCTTCTACGTCAAGAACAACGGGGAGCTCGACGCCATCCACCGCAAGTGGTTCGGCCAACCGCTGCCCGAGCTGCCGACCTTCTGAGGGGGCCACATCAGGGAGTCCTGCCCATGACGGCGGAAGACAGCACTCAGGCGCGCCACGAGCTTGGCGACGTCATCATCGAGATGAGCGGCGTGAGCAAGTGGTTCGACAAGTTCCAAGCGTTGAACGGCGTCGACCTCGTGGTGCGCCGAGGCGAGCGCATCGTGATCTGCGGGCCCTCCGGCTCGGGCAAATCGACCCTTATCCGCTGTCTCAACCGTCTCGAGGAGCACAGCCAGGGCCGCATCGTGATCGACGGCATCGAGCTCGACGAGGCGACGCGCCATATCGAGCAGGTGCGGCGCGAGGTCGGCATGGTGTTCCAGCAGTTCAACCTCTTTCCCCATCTGACCGTGCTGGAGAACTGCATCCTGGCGCCGATGAAGGTGCGCAATCTCGACAAGGTAGGGGCCGAGAAGATCGCCATGAGCTACCTCGAGCGCGTGCGCATCCCCGAGCAGGCGCGGAAGTATCCCGGCCAGCTCTCGGGCGGCCAGCAGCAGCGCGTGGCGATCGCGCGGGCGCTCTGCATGAACCCGAAGGTCATGCTGTTCGACGAGCCGACCTCGGCCCTCGACCCCGAGATGGTCAAGGAAGTGCTCGACGTCATGGTCGAGTTGGCACTCTCCGGCATGACCATGCTCGTGGTCACCCACGAGATGGGCTTCGCCCGGCGCGTCGCCGATCGGGTCATCTTCATGGACCGCGGCGAGATCATCGAGGAGGCGCCGCCCGAGAGCTTCTTCTCGAGCCCGCGCTCCGAGCGCACGCGCGCCTTCCTCGGGCAGATCCTCAGCCACTGAGCCGTCCCTCACCTTTGACGCCGGCCGAACATGCCACTGGCATGTTCGGGCCAAGCGTCCAGTGGACGCTTGGCGGGCGTCGAACGCTACGCTCGCCACCCTCTCCCGCTTGCGGGAGAGGGAAGGGGCCCCCGCGGGCCAGAGGCCCGCTTCTTCTGCATGATGCATGAGAGGCGCGCTACGCGCGCCGGGCTAAGCGATGGGAAGGGTGAGGGACGGCGGCGGCGTCAGATGACCAGGTCGTTCTTCGGGTCGATGAGGTGCATCTGGTTGAGGTCGGCCGAGAGCCGCGCGGTCTCGCCGGCGTTGGGGGCGGCCGCGGGATTGACGCGGGCGCAGACCTCAAAGCCATTGACGATGAAATAGACGAGCGTCTCCATGCCCATGGGCTCGACTACGTCGACCGGGACCTCGAACTCGGCGTGGCCGGGTGCGCCGCCGGCGCGCGCCTCGGTGATGTGCTCGGGGCGCAAGCCGAAAAGGAGCTCCCGATTGGCGTAGGGCCTGTAGCGCGCGGTGCGGCTGGCGGGTACGGGGAAGCTCAGTCCGTCGTTGAGGCGGACGCTCAAGGCGCCCGAGGCCTCGGCGAGGCGGCAGGTGAGGAAATTCATCGCGGGCGAGCCGATGAAGCCGGCGACGAAGCGGGTCTTCGGGTTGTGGTAGAGGTCGTTGGGCGCGTCGATCTGCTCGATGGTGCCGGCGTTCATGACGACGACCCGGTCCGCGAGCGTCATCGCCTCGACCTGATCGTGGGTGACGTAGACGGTCGTCGTCTTCACCGTCTGGTGCACCTTCTTGATCTCGGTGCGCATCTGCACGCGCAGCTTGGCATCGAGGTTCGAGAGCGGCTCGTCGAAGAGGAAGACCTTCGGATTGCGCACGATGGCGCGCCCCATGGCGACGCGCTGGCGCTGGCCGCCGGAGAGCTGGCGCGGACGGCGGTCGAGCAGCTCGGTGATGCCGAGGATGCGCGCCGCGTTCTCGACCCGCGACTTGATCTCGGCCTTGGGAAATTTCTTGAGCCGGAGCCCGAACGACATGTTCTCGTACACCGTCATGTGCGGGTAGAGCGCGTAGTTCTGGAACACCATGGCGATGTCGCGGTCCTTGGGCGGCACGTCGTTGACGAGCGCGTCGCCGATGTAGATCTCGCCCGAGGTCGTCTCCTCGAGGCCCGCGATCATGCGCAAGGTGGTGCTCTTGCCGCACCCCGAGGGGCCCACCAGCACGATGAATTCCTTGTCCTCGATGTCGAGGTTGATGCCGCGCACCGCCTCGGTCCGGTCGAATTTCTTGACGACGTTGCGCAATGCGACCTGGGCCATGCTCAAGACTCCCGGCGTGGATGAAAGCGTGCGATCGGAACGGCGAGCCTCATGGTACGAGCCATTCCGGATCAGCCCTTGGTGGCGCCGGCGGTGAGCCCGGCGATGTAGTAGTCCATCAGGAAGGCATAGATGATGAGCGGCGGTGCTGCGGCGAAAAGTGCCGCGGTCATGATCATGCCCCATTGGTAGACGTCCGCCTTGACGAGCGTGGTCACCGTGCCCGCGGTGAGCACGAGCTGGTTGGAGCTGAAGATGAACGCCATCGGGTAGACGAATTCCGACCATGACACGGTGAAGGCGAAGATCGTGGCCGCGATGAGCCCGGGCAGCGCCACGGGGATGAAGATCTTGAACAGCATCTGCACGTGGTTGGCGCCGTCGATGAGGGCCGCCTCGTCGAGCTCCTTGGGGATGCTCTGGAAGTAGCCGATCATGATCCAGGTGCAGAACGGCACCGTGAGCGTGGGATAGACCAGCACGAGCGCCCAATAGGAGTTGAGCAGTCCAAGCGCCCCCACGATCTTGAACATGGGAATGAAGAGGAGCGAATCCGGCACGAGATAGGTCAAGAAGACGCCGGTCGCGAAGACGCCCGAGCCCCAGAACTTCATGCGCCCCAGCGAGAAGGCGGCAGGCACGCTGATCAGCATGGTGATCGCCACCGTGCACAGCGTGACGATTACCGTATTCATGAAATAGATGGGGAAATCGGTGGCGCCCATGAGCGCGGTGATGTTGGTCGAGGTCGGCGGCAGCACCGGCATCCACGGGTCGGTGCTCTGGTTCGAGATCTGCGCGCTGTCCTTGGTCGCGGTGACCAGCGCGTAATAGGGCGGGGTCAGGAAGAAGATCGCGAACAGGATCAGGAAGAAATACGAGAGGATGAGCGCCCAGCGCCGGTTGCGCGAGAGCGAGCCGCGGAAGCTCAGGCGCGGGATTCCCGCCGTAGCGGCCTCGGCAGTCATAGAGTCTCCCGCGAGCGTCTCAGCACGCCGCGCAGGATGAAGAAGGCCGAGATGCCGAGGAGCGGGAACATGAAGAGCGAGATCGCCGAGCCGAGCGGGATATCGCCGCTCTGGATGCCGAGCTCGAAGGCCCAGGTCGCGAAAACGTGCGTCATGTTGCGCGGGCCGCCCGCGGTCAGCACGCGGACGATATCGTAGTTCGCGAAAGTGACGATGAGCGAGAGCAGCACCGTGATCGCGATGATGTTGCGCATCATCGGCAGCGTGATGTGGACGAAGCGCTGCCAGGCGTTGGCGCCGTCGATCGAGGCGGCCTCATAAAGCTGCTCGGGCACCGACTTGAGCGCCGCCAGATACATGATCAGGAAGAAGGGGGCGCCGTACCAGACGTTCACCAGGATGGTGCAGAAGCGCGCCCAGTAAGGCTCGCTGAGCCAGGCGATGTGGCCGCCGAAATGGCCCAAGATCCAGTTGAAGGCGCTGTAGGTCGGATCGAACATCCACCACCAGGTGAGGGTCGAGAGCGAGAGCGGCATCACCCAGGGAACCAGCAGCATGCCGCGCCATTTGCGCTGGCCCTTCCCCGGCAGATTGTTGACGAGGTGTGCGGTGATGATGCCGATAAGCGCCTTGAAGAAGACCGCGCTGACGGCAAAGATCGCCGACTGCTCGACCACCATCCAGAAGGTGTCGCGGGTGAAGAGGAAGGCGAAGTTGCCGAGGCCGATGAACTTGGTCTGGGCCTTGTTGAGCAGCGAAAGATAGATCGAGTAGAGGAACGGAAAGACCACGAGGCCGAGGACGAGCAGGAGGAGCGGCGTGCACCACAGAATCGCGATGGTGGTGCGTCGGCGCATGAACCGCTGGAGGCCGCCCGGCCGCGCGGTCCTCGCGCGCGCGCTGTCGGCAACCCTCGGCGTGGCTATGCCTCGATGAATCGTTTCGGCCATGTCACTGCGCTCCCGCCTCAGACCACGGGCACCCGCGCTCCCGCCTCGCGCCGCACCCCTCGGGGAAGAGGGCCGGTGCGGCAGGCGGACGCTGCTTGCGCCCGCCTGCCGCACCGCCTTTCCGGTCGCATCAAATCCCGCACGCCGGCCTCAGGTGCGGAGATAGCCTTCGAGCTCGTTCGCCGCCCACTTGATGACGGAGTCGACCTTCTCTTTGCCTTGGGCGACCTTGGCAATCATGATCGTCTGGATCGACTGGTTGTAGATTTGCGAGGCCACGTCCGGACGCGCCGGGTAGCCCGACATGCTGTATTCCTCGTCGTCGCGCGGCGGGTAGTTGTAGACGGTGCCCTTGGGCGGCTCGACGGTCTTCCAAGTGTCGAAGTCGTAAAAGCTCTTGAACGACGGCAGGTCGTAGCCCACGGAGGCTTCGACGAGCCGCTTGGCCTGCGGCTTGTCCACCATATAGTGCACGAGCTCCTTGGCCGCCGCCTTGTTGGAGCCGAACTTCCACACGCCATAGAAGAACGGCAGATGGGGAGCGAAGCGCCCCTTGGGCCCGCGCGGCATGTCGTGGGTCCAGCACTGCTCGGCGACCTTAATGTTGTCGCGCTTGGCGACCGCCCAGGCGCTCGGCGGGTTCATGATGCTCGAACCCTTGCCCGAGATGAGCCAGCGGTTGTTGCCCGCGTCGTCCCAGGCGTAGACGTCGGGCGGGTTGAACGACATCAACTTCGCCGCATACTCGAGGACGGTGCGGGTCTCCGCCGAATCGACCGTGATCTTGTCCTTCTCGTCGATGAAGACCGAGCCGAAGCCACGGAAGAGTGCCCCCACCCAGTCGACGGCGTCGCTGGTTTGCCCCATGGGCAAGCCGACCGGATAGCCGCCCTTGAAGAGCTGCTCGGCCGTCTTGAGGTAGAGGTCCCAGTTCCAGGTCTCCATCAGCGCCTTGTCGCGCGGTTCGCCGGGGCCGGGAAAGATCTTTTGCAGATCGAGGTTGCAATATTTCTTGTAGAGGTCGAGGCGCGAGCAGGTAGGCTTGACCTGGCTGCCCACGACGGTGGGGACGCCCATCCAGTGCCCATCATGCTTGGCGAGGTACTCGCTGGTGGGGGCGATCGGCCCGTGCTCCTTGATGAGCGTCGAGATCACGTCGTCCATCGGCTCGAGCCTGGCGCGGTGGACGGTGATCTGCCAGGCGCGGTGCTGCATGATGTCGTGGCCGGTGCCGGCCTGCGCCTCGGCACTCGCGGTCAAGAGGTCCTTGTCGCCGACCGAGGTGATGTAGTCGATGTGGCAATCGACCTTGTTCTTCGCACCCCACTCGTTGACGATAGCCGTGAGCGTGTCGTTGGCGCCGGGGACCCAGTGGTCCCAGCAGCCCAAGGTGAGCTTGCCCGCGGCATAGCTCGTGCGCATGTAGGGCGCGGCCACGAGGGCCGTCGTGGCAAGCGCCGTCTTGGCCATGAACCTGCGGCGGCTAATCTTCGTGCCAGTCATCGCAACACCTCCCTAGTTCGCGGACGTTCAGGGCGCCCGATCATTGGTATCGTTGAAGCCGATAGACTATACCAGCTGGCGGCGAAATGGCATAGGACCGATCGCCTCGGCACTCGCACGGGCGCCCTCTTGCGGGCCGTCGCTACCGGAGCCTAATTCGACCACCGAATGCGATCTAAGTCGAGGAAAATGGTGGAAATATGCTGAGCCCGGCCAGGCCTTGGGCGGGCCTCGGCGGACGCGAATTGTTCCGCTGGCACCTCTCCTCCTCGAGGCGGGCGAAAGCGAGGCCCGCGGCGAGAGGGGCCGGCCTCAGGTGCCGCCCGACTCGTTGATCGCCTTCCAGATGCGCTCCGGCGTTGCCGGCATGTCGATGTGCTCGATGCCGTACTCGGCGAGCGCGTCGACGAGCGCGTTGATCACGGCGGGGGGTGCGCCGATGGCGCCGGCCTCGCCCGCACCCTTGACGCCCAAGGGATTGCTCGCGCAGGGGACGATGTTGTAACGGCTCTCGATCGCCGGCACGTCGTCGGCGCGCGGCATGCAGTAGTCCATCAGCGAGCCGGTCACGAGCTGGCCGCTCTCGGCATCGTAGACGCAAGCTTCGAGGAGCGCCTGGCCGATGCCCTGCACCACGCCGCCGTGGATCTGGCCGTCGAGGAGCAGGGGGTTCAGCACCACGCCCACGTCGTCCACCACGAGATAACGCAGGATGCGCGTGGTACCGGTCTCGGGGTCGACCTCGAGCTCGCAGAGATGGCAGCCGTTGGGGAAGGTCGAGGCGGGCGGGGTGAAGTGCGCGGTGGCACCGAAGCCCGGCTCGATCTCGGGCGGCAGGCGCAGCGGATCGAAGGCCGCCTCCGCCACTTGCGCGATGGCGACGCTGCGGTCGGTGCCCGCGATGCGATAGCGCCCGTCTCTGAACTCGATGTCGGCGGCCGAGGCCTCGAGCAGGTGCGCGGCCACGGGCTTGCCGCGCTCGATCACGCGCCTGGCCGCGAGATCGACGGCGGCCCCGCCCACGGGAAGCGAGCGCGAGCCGCCCGTGCCGCGCCCGAACGCCACCTGATCGCTGTCGCCCTGCACGACCCTGATCTCCTCGAAGGGGACGCCCAGGGCCTCGGCGAGAATCTGGGCGTAGGCCGTCTCGTGGCCCTGGCCCGAGGCCTGCGTGCCGATGAGGAGCGTGAGCGAGCCGCTCGGATCGAAGCGCACCTCCGCCGCCTCGTTCGGCCCGCCGCCGCACTGCTCGATATAGGTCGAGAAGCCGAGCCCGCGCCGTTTGCCCGCCTTGCGCGCCGCCGCCTTGCGCGCGGGAAAGCCGGCCGCGTCCGCGAGCTTGAGCGCATCCTCCATGTTGCGCGCGAAATCGCCGCTGTCGTAGGTGAGGCCGAGCGTCGTCGCGTAGGGCATCTTGGCGGGTGCTATGAAGTTGCGCCGGCGCAGCTCGTCGGGCGGGATACCGAGCTTGCGCGCGGCGTGGTCGACCATGCGCTCGATGACGTAGGCGGCCTCCGGCCGTCCGGCGCCGCGATAGGCGTCGACGGGTGCCGTATTGGTGAAGACCCCCTTCACCGAGACGTGGATCGCGGGCATGACATAGACGCCGACCAGGAGCTGGGTTCCGCACAGCGTGGGAATGAAGGTGCTGAAGTTGGAGAGATAGGCGCCCAGGTTGGCGACCGTCGCGACCCTCATGGCGAGGAAGCGGCCGTCGCGGTCGAGGCCGAGCTCGGCCTCGGTGACATTATCGCGCCCGTGCGTGTCGGCGAGAAAGCAATCCGAGCGCTCCCCCGTCCATTTGACCGGCCGGCCGAGCTTCCGCGCGGCGTAGAGCACGAGCGCATGCTCGCGGTAGAGGAAGATCTTGGCGCCGAAGCCGCCGCCCACGTCAGGCGTCACCACCCTGATGCGGTTCTCGGGCACCTTGAACACGTTCTTGGCGAGAAGCTCGCGCACGAAATGCGAGCCCTGGCTCGAGGTATAGAGCACATAGCGCTCCTCGCCGCGCTCGTAAGCGCCGAGGGCTGCACGCGGCTCCATCGGATTGGGCACGAGGCGGTTGTTGACGAGGGTGAGCTTGACCCGGTGCGGCGCCGCGGCGAGGGCCTTGTCGGTAGCACTTTTGTCGCCGATCTCCCAATCGAAGCAGAGGTTGCCGGGGGCCTCGTCCCAGACGCGCGCCGGATGCCCGGCATCGGCCACCGCCGTCTCGCTCCAGGCGGGGAGCGGGCTGTAATCGACCTCGATCTCCTCCGCCCCGTCGCGCGCCGCGGCGAGCGTCTCGCCTATGACGAGCGCCACCGCATCGCCCACGTAGCGTGCGCGGTCTTGGGCGAGGCAGGGATAGGGTGGGGCAGGGGCGATCGAGCCGTCGCGGTTGGTCGTCGGCGTGAGCAAGGGGATGGTGCCGATGCCGTCGCGCGCAAGCTCGGCGCCGGTGAAGACGGCGAGGACGCCGGGCATCGCCTTGGCCTTATCGGTCGAGATGCCGCGAATGCGTGCATGCGCGTGGGGCGAGCGCAGGATGTAGGCGTAGCTCTGGCGCGGCAGGTTGATGTCGTCGGCGTAGCGGCCGTCTCCCGTCAGCAGGCGCGCGTCCTCGCGACGGCGGATGGACTGGCCGAATGCGAACTTGCCCATGCGGCTTGGTCTCCGAAGATAGTCCCTGCGTCAGACTAAGTAGTCGCTTTCAGCGACGCAAGCGTCGCTCCTCCCTCACCCCGGCCCTTGAGCCGCAAGGCGGTTCGACGAGGGGGCCCATCCCCGGGACGAAGTGCCCGGGGATGGGAAGGATGAGGGGCGGCCGCAAGCTCGGCAGAGCTGAGTGCGACCTCGACGACCTTGACATGTCGAGCGCGCGGCGGAATGGTGGCGCCGCAGGTTTCGAGAAACGGGAAAACGGGTACAAGGTAAGGGGGTTCGCCATGTCGGCCGCGACGCAGCTCATCGAGCTCGACCACGAGCATTTGATCCATCCGCTCCATTATCCGAAGGACCACGAGCATCCGCTTCTCCTGGTCGAGGGTCAGGGCGAGATGCTGCGGGATGCGGACGGCAAATCCTATATCGACGGACTCTCCGGCCTATGGAACGTGAATGTCGGCCATGGCCGCAAGGAGCTCGGCGAGGCCGCCTCCCGGCAGATGTCGAAATTGGCGTTTGCCTCGGCCTATACGGGCGCCACGAACGAGCCGGCGATCCGCCTCGCGGACCGTCTGGTGAAGCTCGCCTATTCCAACACTT
This sequence comes from Alphaproteobacteria bacterium, assembly GCA_035604475.1. Lineage (GTDB taxonomy): Bacteria > Pseudomonadota > Alphaproteobacteria > JACZXZ01 > JACZXZ01 > DASPPM01. The sequence goes on from DATNIJ010000308.1 coordinate 15,425, forward strand.
CCGCGGTCTACTTCACGACGGCGGGGGCCGAATCGAACGAGTCCGCCTTCAAGTTCGCGCGCTATCATTGGAAGGTGCGCGGCAAGCCGGACAAGGTGAAGATCTTCTCCCGCGTCCATGCCTACCATGGCGTCACCATGGCGGCGATGAGTGCCACGGGCATGGCGATCTATCACAAGATGTTCGGCCCGCTCGTGCCCAATTTCCTCCAGGTTCCGGCCCCCTATCCCTATCGCTGGCCGGGCAACGGCGACCCCGGCATCGAGGCGGCGGACGCGCTCGAGCAGGCGATCGTCAAGGAAGGTCCGGACACGGTAGCAGCCGTGATCGCCGAGCCCGTGATGGGTGCCGGCGGCGTCATCGTGCCGCCCGAGACCTATTTCCCGCGCCTGCGCCAGATCTGCGACCGCCACGACGTGCTCATGATCGCCGACGAGGTGATCACCGGCTTCGGGCGCACGGGCCGCTGGTTCGCGCTCGGCCATTGGGGGGTCGAGCCCGATCTCGTCTCCTTCGCCAAGGGGGTGACGAGCGCCTACCTGCCGCTCGGCGGCGTGCTCGTCTCCAAGCGCGTGCATCGCGCGCTCGAGGAGGCCCCGGCCGACCAGAAGTTCATGCACGCGGCGACCTACTCCGGCCATCCGGTGTGCTGCGCCGTGGCGCTCAAGAACCTCGACATCATCGAGCGGGAAGGGCTTGTCGAGCGCGCCGCGATCATGGGTCGCCGGCTTTTGGCCGGACTCGAGTCCTTGCGCGAGCTGCCGGTGGTGGGCGACGTGCGCGGGCTCGGCATGATGTGCGGCGTCGAGCTCATCGAGAGCCGCGAGGGCAAGAAGCCGGCCATCGGCCTCGGCGCCAAGGTCGCCCGCGAGTCCCTCGCGCGCGGCCTGCTCATCCGCATTCGCGGCGGCGGCGTGAGCCCCGCGATCGGCGACACGATCTGCATCGCCCCGCCGCTGATGACGCCGGTGGAGACGGTCGACCGCATCGTCGACATCCTCGGCACCTCGATCAAGGCGGCGCTGCGCTAGCGCTTCGTCTCCGGCTCGGGCGGCGGCGGGTTGTGATCATTTGTGGATAACATCACGCGCGCTCTTGCCAAAACGAGCGCACACGATTACACGTGGAGGATTGCACTCTCACATCTGCAAGGGGGGTTAGGGGACATGAACCAAGCAGAGCTCATCGCGCAAATCGCGAAGAAGAACAAGCTGAGCGCGCGCCAGGCCAAGGACGCCGTACAGGCTGTGCTTGCCGCGGTCGAGGCGGCCCTCGTCAAAGGGCAATCGGTGCGCACGACACTCGGCACCTTCTCGATCTCGAGGCGTGGGGCGCGCACCGGGCGCAACCCCCAGACCGGCGCGCCGGTTGCGATCAAGGCGTCAAAGGGCGTGCGCTTCAAGGTCTCGCGCACGATCAAGGGCGCGCTCAACAAGCGCTGAGCGGCTGCCTCTCGCGCCGCTCCTCGCTCCACTGCCCTCCTTCTCCCTCTCCCGCGCGCGGGAGAGGGATGGGAAGGGCGGGGGAGTCCGCGACACAACTCGGAAAATCCCGCCTTACCCGAGCGCTGCCTTTACTCTCTCGGGCGTGAAGGGGAGTTCGCGGATGCGAACGCCGCTCGCATGCGCGAAGGCGTTTGCGATCGCGGCAGCCATCGGACCCTGCGAGGCCTCGCCTGCGCCGAGCGGGCCCGTCAGGGTTGATGATCTGGCCCGCATCCACCGCAGCGCTGGTACGCGGCACGCGGACCTCCCCGCTCTTGCGGTCGATCTCGACCTCGGCCACGACGGCGCGCTGCCGCCCTGAGAGCGCCAGAGAACGATTGTCAAGCTTCCGCAAAGCCTGCAGACTCGTCGCGCGGCGGCGTCTTCGGCCCGTCGGTTTGGGACTATCAACTCAAGGGTAGCGCAATGGTCAAACCCCGCATCATCTACGAAGCCAAGCCCGGCATGCCGCTCTACGTCGACCGCAAGCTCTACGGCCGCTTGGCGAGTGCGAAAGAGGGACGCAAGCTCAAGGAGCGCATCACCGTGCCGCCGCGCTCGGGCAAGGCCTGGCCGGTGGGCGCGGGCCAAATCTGCCGCATCGTCGTGAGCGAGGGCCCGCAGGTCGGCGATCTCAACATGTGGAACCGGCACAATCCGCGCGAGCGTTTCTGGGCCTCGCGCACGCGCCAGCTCCATAGCGCGCACCTCAAGACCTACGACCGCTTCTGGTCCTCTTTGCCCTACTTGCGGCCGATGGCGACGATCACCGACGAGAGCGTGCAATACGGCATCGACGCTGACGGTGCCGGCTGCCACGATCTGCTCGGCACCCGCTGCGACCCCTATGTGCACAAGCTCTTGAACGGCGAGGATTTCGACCTCTGCTGCCACTCCAACCTCGTGCGCGCGGTCATTCCCTACAAGCTCACCGAGTACGACGTCCACGACGTGCTCAACGTCTTCCAGGTGACGGGGCTGACCCAGGACGGCCGCTATTTCGTCAAGCCTAGCCCGGCCAAGAAGGGCGACTTCTTCGAATTCCTCGCCGAGATGGATCTGCTCTGCGCGATCTCGGCCTGCCCGCACGGCGACCTCTCGGTGCCGATGTGGGGACCTAGCGCCGCCGACCCGGAGAAGACCTGCCGGCCGTTCGAGATCGAGATCTACGACGTCGCGGCAGAGCTGCTGCGCGGCTGGAAGCCGAGTGCCGTCGTCGATTATCGCGGCGAGCACGGGCTTGCCTACCCAGAGCGGCCGAGGGCCGGAAGGCGCAAGGCGTAAGCGCGCCGGCCGCGAGCCCGAGCGCAGGTTCGGCACCGCAACACGCGTATGGAATGGACGAGGGCACCGGCAGCAGCACCGGCTTGCTCGCGCGAGGCCGTTTGATCTAGGTCAACGACGCCGGGCGATCCGGGGCCTAGCTTGCGATCGTAGCCGCGCGAGGGCGCGAGCGCCGGTGAAGGGGAGGGACCAGCGCGAATGCAGCATGACAAAGGAATCGCGAGTCGCAGCTTCCGCGGCGAATCGGGCGGGGGCGAGCATTTCATTTCGGTCGAGGCCTCTGCCGGGCTCGCCTTTGCGGAGCAGCTCCATCTCGTCGAGGAGCGCTATGCCGCGGCGAGAAAGGACCTCGGCCTGGCGCCGGAGAGCGCCATTTTCAGGCGGGTCTTCGTCAGCGACCTCATGAATCAGGCTCAAGCGGTCCGGGCGAGCAGCCTCTGCGGCACGCAGGCGGAGGGTCCGGTCGCGGTCTCGATCGTGCAACAGGCGCCGCTGCCGGGTGCGAAGATCGCACTCCTTGCCTATCACCTCACCGGCGATGCCGGTATCGCGAAAGAGCGCTTATCGCCCCATCACGTGCTGGTCGAGAAGCGCGGCTTGCGCCATCTCTGGAGCACGCGGCTCTGCGCCGGCTCCGACGCGGCACCCGCATCGGCGGCCGGCCAGACGCGCGAGATCTTCGCCGATCTCATCGCGACGCTGGCCGGTGCCGGCGGCACGCTCCGCGACCATTGCGTGCGAACCTGGATCTACGTCAAGGACGTCGACGTCTTCTACAAGGACATGGTCGAGAGCCGCCGCGAGCTGTTCGAGCGCCAAGGCTTGACCGCGGACACGCACTACCTCGCCAGCACCGGCATCGAGGGCGGCTGCGCGCACCGCTACGATCTCGTGGCGATGGACGCCTATTCCATTCTCGGCCTCGCTCCCGGGCAGATGTCGTACCTCAACGACTTCGACCGGCTGTGCCCGACGCGGAACTACGGCGTCACCTTCGAGCGGGGCACGCGCATCGCCTATGCCGACCGCTCGCACCATTTCATCTCGGGAACGGCGAGCATCGACGGGACCGGGGCCGTGGTCCATCGCGGCGATGTGCTGCGTCAGCTCGAGCGGGCGCTTGAGAACGTGGAGGCACTGCTGCGCGCGGGACGGGCGGGCCTGGACGACATGATGCATCTCACCGTCTATCTCCGGGACCCCGCGGATTTCCCCCGCGTCGAGGGCTACCTCTCCGAGCGCTTTCGCGGGCTGCCCATGGTGATCGTGGAGGGTGCCGTCTGCCGCCCGGAGTGGCTGATCGAGGTGGAAGGTGTGGCGGCCGTGGCCGACGACGCACCCGCCTTGCCGCTCTTCTGAGTGCCACGCCAAGCGAGGCCCGAGGGGCCGCCCGGATGGGGGCGAGCCGCACCTTTGCCGCAGCGCTGCCGGGCGGTGCGATTGATCCAGATCAAAGCCAGCTTCCGCCGTTTTGGCGGATATGGAGGCAGAGCCTCAGCCCGCCCCAGGAGGGATGATCCATGCCAGAGAGTAGCGCGCCACTTTCGATGCTCGACGAGGTGGCGATCGCCGCCGCCGAGCTGCGCCACGATCCCTACGACTTCGCCTTCGTCGAGCACGCCATCCCTCCTCGTTGGAAGGACGAGGTTCTCGCCGATGCGCCGCCCATACCCGATCGCGGCAGCTATGGGCTGCCCGACCTTCGCTACGGAGCCAAATTCGGCGCGGTCGTCAAGGACCTGCTGAGCCCGCGCTTCCGCGATCTCGTCGGGCGGAAGTTCGGCATGGACCTCACTACCTGTCCGCCCTGCATCGTGATGATGGGCAATACCACGGGCCACTACAACGAGGGCTACGCCCACCCCGACTCGAAGCACAAGATCGTCACCGTGCTGGTCGGCTTCAGCCGCGAGTGGCCCTATGAGCGCGGCCGGCTCCGCGTGCTGCGCAGCTCGAACCGCGAGGACTGCGCCTTCGAGTTTGCACCTGAGTTCGGCAGGATGCTGATGTTCCGCGTCTGCGACCATTCGTGGCACGGCTTTCTGCCGCAGAAGGGCCAGCGCATGAGCCTGCAGCTCTGCTACGTCGATTCCGACTGGTACGTCCAACGCGAATACTGGCGCCATAGCGTCAGCGCCTACGCCAAGTCGGTGCCGTTGCTTCACAAGATCATCGACTGGGCGCCGCGCCGGCTGTTCGGCTCGTGATCCCGGCGCGCGCCCGACGCGCGCGCGAGGTGCCAACGCCGAAGAGGAAATAGGCAGCGGCGCGTCCGCGGTCCCACCTTCAAGGCGCAAGGCAATTCCATTGCCATGCTATGCACTCTCCTCCCCCCTTGAGGGGCAGGGTTATCGCATTTGAATATTTATGAATGTGATAATCCATCGTCCCGGCGACCCCGGACTGGATCCGGGGCGGGACCCGCTTCAGGGCAGGTGCGGCGTCTTTCCTTTCACCAACAATGGTGATCCTGGTCAATGGATACCGGCTTTCGCCGGTAATGACGGAGCCGGTAACGTTAACTTTGGAAGAGATCGCCATTATTGAACTGTGACCGTGTACGAAATTTCCCCGTTCAACCGATCTTGGGGATTGTCCACATTGGTACGCAGGTATCGAAAGCTGTCTTGGCCCGAGAAGCCGGGCTTGGATTGATAATAGATCACGATTCCTTCCACTGTTCTTCCCGCGCATGACCCTTGCGCGCCCCCTAGGCTAGCGTAGGCTGGAACAACCATTTGCTCGTATTGGGCCGTGACGGTTCCATTCGCAGGCGGCGCAGTGAAACTGACGACAACATGCTGCACCTGACATGACCTGTCACCAGCCCAGTGTTTTGCGACTGCGGATTTCACATTCGACGCGACAGTGGCAGATAAGGATTTCACGCTCGACTCGGCAGTCGCGGATTCGAAAGCGGCTGAAGCGGCAAAGAGGGCGGAAAAGAGGGCGCATATAACGAGTCTGCGCATCGTGAAATCCTCCCTTGGAGAATAAACCGACATTCCCAGGTGAGGTCGGCTGGTAGCGTCAGAGTAACGATCTGCGCTCCCTGCGGCAAGCTGGAACGCGGTGAAGGCCGACGCTCGCCATGACCGCGCATTTTTCGTCTGCCTGAGCACGCTGAAGAATGACCCTGCCGTACGCAACAATGGAAAGACTAGGCGCTGTGGACGTCGCCCGGGCACCACGGCCCCGATAGGTGGTGTTCTTGCTCATTGGGCCGTTCCAGGTGGCTCAGTAGGGGCAATCTGATCCAGATCAATGTCGTCGGCACGATTATGCCGTATGGGCGCAACCTCGGGGGTCAGGTTAACACTGGGGGAGTGTAACGATGCCGAGAATTGCAATGCGCAAAGAGCGCCGTCGCCTGCTATCCGTTATGATCATCGCCGCGCTGGCCGGACTGGTGCCTTCGGGTTTAGTCGTTGCATTTGACGGATATGGCTTCGATCTTGGGCGTGTCTGGCAAGTCCGAGAATACGCTTCCGATGGGAGCATTTGGGAGGGTAGTTGGACACGCAGAGGGGATTCGCCGATATTCGATGCCCAATGGCGTAACAATCGCACCGGCGGCATTGCCCAGGATGTGATCGAATTTCGGCAGATACAAGATGGTTCTGCGGTTTTGTACCGGCAGAGACTAGCTGGCACTTACTATGGTCCGCTTTCTCGCGACCGTACGCGCATCAGACGCGGAACGGCGAGTTGGTATAGTCCGGGAAGTTTCTGGGAAGCGGACATCATCCGCTAATTCCCGCCGCCTCGCAGGACCGCGCTATCTAGATGCGCGTCGTTTTGGCTTTTGGAGCTTCTTGGCCGGCTTGTGCCGCGGCGGAGTGTTGAGGAACCCGCCGCGAGGACTTCTCGGTCCTCTATCACCGCGTGCCGCGCCTGTTCGCAGCCCTGGCGCTCGCCCGTGACGACGGCCGCTACGCCAAGCTTCCATTTCTGCAATTGGCACAACGCAGCGATCGCCCTAATCGCGTTGCTGTCCCCTGCGCCCCCGCTTCACCCCCGCCCGCCCCGGTGCTACGGTAGTGCTTGTTCCCGTGCTTAGCGGGGACGCGCGATCCTGCAAGACCTGCAAGAGATGAGAGGAAAGACGATGTCCGCCGCCCGCAAGAATAACCGTCGCCTGCGCAGCCAAGCCTGGTTCGACGACACCCACAATCCCGGCATGACGGCGATCTATATCGAGCGCTTCTTGAATTTCGGCATGACGGTCGAGGAGCTGCGCGCGGGCCGGCCGATCATCGGCATCGCGCAGACGGGGAGCGACCTCTCGCCCTGCAACCGCCACCATCTC
>DATNIJ010000309.1:0-8117 GCA_035604475.1 Alphaproteobacteria bacterium
TCCCGCAAGCGGGAGAGGGAAGGGGCCCATCGCAAGGCGATGGGAAGGGTGAGGGACAGCGACATGCATCTGCTTGCTGCACTCCTCTTCCTCGTCGCCCTCCTTCTCCTGCTGCCGCGCCCCGCCGCGGCCGACCCATTCGCGGATCTCGTTGCCAGGCTCGGCTCGGAGAGCTTCGCGGACAAGGAGGCTGCGGTCGCCGGCTTGGGGGCGCTCGGCGATGCGCGCGCGATCGTCGTTTTGCAGGCGCTCTCCGAGGGCAAGCTCGCGGTGACGGCGGAGGGCAAGCGCGTCGTCATTGCCGAGCAGGAGGGCGAACATTACAGGCTGACCGATGCCGCGAGCGGGGCGGCGCTCGGCATGGCCAAGAGCGACGCCGTCGATCGCGTGCTCGTCAACAACCGTTTGCGCGGCAGCATCGAATCGGCACTCTCCGGCCTGCAGATTTTCAGCCGCGATCCGCAGCAGCGCCTGGCCGCGGCGCGCGACGCGGGAAAGACCGCGACACCCCGGATGGCGGCGACGCTGGAGAAGGCGCTCGCGAGCGAGACCGTGCCCAAGGTCAAGGCGGCGATCGCGGCGAGCCTCAATGTCATCAAACTCAGGACCGGCACGCCCGAGGAGCGCATCAAGGCGATCGCCGGCTTCGCGGACGCAATGGATCCCGACGTCCGCAGCATGCTTTTGGACGTGGCCGCAGCCCCCGATGCAACGCCCGAGGTGCGGGCGGCCGCCGAGGCGGCCGCCAAGCGGATCGGGACGAAGCTCAAGTTCGTCGAGCTCGGCGGCAATATCGTGCAGGGCATAAGCCTCGGCTCGGTGCTGCTGCTCGCCGCGATCGGGCTTGCCATCACCTTCGGCCTGATGGGCGTCATCAACATGGCCCATGGCGAGATGATCATGCTGGGCGCCTATAGCGCCTACGTGGTGCAGCAGGCGTTCCGCGCCTTCCTGCCGCCGGGAATGTTCGGCTACTACCTCATCGTCTCGGTTCCGGTCGCGTTCCTCGCGGCGGGTGCCATGGGGGTCGCCCTCGAGCGCGGCATCATCCGCTTCCTCTACGGCCGCCCGCTCGAGACCATGCTGGCGACTTGGGGCATCAGCCTCATCCTGCAACAGCTCGTGCGTTCGGTCTTCGGCGCGCCCAACAAGGAAGTGTCGAATCCCGAGTGGATGACCGGCGGCTTCGAGCTCATCGGCGGCTTCACGGTGACCTGGAACCGGCTCTACATCGTGATCTTCTGCTTCCTCATCTTAGGCGCCTTGGCCCTCATGCTGAAGCGCACGTCCTACGGCCTCAACGTCCGCGCGGTGACGCAGAACCGCGACATGGCCTCGGTCATGGGTATCCGCGTAGCACGCGTCGATGCGCTCACCTTCGGCCTCGGCTCGGGCATCGCCGGCATGGCGGGGGTCGCCTTAAGCCAGATCGGCAACGTGAGTCCCAACCTCGGCTCGCTCTACATCGTCGACAGCTTCCTCGTCGTGGTGTTCGGCGGTGTGGGCAGCCTCATGGGCACGCTCGTGGGTGCGATGGGCCTCGGCATCGCCAACAAGTTCCTCGAGCCCTTCGCCGGCGCCATCCTCGGCAAAGTCCTCATCCTGGTGGCGATCATCCTGTTCATCCAGAAGCGGCCGCGCGGGCTCTTCGCGCTCAAGGGCCGGGCGGCGGAGAGCTAGGCCATGGGCTACGCCGCCCGACGCTTCACCACGCTCCTCGACCTCCGCGGCTGGGCCTGCTTCCTCGGCCTTGGCCTGGTGCTCGTCCTGGGCATACCGCTCCTCAACGGGGCGGTGCCGCAGGCCTCCGCCTTCCACCTCGGCGATTATCTCATCCCGCTCTTCGGCAAATATCTCTGCTACGCGATTCTTGCCCTCGCCATGGACCTGGTGTGGGGCTATGCCGGCATCCTGAGCCTCGGCCACGGCGCCTTCTTCGCCCTCGGCGGCTATGCCTTCGGCATGTATCTCATGCGCTCGATCGGCACCCTCGGCGTCTACAAGAACGCGATACTTCCGGACTTCATGGTCTTCCTCAATTGGAAGCAGCTGCCCTGGTATTGGTACGGCTTCGACTATTTCGCCTTCGCCGCCCTCATGACCTTCCTCGTCCCCGGCCTCCTAGCGTTGGCACTCGGCTGGTTCGCCTTTCGCTCGCGCGTGACCGGCGTCTATCTCTCGATCATCACCCAGGCGATGACCTTCGCCCTCCAGCTCGCCTTCTTCCGCAACGACATGGGATTCGGCGGCAACAACGGCCTCACCGACTTCAAAACGCTGCTCGGCTTCGACGTGCACGCGCCGGCGACGCGCATGGGCCTCTACCTCGCCTCCGCTTTAGCACTCGGGCTTGCCTTCCTCCTCTGCCGCTTCGTCGTCACCTCCAAGCTCGGCCGCGTGCTGCTCGCCATCCGCGACGCCGAGGCGCGGGTGCGCTTTCTCGGTTATTCGGTGACCAACGCCAAGCTCTTCGTCTTCACCGTCTCGGCCATGATCGCGGGATTGGCGGGGGCGCTTTACGTGCCGCAAGTCGGCATCATCAACCCCAGCGAGTTCTCGCCGGCGAGCTCGATCGAGGTCGCCGTCTGGGTCGCGGTCGGCGGGCGCGGCACGCTTGCGGGTGCGGCCGTCGGCGCCGTGCTCGTCAACCTCGCCAAGACCTACTTCACGGACGCCGCCCCCGAGGTGTGGCTCTTCTTTTTGGGTGCCCTCTTCATCCTGGTAACGCTCATCTTCCCGCGCGGCATTGCCGGCATGGCGCGCCAGTGGCGCGAATGGCGGGGCGCGCGGCGGGCGCTGCTCGCGCGGGGCGGCGATGACTGAGGCGCTGGTGCTGATGCCGTCCGAGGCGTCCCGAGGCATGGTGACCGCGGCGGCTCCGGGGCCGGCGGCGGATACGCATCTCTATCTCGACGGTGTTTCCGTCAGCTTCGACGGCTTCAAGGCGTTGAACGAGCTCTCCCTCGTCATCAACAAGGGCGAGCTCCGCACGGTCATCGGTCCGAACGGCGCCGGCAAGACGACGATGATGGATGTCGTCACCGGCAGGACGCGGCCGGACAAGGGCGAGGTCTTCTTCGACGGCAAGATCGACCTTACCAAGCTCGAGGAGAGCGCCATCGCCAATTTGGGCATCGGGCGCAAGTTCCAGAAGCCGACGGTATTCGAGAACCTCACGGTGTTCGAGAATCTCGAGCTGGCGCTGAGGACATCGCGCGGCATCTGGCGCACGCTGCTCTATCGCATGAGGAGGGAGCATCGTGCGCGCATCGAGGATATCCTCGTCACCATCGGTCTCACCGACCGGACGGGTGCCATTGCCGGCACGCTCAGCCACGGGCAGAAGCAGTGGCTCGAGATCGGCATGCTGCTCATTCAGGACGCGCAGCTCCTGCTGCTCGACGAGCCCGTCGCGGGCATGACCGATCACGAGACGGAAACCACGGTCGAGCTTCTCCTTGCCATCGCGGGACCGCGCACCGTCGTCGTGGTCGAGCACGACATGGAGTTCGTGCGCCGCTTGGGTGCCAGGATCAGCGTGCTTCACGAGGGCTCGGTGCTCGCAGAGGGGACGGTCGAGCACGTGCAGAACGACCCGCGCGTCATCGAAGTCTATCTGGGGCGCTGAGATGCTGGCCGTCGAGGGCGTCAATCTCTACTACGGCGCGAGCCACGCGCTCAGGGACGTGAGCATCACCGCCGAGGTGGGCAAGATCACCTGCCTCCTGGGGCGCAACGGGGTCGGCAAGACGAGCCTCTTGCGCGCCATCTGCGGGCTCGCTCCCATCGCCAGCGGGCGAATCGAATGGGAAGGGCGCGATCTCAAGCAGCTCAAGCCCTATGAGCGCGCGCGGCTCGGCATCGCGTTGGTGCCGCAGGGACGCGAGATCTTCCCGCGCTTGACCGTACTCGAGAATCTCATGACCGGGCTCGGCACCTTGCCCCGCGCGATCCGCAACATCCCCGGAGAGATTTTCGAGCTCTTCCCCGTGCTCAAGGCGATGGCAGCGCGTCGCGGCGGCGACCTCTCCGGCGGACAGCAGCAGCAGCTCGCCATCGCCCGCGCGCTCGTCATGCGCCCCCGGCTCCTCATACTCGACGAGCCCACCGAGGGCATCCAACCCTCGATCATCAAGGAGATCGAGCGCGTCATCCGCAAGCTGGCCGGGCGCGGCGACATGGCGATCCTCCTCGTCGAGCAGTATTTCGAGTTCGCGCGCCAACTCGCCGACCGCTTCGCCGTCATGCAGCGCGGCGAGGTCGTGCTTGCCGGCCCCGTCGAGGATATGGTGGAAGCCGAGGTTCGGCGCTACCTTACCGTCTAAGGTGAAGCACAATGTCCGCCTCGTCCGCGCGCCGGAGCCGCTCGAGCAACGCCTCGAGCGCTGTCATGGCGTGGCGGAGCTCGCCTTCGCGCGCGCGAGCGCGGGGAGGGGGGCGGTCCTCCGCCGCCTCTATCAGCAAACGCCTTGCCGGGTGCTGTTTCCGCGCGCAGAGGAAGGCGATCTTTTGACCGCCGTCCTGCTGACGACCTCGGGCGGGCTCACCGGCGGCGACAGCCTGGCTCTTTCGATCGAGGCGCTTGCCGGCGCCTCCGCCTCGGTCACCACGCAAGCCGCCGAGAAGATCTATCGCTCGCTCGGGAGCGACGCCAGGATCGAGGTGGCCCTCGGCGTGGGCGAGGGCGCCTGGCTCGAGTGGCTGCCGCAGGAGACCATCCTTTTCGAGGGCGCCCGGCTCTTGCGGCGGAACGAGGTGACGCTCGCACCCGGCGGACGGCTCCTCGCGGGGGAGATGCTGACGTTCGGCCGCAGCGCGCGCGGCGAGCAGCTCACGCGCGGGCGGCTGCACGATGGCTGGCGCGTGCGCCGCGGCAGCAGGCTCGTTTGGGCCGATGCGCTTCACCTTGAAGGCGAGGTGGGACGGCTCATCGCTGAGCGCGCCGGCTGCGACGGTGCCGCCGCGGTTGCGCTGCTCGTCTATGCGGCGGACGATGCGGCGCGCTGGCTCGATGCCGCGCGCGACCTGCTCGCCCAAGCTTCGAGCCGTGCCGCGGCGTCGGTCGTGAACGGCGTGCTGCTGGCGCGCCTCATCGGCCGCGAGGCGCTGGCCGTGCGCGAGGATTTCGCCCATCTCGCCAAGTCGCTGCGCGCGGCTATCGCGGGTCTGCCGCCGCGGCTGCCGCGCGCATGGGCCACATGAGCGAATAGAAGAGGGAGGACGAGGTGAATCTCACGCCACGGGAAAAGGACAAGCTCTTGATCGCGATGGCTGCGATCGTCGCGCGCAAGCGCCTCGAGCGCGGGGTGAAGCTCAACTATCCGGAAGCGGTCGCCCTCATCAGCGACTTCGTCGTCGAAGGCGCGCGCGACGGGCGCAGCGTGGCCGAGCTGATGCGCGACGGTGCGGGGGTGATCGGGCGCGATCAGGTGATGGAAGGGATCGCGGAGATGGTGGACGAGGTCCAGGTCGAGGCGACCTTCCCCGACGGGACCAAGCTCGTCACCGTGCACCATCCGATCCGCTCCGGGAGGGCGCCATGATCCCCGGCGAGGTGATCGCGAAGGAAGGCGAGCTGGTCCTCAACGAGGGCCGCGCGGCGCTCACGCTCGAGGTCGCCAACTGCGGCGACCGTCCGATCCAGGTCGGCAGCCATTACCATTTCTACGAGACGAATGCGGCACTCGCCTTCGAGCGGGCGAGGACGCGCGGCATGCGCCTCGACATCCCGGCGGGGACGGCGGTGCGCTTCGAGCCGGGCCAGACCCGCAAGGTGACGCTCATCCCTTACGCGGGTGCGCGCACCGTCTACGGCTTCAACGGCAAAGTGAACGCCAAGCTCTGAGGGGCCGACGCCAAAATGCATCCATCATTTGCAACGCACGACCCGCCACCCATCCTCATTCCCGCGCAAGCGGAAGAAGACAAGAAACCCCTCTCCCGCTTGCGGGAGAGGGAAGGGGCCCATCCCGAAGGGATGGGAAGGGTGAGGGAATGCCAGATGTCGGCGCCGTCACTCACCCTCCCACGGCCTTACGGCCGCGGGCCCCTCCCTCTCCCGCAAGCGGGAGAGGGGCTGATCGCGATCGTCGCCTCCGCGAGGACAGCTGTCTGCCGTAGCGCTTTCGCGGGGGTGACGAGGGGTCCAGACAAATCATTTCGCGTCGGTCTCTAAGGGGGGAGAGATGGCCCAGAGGATTTCGCGCGGCCGCTATGCCGACATGTTCGGCCCCACGGTGGGCGACAAGGTGCGCCTTGCCGACACCGAGCTTTTCATCGAGGTCGAGGAGGACCGCACGATCTACGGCGAGGAGGTCAAGTTCGGCGGCGGCAAGGTGATCCGCGACGGCATGGGCCAAAGCCAGGTCGGCCGCCAGGAGGGTGCCGTCGACACGGTCATCACCAACGCCCTCATCCTCGATCATTGGGGCATCGTGAAGGCGGACGTCGGCATCAAGGAGGGGCGCATCTTCGCGATCGGCAAGGCCGGCAATCCCGACGTGCAGCCGGGGGTGGACATTACCATCGGCCCCGGCACCGAGGCGATCGCGGGCGAGGGCATGATCCTGACCGCCGGCGGGATCGATGCGCACATTCACTTCATTTGCCCGCAGCTGATCGAGGAGTCGCTCTATAGCGGCATCACGACGATGATGGGGGGCGGCACGGGTCCCGCCACGGGGACCAAGGCCACGACCTGCACGCCCGGCCCCTGGCACATCGGGCGCATGCTGCAGGCGGCCGAGGGCTTCGCCATGAACTTCGGCTTCTACGGCAAGGGCAATGCCACCTTGCCCCACGGCCTCGTCGAGCAGATCGAGGCCGGCGCATGCGGGCTCAAGCTCCACGAGGACTGGGGTACGACGCCCGCCGCGATCAATACCTGCCTCGCCGTCGCCGACGCCATGGACGTCCAGGTGCTGATCCATAGCGACACGCTCAACGAGTCGGGCTTCGTCGAGGACACCATCGCCGCTTTCAAGGGCCGCACCATCCACGCCCTCCATACCGAGGGTGCCGGCGGCGGGCACGCGCCGGACATCATCCGCGTGTGCGGGGAGGCGAACGTGCTGCCGTCCTCGACCAACCCGACGCGGCCCTACACGGTCAACACGCTCGACGAGCATCTCGACATGCTCATGGTCTGCCACCACCTCGATGCCAAGATCGCCGAGGACGTGGCGTTTGCCGAGAGCCGCATCCGCCGCGAGACGATCGCGGCCGAGGACATTCTTCACGACCTGGGCGCCTTCTCCATGATGTCGTCCGACAGTCAGGCCATGGGGCGGGTCGGCGAGGTCGTCATCCGCACCTGGCAGACGGCGGACAAGATGAGGCGTCAGCGCGGGCGGCTCCCCGAGGAGACGGGCGACAACGACAATTTCCGCTGCAAGCGCTACGTCGCGAAATACACCATCAACCCGGCGATCGCCCAGGGCATCTCGCGCTACGTGGGCTCGGTCGAGGTCGGCAAGCTCGCCGATCTGGTGCTGTGGTCGCCCGCCTTCTTCGGCGTGAAGCCGGACCTCGTGCTCAAATGCGGCTCGATCGCGGCCGCCCCCATGGGCGATCCCAACGCCTCGATCCCGACGCCGCAGCCGGTCCATTACCGGCCGATGTTCGCGGGCTTCGGGCGCAATCTCGCCGAAAGCTCGGTGCTCTTCGTCTCGCTCGCCGCCCACTCGGCGGACCTCGGCGACACGCTCGGCCTCGCCCGCTCCACTTTCCCCGTCGAGAACTGCCGCGGCGGCATCTCGAAGGCGAGCATGGTGCACAACAACCGCACACCCAGGATGGAAGTCGACCCCGAGACCTACGAGGTGCGCGCCGATGGCGAGCTCCTCACGTGCGAGCCGGCCAAGGTGCTGCCCATGGCCCAGCGCTACTTCCTCTTCTGATGGAAAGTGTCAACGAAATCCTGCCGGCGGGGCACTGGCCGGCAGCGGAGGAGCGGGACGCCGTGACGCTCGCCTACGACGCGCGCCACCGGCGCCGCCTGCGCATGCGCGGCGAGCGCGGCTCGGAGTTTCTTCTGGATCTGCCGCAGGCGGTGATGATGCGCGAGGGCGACGGGCTCAAGCTCTCGAGTGGGGGCTATGTCCGCGTGCGCGCGGCCG
>DATNIJ010000310.1:0-9942 GCA_035604475.1 Alphaproteobacteria bacterium
GCCGTGGTCTCGAGCCTGCCCTTCCTCGCCATGGGGGAGCGCCAGCAACGGGCCGTGCTGGCCGAGGCGCATGCGCTCCTCGACGACACGGGCGCCTTCATCCAATACACCTACGGGCCGAAATCGCCGGTGCGGCGCGAAATGCTCGAGCAATGGGGCTGGACGGCGACGCGGGTGGGTACGGCCTGGCTCAACGTGCCGCCCGCGGTCGTATGGCGCTTCACCAAGCGGCCCCAAGGCCGGAGTGCGGCAGTAGCGGCAAAGGGCCGCTAGGGAAGCGCACTCGCGTCCTCGAAGGCGGCTTGCGCCGCGAGCCAGGCCTCCTCGGCCTCGGCAAGGGCCGCTTTCACCTCGCCATGCTTGATCTGCAGCCTCATGAGCTCGGCGGTCGGGCCGGCATAGACCGCGGGATCGGCGAGCTTCGCTTCGAGCCGCGTTTTCTCGGCAGCAAGCTTAGCGAGGCGCTTCTCCGCCGCCTCGACCGCGCGCTTGAGGTGGGCGGCGGCGGCGCGCGCCTCGGCGGCGGCGCGGCGGAGCTCCTTCTTGCTGGAGCGCGTGCTCCTTGCCTCGCTATCCTTTTTGCGCGCGGTCGGCTCGGCCTGCCGGCGCCGCTCCTCGAGAAGGAGGGCGCGATAATCCTCGAGATCGCCCTCGTAGGCGCCGACCGTGCCGTCCTTGACGAGCCACAGGCGCTCGGCCGAGAGCTCGATCAGGTGCGGATCGTGGCTTACCAGCACGACGGCACCCTCATACGCATTGAGCGCCTCGACGAGGGCCTCGCGCGCGTCGATGTCGAGATGGTTGGTCGGCTCGTCGAGCAACATGAGGTGCGGCGCGTTGCGGCTCATGAGCGCAAAGAGGAGGCGCGCCTTCTCGCCGCCCGAGAGCTCGCTCGCCTTCACCTCGGCGCGCGCTTGCGAAAAGCCAAAGCGCGCGAGCTGCGCGCGCACCCGGGCCTCGTCCGCCTTGGGCATGAGCCGTACCATGTGATCGTAGACTGTGGCGTGCGCGTCGAGCTCGTCCGCTTGGTGCTGGGCGAAATAGCCGACCCTGAGCTTGGCAGAGGCGCGGCGTGCGCCGCTCATGGGCTTGAGCCGACCGGCAAGCAGCTTGACGAGGGTCGATTTGCCGTTGCCGTTGGCGCCGAGGAGGGCGATGCGGTCGTCGCTGTCGATGCTGAGCGAGAGGTGCCGGAGCACGGGTCTCTCGGGCGCGTAGCCGACTGCTACGTCATCGAGCACGATAAGCGGAGGAGCCAGCGGCTCGGGACTAGGGAAATCGAAGCTCGGCACCTCCTCCTCGGCCACCGCCGCGATGGGTTCCATGCGCTGGAGCGCTTTCAGGCGGCTTTGCGCCTGGCGCGCCTTGGTGGCCTTGGCGCGGAAGCGGTCGACAAAGGCCTGGATGCGCCTGCGCTCCGCCATCTGGCGCTGCAGAAGCGCCTGCTGATGCGCGAGCCGCTCGCGCCGCGTCCGCTCGAAGCGGTCGTAGCCGCCGCTATAGAGCACGAGCTTGCCGGCATCGACATGGAGGATTCGGCGCGCCACCTTGTTGAGGAGCTCGCGGTCGTGGCTCACCACGATCACCGTATGCGGATAGCTCGCGAGATACGCCTCGAGCCAGAGTGTTGCCTCCAGATCGAGGTGGTTGGTCGGCTCGTCGAGGAGCAGAAGGTCGGGTGCGGCAAAGAGGACCGCGGCGAGCGCCACCCGCATGCGCCAGCCGCCCGAGAAGTCCGCAAGCGGCCGACCCTGTGCTGCCTCGTCGAAGCCGAGGCCCGCGAGGATGCGCTGCGCGCGCGGCGCTGCACGGTGGGCCTCGATGTCGGCGAGGCGATGGTGGATGTCGGCGATGCGCTGGGGGTCGGTCGCGCGCTCCGCCTCCGCGAGGAGGGCCGAGCGCTCCGTGTCCGCCCTGAGGACGAAATCGACGAGGCTCAGCGAGAGTGCCGGCACCTCCTGGGCGAGCATGCCCAGACGCAGGCCCGCCGAGAGCCGGACCTCGCCGCCGTCGGGCTCGAGCTCGCCCGCGATCAGGCGGAGCAAAGTCGTCTTGCCGGCACCGTTGCGTCCGACCAGACCGACCCGGGCACCTTGCGGAATGAGGACACTCGCGCGCTCGAACAGCGTGCGGCCGCCTACTCTATAGGTGAGTTCGCTCAACTGCAGCATGGCGCAATCCCCAGGGCCGCGTGATACAGCGGTTGCCCTTGGCGCTCAAGGCGTCTATAAGCGCGGCGCGGAATCGCAAACCGGGAATTCGGCTGGAGGGATGAGGGCGCAGATGGCATTGGAGCGCACGCTTTCGATCATCAAGCCCGACGCTACGCGACGGAACCTCACCGGCAAGATCAACGCCCGCCTCGAGGAGGCGGGGCTGAGGATCGTGGCCCAGAAGCGCCTTCGCTTGAGCCTCGAGCAGGCGCAGAACTTCTATGCCGTGCACAAGGGGCGGCCCTTCTTCGAAAGCCTCTCAGCCTTCATGAGCTCGGGGCCGGTGGTCGTGCAGATACTCGAAGGCGAGAACGCGGTGGCGCGGAACCGGGAAGTGATGGGGGCGACCAATCCGGCCGATGCGGCGGCCGGTACCATCCGCAAGGACTTCGCGGAATCGATCGAGGCCAACTCGGTGCACGGCTCGGACGCGCCCTCGACCGCGCGCGCCGAGATCGCCTTCTTCTTCAGCGCGCTCGAGATCGTGGGCTGAGGGGTAGGGGAATGCTAAAGCAGGAAGAGCGCCAGAAGGCCGAGAATGACCACCACGGAGGCGGCGCCGTAGAAGATAAGCCGGACAAAGCTGTGCCAGGTGTCGAGATGGGGCTTGAGATCGTGATCGACGGCCATCGCGAAGTCCCTCGTTCCTCACGCTAGACGATATTTCGGCGCCATATTGCCCGAGTGCCGGCTCTGCCGGCAAGGGCTGGTGCTGACGATGCGAGCTCAGGAGTCTGCCTTGGGATTGAGCAGCATGCCGGTGGCCGGCAGCGCGCCTTCGATCACCACGCGCTCGTCCTCGACCCGCACGCGCCCGGCCGCGATGAGCGCCAATGCCAGAGGATAAGCGCGGTGCTCGGCCGCGAGCACGCGCTCCGCGAGTTTCTCCGCATCGTCGCCGGCGAGCACGGGGACCGCGGCCTGGACGATGATCGGGCCGTCGTCCACCTGGCTACGCACGAAATGCACGGTGCAGCCGTGCAGTCGTACGCCCGCCTGAAGCGCGCGCTCGTGGGTGTGGAGGCCGCGGAAGGCCGGCAGGAGCGAGGGGTGGATGTTGATGAGCCTATCGCGCCAAGCCTCGACGAATCCGGCCGTGAGGATGCGCATGAACCCCGCGTTGCAGACGAGCTCGACGCGGCCCGCTCGCAAGGCCTGATCAAGGGCCGCGTCGAACGCCTCGCGGCTCGCGAACTTGCCGTGCTCGATCACCCGGGTCGCAATCCCGGCCTTGCCGGCGCGCTCGAGGCCCTGGGCATCGGGGCGGTTCGAGATCGTCAGCACGATCTCGGCCGGGAAGTCCGCCGCCGCCGCGGCGTCGATGAGCGCCTGCAGATTGCTGCCGCGCCCCGAGATGAGCACGCCTACTCTCAGCCGCGCCATGCCGCGTCCATGGTCCGGATGACGACCTCCGGCTCGCCCGCGGATTGGCTCACCACTTTGCCGATGAGATGGACGCTCTCGCCCCCTACCTCGAGGATGCTCTTCGCGGCGTCCGCATCGCCGGCGCGGGCGATGGCGACCATGCCGATGCCGCAGTTGAAGGTGCGCGCGAGCTCGCTGGGCGCGATTTGGGCGCTCTTCTTGAGCCAGCGGAAGACCGGCAGGAACGGCCAACGCTCGGCATCGAGCTCGACGCCGACGCCGTGCGGCAGCACGCGCGGGATGTTCTCGGGGAGCCCGCCGCCGGTGATGTGGGCGAGGGCCTGGACCTTGCCGGCGCGCACCGCGGCAAGGCAGCTGCGCACATAGATGCGGGTCGGCGTCAACAGCGCCTCGCCGAGCGTGACCCCACTCGCGAAGGGCGCCGGATCACGGTAGGAAAGGCCGCTTTCCTCGACGATCCGCCGCACCAGCGAGAAGCCGTTCGAGTGAATGCCCGAGGCCGCGAGGCCGAGCACGAGGTCGCCTGCCGCAATGCCCTCGCCGGTGAGCACCTTGCCGCGCTCGACCGCACCGACGGCAAAACCGGCGAGGTCGTAGTCCGCGTCCTGGTACATCTCGGGCATCTCCGCGGTCTCGCCGCCGACAAGCGCGCAGCCGGCCTCGCGGCAACCCTCGGCGATACCCTTGATCACGGCAGTGCCCAGCGCCACGTCGAGCCTGCCGGTCGCGAAATAATCAAGCATCAGAAGCGGCTCGGCACCCTGCACGACGAGGTCGTTCACGCACATCGCGACGAGATCGATGCCGATCCCCGCGTGCCGCCCGGCGGCGATCGCGACCTTGAGCTTGGTGCCGACCCCGTCCGTGGTAGCGACCAGGATGGGGTCGCGGTAGCCGGCCGCCTTCAGATCGAAGAGCGCGCCGAAGCCGCCGAGCGTTGCCTCGGCGCCCGCACGGCGGGTCGCGCGGGCATACGGCTTGATCGCCTCGACGAGCGCCTCCCCCGCATCGATGTCGACGCCCGCGTCCTTGTAGGTCCTGGTGCGATTGTGGCGCGGAGTGGTAATCGCTTCCTCGCTTGGGTGAGAGGAGGTATAAACAGCGGCTAAAGGTCCTCTGCCGACAATACTTGATCCGGAACGGTTTGCAATGTTGCAGCTGGTCGGCCGCCCGATCGTGGTGCTCTCGACATTCCTCGCTCTCATCGCCTCCTCCGGGAGTGCCGGGGCTGTCGAGGGCGGCAGCGACGTCTTCACGGTGCGCAACGTCGCGGTCGACGCCACCGCCGCGACGGCGGCGGCGGCGCGCGACAAGGCGCTCGCGAGCGCCGAGCGCCTCGCCTTCCAACGGCTGCTCGCGCGGCTCACGCTCCCGAGCGACGCGCGGCAACTGCCCAAGGTGGGCGACGCTGCGCTCGCGGACCTTACCGAGGGCTTCGAGGTGCAGGAGGAAAAGCACTCGACGGTGCGCTACATCGCGACCTTGACCTACCGCTTCAAGCCCGCCCCGGTCGAGCAGCTCCTGCGCGATGCCGGCATCGCCTTCGCGGAGACACGGAGCAAGCCCGTGCTCGTGCTGCCGGTCCTGCGCACGGGCGACAGTTTGGCGCTCTGGGAGGACCCCAACCCGTGGCGCACGAGCTGGGCCAATTTGCCGGCGGCGGACGGGCTCGTGCCCTTCACGGTGCCGATCGGCGATCTCACCGACATCGCGGCGATCAACGCGCAGGCGGCGAGCACGGGCGACGCGCAGAAGCTCGGTGCGGTCGCGGCACGCTACGACGCCGGGAGTACGCTCGTGGCGAGTGCCACGATCCACACGGCTCCCGACGGCAGCGCCAAGGCTGTTGGCCTTGCGGCGAGCCGTTATGGCGCCGGCAACGACGGCCAGGTGGCGATCTCGAGCGTGGCGGCGCGGCCCGGCGAGGCCCTCGACGCCCTGCTCACGCGCGCCGCGCTGCAGCTCGAGAGCGACGTGACCGAGCGATGGAAGGCGGACAACCTGCTCCATTTCGACCAGGCCCAGGAGGCGCTGGCGACGGTTCCGATCGCCAATCTCGACGCTTGGCTCACGGTGCGCCGCCGGCTCGACCAGGTCGCCAGCATCAAGCGGGCGGCGGTCGTCTTTCTCTCGCGTAGCGAGGCGCGGATCGACGTCCAGTACCTGGGCGATCTGGCCCAACTCAAGCTGGCGCTCGCCCAGCGCGACCTGATATTGACTGAAGAGGGGGAGGGCCTCGTCTTGCGTCTCGCCGGCGGCAGTGCAGCTCCCGGGGGCGGAACCGCGAGCGGCACGGGGAGTGCCGCGGGTGCTGGTGCGGATACCGGTGCTGCCGCTCAATGAAGAGGCGCGCGGCCGGGCTTGCGCATGGGCCGCGCGCCGGGGCTTCAGCCCTTCCCGTCTGAACGGCAGGGTCGGGTGGAGGCGACGGTTGCCTTCCGATAGCGGGGAGCGGGCGAGCGAATCGTGATCAATCTACCCAACCTGATATCGCTCGCGCGGCTTTTGGCCTCGCCGCTCGCCGTCTATCTCATTCTCACCGAGGCGTGGGTCTGGGCATTCTGGATCTTCGTGGTGGCGGGTCTTTCGGATGCGCTCGACGGCTTCCTCGCCAAACGCTTCAATGCCGGTACCCTCGTCGGCGGCTATCTCGATCCGCTTGCCGACAAGGCGCTCCTCGTCAGCGTCTTCGTGGTGCTCGGCTATCTCCATCACCTGCCGAATTGGCTCGTCATCCTCGTCGTGTTCCGCGATCTTCTGATCATCGGCGGCGCGCTCCTCGTGCACACGCTCACGGGCAGCCTCAAGATGCGGCCGCTGATGATCAGCAAGCTCAACACCCTGGCGCAGTTCGTGCTGCCCGCCTATGTACTGGCGCAGCTCGGGCTCGGCGCCAACTACGAGGGGATCGTGTCCGCCCTTATCTACCTCGTCGCCGCGACCACCGTGCTCTCGGGTGCTGCGTATTTGGTGAGCTGGGCGCGGCGGGCGGCCGACATCGAGGGTGTGTGATGGACGCCCGGACCCCCGTCCGCGAGCTGCGCTTTTGGCTCATCGGCCTCGCGGTCCTGGCCCTTGCCCTCTACCTCCTGCGCGGCGTGCTGCTTCCCTTCGTCGCGGGCATGGCGGTCGCCTACATGCTCAATCCGGTCGCCGACCGGCTCGAGCGTTGGGGGGCGTCGCGCACGCTCGCCGCCGCCATCATTATGGCGGTATTCGTTGTGCTGGGGGCGCTCCTGCTGCTCCTGCTCGTGCCGGCACTCCAGGCTCAGATCGCGAGCTTCGCCGCCCGCTTGCCGCACTACCTCGACGTCTTGCGCGACAGCTTCACCCTTTGGGTCCAGCGCATCGAGATGCGCATCGCGCCCGAGGACGCCGAGCGGCTGCGCGCCGCGGCGGCCGAATTCTCGGGCCGCGTGGTTAGCTGGCTCGGCAGCCTGCTCTCCGGCCTGTGGAGCGGCGGGCTGGCGCTCGTCAATCTGATCTCACTGATCGTCATCACGCCGGTCGTCATCTTCTATCTGTTGCGCGACTGGCCGCGGCTCGTGGCGCAGGTCGACGGCTGGCTGCCTCGCGAGCATGCCGAAACGATCCGCTCGCTCGTGCGCGAGATCGACGCTACCCTTGCCGGCTTCGCGCGCGGGCAGGCGATCGTCTGTCTCTTCCTCGGCACCTTCTATTCGATCGGGCTCTCGCTCGTCGGCCTCGACTTCGGCCTCGTCGTCGGCATTGCGGCGGGGCTGCTTTCGGTCATCCCCTTCGTCGGCACGATCGGCGGCTTCATCGCGAGCGTTACCTTGGCGCTCCTGCAATTCTCCGATTGGCGCTGGGTCGTGGCCACGGCGGGAATATTCCTTCTCGGGCACGTGATCGAGGCGAATTTTCTCTCGCCCAAGCTGATCGGCGACCGCGTCGGGCTCCATCCCGTGTGGATCATCTTCGCGCTCCTCGCAGGCGGTGCCTTGCTCGGCTTCCTCGGCGTGCTGCTCGCGATTCCCTTGGCCGCCGCCATCGGCGTGCTGGCGCGCTTCGGCCTCGGGCGTTATCTCGGGAGCCCGCTCTACAAAGGGGCCGCGGGCGGGAGCCGGTCGGACAGGGAGCGCGCGCCGTGAGGGTGGAGGCCCAGCTCGCCCTCGACCTTGGCCATCGTGCCGCCTACGGGCGCGAGGACTTTCTCGTGGCACCCTCCAACGCCGAGGCCGTTCTGTGGCTCGACCGCTGGCCCGCTTGGCCCGCACCGGCGCTCACGCTCTACGGCCCGGCGGGGTGCGGCAAGAGCCATCTCGCCCAGGTCTGGCGCAAGCACTCGAATGCGCTTGAGCTCGCGCGGGATGCGCTCCTCGTCGAGAAGCTTCGCGAGCGGCTTGGCCCGCGGCGGGCCGCCATCGTCGAGGACGCGGACCGCGGGGTCGATGAGGAGGCCCTCTTGCATGTCTATAACATGCTCGCCGAGTGCCGCGGCCACCTCCTCTTGACGGCGCGCGCGCCGCCCGCGCGCTGGCACTTGGCACTCGCCGATCTCAGATCGCGCCTGCTCGCCGCACCTGCGGTGGCCGTCGCGGCACCCGACGAGACGCTGCTCGCGGCACTCCTCGTCAAGCTCTTCGCCGATCGCCAGCTGCGCGTCGGCGCCGAGCTCATCGCCTTTCTGCTGCCGCGCATGGAGCGCTCCTTCGAAGGTGCCGTGCGGCTGGTGGCGGCACTCGATGCCGCAGCCCTTGCGGCGAAGCGGCCCCTCACCATGCCGCTCGCGCGCTCGGTGCTCGCAGCACTCGCGAGAGAGGAAAGCTAGCCGACAAAACCTGGCCCCCCATGTGGGCGCATCCTCAATGCGAGCCGCGCCGCCCGTTGAAATGGCTTAAGCGCGCGAATGTGCGAAGAATACCTTGCTACTGATCTGCCACACGTCGCCCTGCTTGACCAATACAAAGAAGTCCGTGTAGCGGGTTCCGCGCCAGTTCCTGGCTTCGAGCCGGGCCATAGCTGCGGTCCCCTCATATTCTATCGCAACGATACGCGCATCGAGATCAGCGGCGGGTCCACTTTTGTCGATGATGTCGCAGAAGTCTTGTAACGTCCATTCGACAGGCTTGCCGCCGTAGGTCCCACGGACCCTCGCACCATCAGCAAAGGCGAGCCGCATAAGGCTACCCTTTCCGGCGCGTGCTCCATCAATGTACCGCTGGAGCGTCGCAGCAATCGCTTCGTGCGTGGCAAAGCTCTCGACCTCCTGTGCCAGGGTCACGCCGATCGACATGTCTTACCCTCCTATGGCGAGGCGCCGGCGCCCACCACGCTCAACCCGGGGTCTGGAATGGCTTACGACCCGGTTCAGCATCGTTGTCGCGCGCCGCAACTTTCCCATCGGCAGACCATTGCATAGTTCCGCTCGGCATGTCCTTGCGATTTGGGGCATAAATCCGGTAAACTTTGCGAGATTATGCCTTCTTCAGTGCTGAAATTGGAGAAATATGCCAAAAACGACCCTCGATGCCATCGACTGTCGGATTATAGCCGCGCTCCAGGCAGACGGCAGATTGAGCAACGCGGATCTTGCCCAACGTGTCGGGCTGTCGCCTTCACCTTGCCTGCGACGAGTCAATCGGCTGCAGCGTGAGGGGTACATCGAAACCTATCGCGCCATGCTGCGGCGCAAGCAGATCGGGCTCGGCCTCACGGTCTTCGTCGGAGTGAAAATTGGTGGACACGCCGACGATCGAGCCACCGCGTTCGAGGAGGCGGTTATTGCCATCCCCGAGGTTATCGCCTGCCACATGATCGCCGGCGAGGTCGACTACCTGCTCGAAGTTGTCGTTTCTGACTTAGAGCATTATCAACACTTTCTTCTCGACAAGTTACTCAATCTCTCGATCGTCAAGGACGTGCGCAGCAGCATCGCCATTCAGACTCTGAAAGCTTCCGCGCCACTCCCGTTGGACCATCTGCTGCCACTGCAACTCGGCCAGCAACGGGATGGTGGCGCTTTCCAAAAAAGCTCAGCCAAACAGACGACCGGAAAGCTTCGACGATAGAATTCCCATCCGCGCGGAGCACGGGTACCATCCATCTCGTTCGATGCGCTAGCTCAGGCAAGGAGGACGGCCATGGATCTGGGTATTTCCGGCAAGAAGGCGCTCGTCTGCGCGGCGAGCAAGGGGCTCGGCAAGGCCTGCGCGTTCTCGCTCGCGCGCGAAGGCGCTCACGTCACCATCGCGGCGCGCACCAAGGACGCGCTCGAGGCGACCGCCGCCGAGATCCGAGACAAGACCGGCGCCAAGGTGACCGCGGTCGCCTGCGACATCACGACCGAGGCCGGGCGCGCTGCTGCGCTCGCGGCCTGCCC
>DATNIJ010000311.1:0-2643 GCA_035604475.1 Alphaproteobacteria bacterium
GAAGGTTGGCCTTTTCGTCACCTGCCTCGTCGACCTCTTTCGTCCCTCCGTCGGCTTTGCGGCGGTCAAGCTGCTCGAGGAGGCCGGCTGCGAGCTCGAGGTGCCGCGCGCGCAGACCTGCTGCGGCCAGCCCGCCTACAATTCGGGCGACAAGGCCGATGCCAAGGCGATCGCGCGCCAGGTGATCGAGGCTTTCGCGGCCTACGACTTCGTGGTTGCGCCCTCCGGCTCCTGCGCCGGCATGATCAAGCTGCATTATCCCCCGCTCCTCGCCGACGAGCCCGAGTGGGCCGAGCGCGCCCACGATCTTGCCCGGCGCACCTACGAGCTCATCTCCTTCCTCGTCGATGTGTGCGGGATGGACGGCGTCGATGCGCGCCACGAGGGCAAGGTCACTTACCATGATTCCTGCTCGGGTCTGCGCGAGCTCGGGGTCAAGGCGCAGCCGCGCAAGCTGCTCGCGAGCGTCGCCGGCCTGGAGCTCTGCGAGCTTCCGGGGGCCGAGGTGTGCTGCGGCTTCGGCGGCACCTTCTGCATCAAGTACCCGGAGATCTCGACGCGCATGGTCGCGGACAAGGTCAAGGACATCCAGGCGACGGGTGCCGGCACCCTACTCGCGGGCGACCTCGGCTGCCTGCTCAACATGGCCGGAAGGCTCGAGCGCGAGGGAGCAGCACTCAAGGTGCGCCACGTGGCCGAGCTGCTCGCCGGCATGACCGAGCTGCCGGCGATCGGCGAGCCCAGGCGCTGAGGGGGCGGGTCCCATGCAGCCGACCAGCAACGCCTTCAAGGAGAATGCCCACCTCGCGCTGAACGACGCCACGCTGCAACGCGCGATCTCGAAGCTCGGCTTCCAGGCCGCGCGCGCGGCGGCGATCGCGCGCCTGCCGGAATTCGACAAGCTGCGCGAGCAGGCGCGCGCGATCAAGGACCATGTGCTGGCGAACCTCGATCTCTACCTCGAGCGTTACGAGGCCGAGGCGCAAAAGCGTGGCACAGAAGTCCATTGGTGCCGCACGCCCCAGGAGGCCCGCGACGCCGTGCTCGCGATCTGCCGCCGCCTCGGTGCCAAGACCGTGACCAAGGGCAAGACGATGATCGGCGAGGAGATCGCCATCAACGACTATCTCGAGGAGAACGGCATTGTCCCCGTCGAGACGGACCTTGGCGAGTACATCATCCAGCTGCGCCACGAGCCGCCGAGCCACATCATCGCCCCCGCCATCCATCTCACCAAGGACCAGGTTTCCGACACCTTCCTTACGAGCCACCGGCAATACGGCAAGACGCGGCGGCTCGAGGAGGCGGCCGAGATGCTCGCCGAGGCACGCGAGATCCTGCGCGCGAAATTCATCGCCGCCGACGTCGGCATCACCGGCGCCAATTTCCTCATCGCCGAGACGGGCTCGTCCGTGATCGTCACCAACGAGGGCAACGGCGACCTCACCCAGACGCTGCCCAAGGCGCATATCGTGCTGGCCACGCCCGAGAAGCTGGTGCCCACGCTCGAGGATGCGACGACGATCCTGCGTCTGCTCGCGCGCTCGGCGACGGGGCAGGAAATGTCGGTCTACACCACCTTCTCGACCGGCCCGCGGCGGACAGCGGACCGCGACGGCCCGGGCGAATACCACGTCGTCATCCTCGACAACGGCCGCACGGCACTCATTGGCAGCGAGTTCCAGGACATCCTGCGCTGCATCAAGTGCGGCGCCTGCATCAACCATTGCCCGGTCTACAACGCGATCGGCGGGCACGCCTATGGCTGGGTCTATCCGGGACCGATGGGCTCGGTGCTCACACCTGCGATCATCGGTATCGAGGCCGCGGGGCATCTGCCCAACGCCTCCACCTTTTGCGGCCGTTGCGAGAGCGTGTGTCCGATGAAAATCCCGCTGCCCAAGATGTTGCGGCACTGGCGCGAGAAGGAATTCGAGAAGGGGCTCACGCCGCAACGCTTCCGCCTCGGCCTCAAGCTGTGGGCCTGGCTCGCGCGCCGACCGCGCCTCTACCGGCTCGCCACGCGCTTGGGCATGGGGATGCTCGGGCTCGCGGGGCGGAGCAAGGGCCGCTTCCGCACACTTCCGCTCGCGCGCGGCTGGACCGAGGGGCGCGATCTCCCGAGCCCGGAGGGTCCGACCTTCCATTCGCTTTGGGCGGCGCAGCAAGGCAGGGGCCGGCCGTGAGTGCCGCGCGCGATCAGATCCTGGCGGGCGTGCGCCGCGCGCTCGGCAAGAGTGGTAGCGACGGCGCGCGCAAAGCGCTCGTGGACGCGCGTATCGAGGCGCACGCGCGCAACTTGGTGCCCAAGCGCGCCGAGCTCGACCGTGCCGGCCAGCTCAAGCTCTTTCTCGAGATGGCCGAGAAGGCGGCGGCGACGGTCGCGCGCGTTGAGCACCTGGCCGACGTGCCGGGGGCCGTCGCCGACTTCCTCGCGGCGCAGAACCTGCCGGCGCGGCTCCGCCTCGCCCCCGATCCGGTGCTCACCCGGCTACCCTGGTCCGAGCGTGCGCTCCTCAAGATCGAGACGGGCACGGCGCAAGGGAGCGACACGGCGAGTCTCACGCCTGCCTTTGCCGGCATCGCCGAGACGGGAACCCTCATGCTCGTCTCCGGGCCGGAAACGCCGACCACGCTCAACTT
>DATNIJ010000312.1:0-2434 GCA_035604475.1 Alphaproteobacteria bacterium
GGGATGCCGGCCAAGTGGAAGGACACCACCCCGCGCCGGTCGTGCGTATCGCCCGGGCCGATCACCCGCACGCCCTCGAGGTGCGCGAGCCCGTCGAGGAGACGGCGCGTGAGGCGGAGCTCATGGCTGCGCACGGCGCGCCAATCGAGGGTTGCCATCCAATCGAGTGCCGCCCCCAGGCCGATGGCACCTGCGATCGGCGGGGTTCCCGCTTCGAAGCGGCGCGGCGGGGCCGCGTAGCGCACCTCCTCGAGCGTGACACTCTCGATCATCTGCCCGCCGGTCATGAAGGGCGGCATCTCCTCGAGCAGCTCGCGCCGGCCCCACAGCACGCCCACACCCGTCGGCCCGTAGCACTTGTGGCCCGCGAAGGCGTAGAAATCGATGCCGAGCGCCTGGACGTCGACGGGCCCGTGCGGCGCGCGCTGCGCGCCGTCGAGCATCACGACGGCCCCCGCCGAGCGCGCGGCAGCCACCACCCTGCCGACGTCGGTGATGGCGCCTGTGACATTGGAGCAGTGGGTGAGTGCGATCAGCTTGCAGCGCGGACCGATCTCGCTCTCGAGCCAGCCGAGATCGAGGCGGCCGTCCTCCGTCATCGGCAGCATGCGCACGACGATCCCGCGACGCTCGGCGAGCTGGCGCCACGGCAGCATGTTGCTGTGATGCTCGAGCAGCGAGATCAGGACCTCGTCGCCCTCGCGGAGCCGCGCGCCATAGGAATGGGCGAGGAGATTGATCGCCGCGGTGGCGCCCGAGGTGAAGACGATCTCGGCCGGAGAGCGGGCATGGAGAAAGCGGGCGACCCGCGCCCGCGCCTCGTCGTAGGCCGCGATTGCCGCGCGCGCCAGGCGGTGCACCTCGCCGTGCACATTCGCGCGCGCGGTCGTCTCGAAGCGACGGAGGGCGTCGAGCACGCTCGCGGGCACCTGCGCAGTCGCGGCGCTGTCGAGGTAGTGGAGCCGCGCATCGGCGAGCCCGGGAAATTGGCGTTTGATCGCCGCCGCATCCAGAGTGCGATCCTTGGCACCTTGGGAGGACATGATCACCTCGCTCCCGCTCCATTGCGGCCCGACTCGAGGCACCTGCGTGCTGCCGACGACGGGAGCCTCCACGATGTAGCCCCGAATGACATTGACACGGATCAATTCGCTGGCCGGCTCCCCGGCGCAGTATCCTCCTATCGTCGGGCGACGGCGGGCCATGGCACCCGGCATGGCAGCGCGTTTGAGCGGGGTCGCCGCAAGCATGGACGAGCAAGCGAGCGAAGCCGAGAGTGGTTGGGAGCATTTTCCCCATGGCGCCGACATAGGCGTGCGCGGGAACGGTGCCTCGCGCGAGGCCGCCTTCGAGCAGGCGGCGTTAGCGTTGACCGCAGTCGTGACGGATCCCGCGCGCGTCGCCGCCCGCGAGCAGGTCGCAATCTCGTGCACGGCACCCGATGAGGAGCTCCTTCTCGTCGAATGGCTGAACGCGATCGTCTTCGAGATGGCAACGCGCAAGATGCTGTTCGGCCGCTATCTTGTCCGCCTTGACGGCAATCGCCTCGAGGCCGAAGCCTGGGGCGAGCCGATCGACCGGGCACGCCACCGGCCGGCCGCCGAGGTGAAAGGGGCGACGCTCACGGCACTCAAGGTCGCGCGCGGGCCCGCCGGCCGTTGGCTCGCGCAATGCGTGGTCGACGTGTGACCCGCATGCCGCATTCGGGAGCATAAGCCATGGATCCGGCGCGCTTCGAGCATCCCGCGGAGTTCGAATGGCACGTCAGGCCGACGGGTGCGATGCGCGTGCCCGCCATCATCTACGCCGACGAGGCGCTCATTCGCGGGATGGAGGACAAGGTCTTGGAGCAGGTCACCAACGTGGCGACCCTGCCGGGGATCGTGGGGGCCTCCTATGCCATGCCCGATGCGCATTGGGGCTACGGCTTCCCCATCGGCGGCGTCGCCGCCTTCGACGCCGAGGAAGGGGGCGTGGTGTCGGCGGGCGGGGTCGGCTTCGATATTTCATGCGGCGTCCGCGCGCTCTTGACGGGTATCGCCAAGGCGGCGGTCGAGCCGATCAAGGAGCGGCTCGCGGATGCGCTTTACGCCACCGTGCCGGTCGGCCTCGGCTCGACCGGCCGCTTGAAGCTCGATGCGGCGGAGATGGACGCCATGCTGACAGAAGGGGCGCGCTGGGCGCTCGCGCGCGGCTACGGGGTCGTTGCCGACCTCGAGCGCATCGAGGAGCGCGGCACCATGGCCGGTGCCTGCGCGGACGCCGTCTCCGAGCGCGCCAAACGCCGGCAACGCGACGAGATGGGCACGCTCGGCTCGGGCAATCACTACCTCGAGGTGCAGGAGGTCGCGGAAATCTTCGACCGTGCTGTGGCGGCCGTCTTCGGGCTCAAGGAGGGCGAGGTCGTCGTCAGCATTCACTGCGGCTCGCGGGG
>DATNIJ010000313.1:0-8220 GCA_035604475.1 Alphaproteobacteria bacterium
GGGTGATCTCCACCGGCTCGCGCCGCGCCCGATGCTGGAACTCGCCGAAATTGCGCTGGAATTCCACCGCCGTTGTCCGTGTCATAGGCGCCTCGGAGTAATTTCAACAGAATATTCGTATAATATGGATTATCTTGAGAAAGTCAAGGCAGAGTGGGCAGCAAGCGCGCTCTTCCCGTCGAAAATGAAGCGTCCCGCTACCAAATAGCGGCGCTGGGCGTCCGCGGCGCGGCTCTCGCCGCGCGCAGCTTCGCCCGATGCACCTACATTGTGTCAGATATCCGGGCTAACCGAGCTCGCCCCGGTCCAGCGGACCCGGAGAAATCACCAAGCCTGCCCGCCTCGCTATGCCGCCGCGAGCTCGCCGAGCCGCTTGAGCTTCTCGTGGCGGAAAGCCCCCCATAGGGCGGCCCCGATGGCGCCGGCGTAGATCGATTGGGGGTGGCTGCGGACGGGGAAGGTGACTTTCTCCTTCGCCATCGCCTCCTGCAGGGCCGCGACGAGGCCCTCATCGAGTGCCAAGCCGCCGGTCATGAGGACCACCCCATCGATGCTGCCCATGGTCTTGAGCAGCTTGGCCAAGCGATCGGCCATGGAGGAATGGATGCCCCTGAGGATGTTGGCGGAGGTGATGCCGCGCGAGACCATGTTGATCACGTCGGTCTCGGCGAGCACCGCGCAGATGCCGCTGACCTTCTCCGGATTGTCCCCGGCTCGCGAGAGCCCGCCGATCTCGTCCTGGGCGATGCCGAGATAGCGGGCGATGTTCTCGAGAAAGCGGCCCGAGCCGGAGGCGCATTGGCTCGTCATCTTGTAGCTCAGCACCTTGCCGCGCTGGTCGATGCGGATGGCGCGGCCGTGGAGCGCTCCCACGTCGAGTGCCGCGCGGGCCTCGGGATCGAGGTAGATCGCACCACGGCCGTGCGTCGTCATGGAATAGAAGTGGCCGGTATGAAAAGCGAGCGACTCGCCCTCGCCGGTGGTCGCGACGTAGGCGACGTCCGCGGGCTTGAGCGAGGCCTCTTCGAGCACTTGATTGTAGGCCTCGGCCGCGAGCTCAAGCGGATCGCGGCTGCGCACGCGATCGGTGCGCCGCGCCAGCCAGCGGCTCTCGTCGCCCTCGACCTCGAACAGCACCGTCTTGATCATCCCGGTGCCGATGTCGATGCCAGCGGTCACGACCATGGCTCGTCTCCTTAATTCTCGACCGCACGGCGGGCGAAGGCGGCGGCACCCAGCGCTCCCGTGTAGATCGATTCCGGATTGATGTTGATGACCGCGTCGCCGTAGTTCTCCTTGATCAGCTGGCGCAGCTCCTTGACCGCGGCCTCGTTCTTGGCGACGCCGCCGGTGAAGGTGAACTGGTCGCGCACGCCGCCGGAGCGGGCGAGGATCGACATCGCGCGCAGGACGATCGCGCGGTGGAGGCCGGCCATGATGTCCTCGCGCTTCTCGCCCAGCGCCAGACGGTCGCGCAGCTCGGCACCGGCGAACACGGTGCAGGTCGAGTTGATCCGCACCGTCCGCGTGGCCTTCATCGCCATGGGGCCGAGCTCGTGCAGCCCGATGTTCATCTCGTCCGCGATGTAGCCGAGATAGCGCCCACAGCCCGCGGCACAGCGGTCGTTCATCTGGAAGTTCTCGACGATGCCGCTTGCATCGACCTGGATCGCCTTGGTGTCCTGGCCGCCGATGTCGAGCACGGTGCGGGTCTCTGGATACATCATGTGGGCGCCGAGCCCGTGACAGAGGATCTCCGAGCGGATGTGCTCCTTGGAGAAGGGCAATGTCACGCGGCCGTAGCCGGTGCCCACGAGATAGGTGTCCTCGAGCGGCACGTCGAGCGCCTGGCGCACGAGCGGCCCCATCTGGGCGGCGGCCGTCTTGAGCTCCGGCGAGGCCTCCGCGACGCGATCGAGCGCGCGCAGGAATTTGCCGCTCATCTCCTCGGCCGGGGGCCGGTTCTCCACCTCGATGATCGCCTTGTCGTAGACATTGAGGAGACGGTCGTAGGAGAGCCCGCTTGCCTGGGCGACTTCCTGGCCGATCGTCATGAAGCGAGACCCCGCGATGTCGCGGAAAAAGTCCGACTTGCGCCGCGCACCGGGTGCAAAGAGGGCCGGCGCCTCCTCGCGCAGGCGGGCGAAGACGGCCTCGATGGCCTCCGCAAGGGCCGTCTCTTCGCCCTTGAAGCGCTGACTTCTCGCGTTGCTGCGGCAGGTCTCCTCGAGATCGACGAGCTGCTCGAGGAACTGCTCGAGCCGGAACCCGCGCTCGAGGTTCTGAAGCAGGCCCTCCAGGACCGCCTCGAGCTCCGGCATCCGCGCGAGGCCGCGGTGGACGAGCGTGAAGCGCGTATTGATGAGCGCCTCGTACCTTGCCACCTTGCAGGCCGTATCGTAGTTCGAGCGCGAATTGGTGATGCCGCGGCCGAGCACCTCGAGATTCTCGTCCATCACGATCGCCTTGGTGGTGGTCGAGCCGAGGTCGATGCCGATGAAGCAGCGCATGGCGTCCTCGCTTGGGCTATTCGGCAGCCGCGGCCGGCGGCTTGGTACCCCGGCGCTTTTGCTCGATCATCTGGAAATAGCTCTCCAGCCGGTTCTTGACATTGGCCGGAGAGAAATAGCGCGGGTCCACGAGATCGGTCTCGATGAAGGCGGCGGGCTTGCCGGTGCGCCGCTCGATCTCGCGCAGCATCAGAAGCTGGCCGGCGGAGAAGCTGTTGCAGCTCTTGATCGAGTTGATCAAGAGGCCGTCCGCCTCGTACTCGTTGATGTACTTCTCGATGAGACCGATCCGGGCTGGCAGGTTGCGGTTCGTATAGCAGCCGAGACAATATTGCGCGAGCGATTCGAGCGGGTGGTCCGGATCGTGGCGGAAGCCGAGATCGTAGACCCCGCCCACCTTCGTATAGGTGCTGGCCACGACGACGGCGCCGTCGTCGTAGAACATCTTCCAGAAATCGCGGAAGCTCGTCCAATTGGGCGGCCCTTCCACCACGAGGCGGTAGCGCTCCTCGTGCATCTCGCCATCCGGCGTCACGGGTCCCAGGCGCTTCTGGATGCGCTCGTCGATCTCGGCGCGCAGGAGCCGGTAGTACTCGCTCGCGTCCTCGGTGCCGCGGAACGACGTGAAGATCGGCCCGATATAGTAGACGCCGCCGAAATAGGCGTCGATGGGCGAAGGCTTCATCTTCGCCGACTCCAGCACCCAGACGAAATCCTCCTCGGCCTTCGCGGACTCCTTGAGGTACTGGCGCAGCCGGTCGATGTCGAACTTGACGCCGCTCACCCGCTCGAGCTTGGGAATCACCTCCTCCTTGAGCTGCTTGACCACATAGTCGACCATGTTCTTGGAGGCGTGGCCCTCGCCCTCGTAGGGCACGTGCAGCATCGCCGTCTCGCACTTGTATTGCTCGCGCAAGAGCTCGAACCACTTCATGAAGGTGAAGCAGCCGGTATAGGAGAGCAGCAGCAGGTCGGGGTCCGGCAGCGGCCTGCCGTCGGGGCCGAGATTGCCCTTCGCCATCATGCCCAAGTCGGCCTTCACGTAGGTGCAGACGTCCTCGGAATGGCCGCGCTTCTCCGCTTCCATGATCAGGGCGCCGCTCTTCTTGCGCATGCCGTTCTGGATGGCGTTGATCTCGGGCAGGTTGTTGACCACGTCGAAGCACATGATCAGCTCGTTGAGATTGCCCGGCACGAAGGTCGAGGCGACCTTGCGGCCGGCCTCCTTCGCGGTGGCGAGCAGCTCGTAGTTCTCGGCGATCATCTCCTTCTGCTTGAGCATCGACCGATCTTTGATGGTCTCGCCGACGGGTGCAGCGCTCATCGCTCGCTCCACAGCTTGATGGAATCGGCAAATGTGCCGGCCTGCTCGCGGATCGGCTGCATCTGCCCGGAGTTCTCGGCGTACTTGAAGGCGATATAGGGGATGTTGTGCGCCGCGAGCACGTGCTGCAACATCGGCCGCTCGAGGAGTGCGGGGTCGCAGAAGCTCGGAGCCGCGAAGATGACGCCCTCGGCTCGCGTGCGCTTCACCGCCTCCACCAGATAGGCCCCCTTCTGGGCCTGGTCGGGCTCGTACTTGGCGGAGGTGCTGCCGGAATTGTGCAGATAGGCGAGGGCCAGGTTCTTCACGGGGTCGCCTTCGACCGGCACATCGGAGTTCTCCCAGCGGTTGACCAGCATGAAGTCGTCGTCGACGATGTAGCAGCCGGAAAGCTCGATCGACTTGATGAGGTTGAGCGGCGGCTGCTCGCAGAAGGCGCCGGTGACGACGACGCGGGAGTTGTCGCGCCGCGGGCGCTCCTCGCTCGCCGCCGCCTCGAGATATTCCTTGAGCAAGCGGCTGTGCTCCTCGACCGCGAGGATCATGCCGGCGCGCATGAGCAGATACACCTCGGAGGAGGGCGCCTTCCACGGCTGCCGCGCCCGGAACGCGTAGACCTCGCGCACCAGGCGCCGGTTCTCGTTGTAGAGGGCGATCGAGGTGCTGATCGCGTCGTCGCTCACCTCGCGGCCGCTCAACTCGGCGAGCATCTGGCGGAGCTCGTTGAGCTCGTTCACATAGAACTCGCCGCCGATGTCGTCGCGGTAGTTCTGCGGCACGTCGAAATAGCGGCTCTTGACCTTCGGGAACATGATCTTCCACATGCCCGAGAGGTTCCGGATCACGTCGCAGATGCTGGGGAAGAGCATGCCGTCCACGAAATCGAGGCGGCCGCCCACACCCAGCTCGATCGTCGAGCGCGGAATCCGGCAGATGTAGCTTTGGTAATAGGCGTCGCCGTGGATGACCTCGAGCTGATCGCCGCCGCCGAGTATGCCGAGCGGCAAGGCACCCGCGGCGTGGATCAGCTCGCGCGGCACGTAGAAGGGCATGAAGCCGACGACCTTGCGGCCGGGGACGGCCGCCTTCCACTCGCGCGCGTAGGCGAAGTGGAGATCATCGAACAGATGCTGGCAACGCGAGACGATTTCGGCGGTGGTTGTCATGGCTAACGGTGCTCCCATCGCGCGGGCCGCTTGGCGAGGAAGGCCTCGAGGCCTTCGAGCGCATCGCGGGTCGACATCACGTCCTCGAGATAGAGCTCCTCGACGCGCGCGAGCTTGGCCCTAAGGCGCTCGACGAGATCGAGCCGAGCCGCCCGCATCGCGCGGCGCAGCGCCGCCCCGCTCTTGTCGGCCAGATTGCGGGCGAACCACTCGAGTGCCGCGGCCTCGGGGTCCTCGCTCACGTGTGTGACCAGGCCCAAGGCGAGCGCCTCCGCCGCCGGGCAGCTGCGGCCGGAGAGGAGCAGCTCTTCCGCCTGCGCCCGGCCGATGCGTTCCGGCAAGAGGCAGGAGGCGGCGGGTGCGATGACGCCGAGCTTGATCTCGGGCTGGCCCAGTCTCGCGTCGGAGGCGGCGAAGATGAGGGTCCCCGCGAGTGCCAACTCGAGCCCGCCGCCGAGACACTGTCCCCGCACGGCGACCAAGACGGGGACCGGGCTCTCGACTAGGCGCAGGATCACCCCATGGAACCCCTTCAACATCGCAGCGCAATGCGCGGGAAGATGCTCTTCCACGCTGGCGCCGAAGCTGAAGTGCGGCCCTTCCGCATCGATGAGGACGCCGAGAAGATGGGGATGGGCGAGATGTGCCGCCAACGCCTCGTCGAAGGCGGCGATCATGGCGCCGTCGATGACGTTGGCCTTGGGCCGCGCCAGGCGGAGCCGAAGCAGCCGCCCACTTTGCTCCAGCCAGACGCGGAGAGGGGATGGAGCCGGCGTGCTCATGAGGCCGCTCCGCCCTTCGGTATCAGGCTCTCCATCAGCTCCTCGGACCAGGGCGTTCCCTTGGCGAGCGACTGGCGCAACGCCACGAAGTCGATTTCGCGCTTTTCCTTGGGACCCTCGTTGAAGGCGCGGAACCCCGTGCGCGCCTCCCCCAGCATGTTGAGGGCGAGCCAGGCCCGCGCGTCCTCCTTGTTGCGGTTCCACGCCTCGAGCTTCGGCTTGCGCAGCTCCTCGAAGCTCTTGGTGAGGCACTCCGGGAAGGTAAGCATGAGCTTGCTGCAGAGCTGCTCCACCTTCTCATCGAGGCGTGAGAGATCGACCGTCCCGCGCGCGAGCAATCGCTTGCCCCCGGCGAGCGCCTCGCCCGTCTTGGGCTCGCCGTGGATGATGCGGCCGTACTCGTCAAGGTAGCGATCGGTGATCACCAGCGGATTGGGGAGGAACTTGCCGTCGACCTTGAGTGCGGGAACGATGTCGTAAAGCAGGCCCATGCGGTAGGCCTTGTGCGCCGACCAGTGCTCGCAGAGCGTGCCCGACTCGATCGCGCGCTCCATCCCGATCATGAGCGGCAGGAAGTCCGTGGCGCCGCCGATCGCGGCCGAGCCATGCTTGGGTCCCGCCTGGCCGAAGCGCGCCAAGTCTTGCGCAAGCGAGAAGTCGCAGGCCATGCCGATCTCCTGACCGCCGCCGATGCGCATGCCGTTCACGCGGCAGATCACCGGCTTGTCGCAGGCGAGGATGGCGGAGAGCATGTCGTTGAAGAGGCGCATGTACTGCCGGTATTCCTGGGGATTGCCGGCGTAATATTCCGCGTACTCCTTGGTGTTGCCGCCGGTGCAGAAGGCCCTGTCGCCGGCACCGGTGAACACCACCGCGACTACGTCGCGCGCTGCACTCGCCGCGCGAAAGGCGAGGAGCGCACCCTTGACCATCTCCGTGGTGTAGGCATTGAACTGGGTGGGATTGTCGAGAATGATCCAGGCGTTGTAGAGACCGGGCACCACGGCACCCTCCGGCGTCCTTGCCGGACGTTTCTCGAACTTGAGCCCTGCCACGGAGAACGGAGCGAGGGTATGGTCCTTGAGTGCCGCGGGCTTGGTTCTGGCGGCGATGGCAAGGGTGGTATCGGGCATGTCGGTGTCCTCCTAAAGAGCGTCAGGCGCTGGGCACGAGCACGACCCGCCGTTTGACGGTGTGCCGGTGCACTGCGTTGAAAACGTCATTGATCTCGGCAAGCGGACGCCGTTCCACGAACGGTTTGATCTGCACCTTGCCCGCAAGCACGAGCTCGAGGGCTTCGGGATAAAGCTCGGGCGGGCAGCCCCAGTTGCCGACGGCGCGCGCATCGAAGGCCATCAGGTTCGAGAGCCGGAGCTCCACCTTTTCCATGGTAAAGCCCACGACCGAGAGGGTGGCGCCATGGACCAGGAGGCCGTAAGCGGTGAGCTGGCCGGCCGCCGTGCCGGAGCACTCGAAGATGAACCATTCGGTCTGCGGCAGGTGCCGCTCCTTGGCGAAGGCCTGTATGGCGGCCTTGAGCGCGCGGCCGTCCATTTGCCGCGCATTCAGCGTGAGCTCCGCGCCGTGGGGCGCGATCGCGACAAGTTTTTCGGGATCTATGTCGATGGCGACCACGTGCGCGCCGAAGGTGCTGGCGATCTGGGCCGCGTAAGAGCCGACCCCTCCGGTGCCGACGACCGCGACGAGACTGCCGGGTTCAACGCCGGCGCGCTTCACGGCCTGGTAGGGCGTCGTCACGGCGTCGGCTATGACCGACACCTCCGCGAGGGTAAGCCCGCACGCCGCGAGCCTCGCCTCGTCCACCGGGCAAAGCCCGCGCGCCGGCACGACGACGTGGCTCGCGAAGCCGCCTTGGATGTCGTTGCCGGGCATCTTCTGATTGCGGCAGATGGTGCCGCGGCCGCGGCGGCAGAGCTCGCACTCGCCGCACGGCAGCACCGCAGGGACGATCACGCTCCTGCCGAGCCAGCGCTCGGCGCCGCTGCCGGCCGCCACCACTTTACCGCTGATCTCATGGCCGAGGGCTAGCGGCAAGGCATGGTTGAGGCGCACCCCGTCGTAAAGATATCCGAGATCGGTATGGCAGACGCCGCAACCGGCGATCTCGATCACCACCTCTCCGGCCGCAGGTGGAAAGGGATCGAACTCCGCGCGCAGGAGCGGCGCGTTGGCCGCGGTCATCATCCATCGATAAGCTGACTGACCCATCTCCCGGCTCCTTGGGCGGCGGTCCCCTAAGGCTCGCGCCCGGCGTTGCCGCAGATCTCCACCTGCCCGGAGGGCTGCTGCCCTTAATTCGGTAATAACGTACCGATTTACTAACATAAGTCAACGAGGCTAGTGTGCGGCCTTTCGTAGCGCTTGGGTTTGATCCAGATCAACGGTTCGTCGCGCCGCCGCCGCCCCACGGCGGCGGC
>DATNIJ010000314.1:0-24187 GCA_035604475.1 Alphaproteobacteria bacterium
CACGCTCGTCATGCCCGCGAAAGCGGGCATCCAGAACGACAGAATCCCGCCATTTCAGCGAATGGATTCCCGCTTTCGCGGGAATGACGAGACCATGCGAGGAAACATGTGTGCATACCCTAGCGCGCAAGCGGGGGTCCAGAAAACCGATGGATTCCCGCTTTCGCGGGAATGACGATCGACAACACACCGATTCAATCAGATCGGAAGACGCTGTAGCGTGGCAATAAACGCGCTCAGCCACCCGCGGGCAGAAATTCGACGTCGACGTCGGTGGCTTCGTCCGGGGGATTGTCCACACTGGTCGAGAATTTGGTCACCTCGCCGGGCAGCAGCTTCGTCTCGCCGGCCTTGAAGGTCCATTGCTGCACCTTGCGCTTACGCGCGTCCTTGAGCATGGCGACGAGCGAGGGGACGTCGCGGCTTATACCGCTGATATTGACCACCTCGCCGGCGATGCGCAGGACCGCGACGCCGTTCTCGCTCGCGCGCTCGCTCGTGACCGCGCGGATCTCCAGGCCGGCACCGACGGGCTCGGGCATGACGCCGAGGAGCATGAAGAGCCTGCCCGCGGGCGGCCAAGCCTCGACGATGCTCGCGCGCTCGGCGAAGGTGCCATAGAGGAGCGCTGCCACGGCGAGCACCAGCACGACCCAGCCGAGCACGGGACTGCGCCGTCTCGGCCGCGGCGGAAAGGCGGGCAGGTTCGAGCCGCGCGGGATCGGGCGCAGCTCGTTCGTTGCCGGCGCCTCGAGCGCGCGCGGAGCAGGCTCGATCTCGCGCAGCACTTCCTCCGCCGGCTCCTGATGCCAGGTGTGGCGGCACACCCCGCAGCGGACAAGCCGCCCGCCCGGACCGATCTTCTCGGACGCCACCAGATAGCGCGTCGCACAACTGGGACAGTCGAGGATCATCCTATGCCGGTCTTCTGCCGCCGCCCCGAGATCGTTATCAGGCTTAACTCTTATAGGGCCTGATCCTGTCCCCTGGCAAGCAAGGCTCCCGCGCGGGCGCGCTTTACCTCGCTCCTTGCCCGTGCCATGCTGGCCCGGCTGCCGCGAGAGCCATTCCAGCGTCATGGATCAGAAGGAACCGGTCGTCCGCTTCGAGAACGTCGGCATGCGCTACGGCATGGGGCCGGAGGTCCTGTGCGATGTGAGCTTCGCGCTGCCCGCCGGCTCCTTTCACTTCCTGACCGGTGCGAGCGGTGCCGGCAAGTCCTCGCTTTTGAAGCTCATGTATTTGGCACAGCGCCCCTCGCGCGGGCTCATCACGCTCTTCGGCCGCGACATCGCCACGACGAGCCGCCGCGAGCTGCCCGCACTGCGCCGCCGCATCGGCGTGGTGTTCCAGGATTTCCGCCTGATCGACCATCTCTCCGCCCTCGACAACGTCGCCCTCCCGCTTCGCGTCGCCGGGGCCAAGGACGACCAGGTGCGCGAGCATGTCGCCGAGCTCCTCGCCTGGGTCGGCCTCGCCGACCATATCGACGCCACGCCGCCCGTGCTCTCCGGCGGCCAGCAGCAGCGCGTCGCCATCGCGCGCGCGGTCATCAACCGTCCGGCGCTCCTGCTCGCCGACGAGCCGACGGGAAACGTCGACAACGATCTCGCCGTGCGCCTGCTCTACCTCTTCGACGAGCTCAACAAGCTCGGCACCACGGTGGTGGTCGCGACCCACAACGAGAGCCTGGTCAAGCGCTTCGACCACGAGATCCTCCATCTCGAGGGCGGCGAGCTCACGCGCGTGCCGGCGAGCCGGCGCACGGCCGTCTCATGAGGATGCGCTACCGCTCCGACCTGCCGCTCGCCAAGGACGCGTCGAGCCGCTTCATCCCGTGGATCGTGGCCCTCATGGTCTATCTCGCGGCCCTCGCCCTCGCCGGGGCGCTCGCCGCCAACAGCGCGGTCGAGCGCTGGAGCCGCAATCTGCTCGGCTCGCTCACCGTCGAGATCATGCCGCCGGACGACGCCGATCCAAAGGTGCGCCACGTGCGCGTCGAGAGTGCCGTCGCCCTCCTCCTCGGCACGCCGGGCATTGCGCGCGCCGAGGTGCTGAGCGACGAGCGGGTCGCCGAGCTGCTCGCACCCTGGCTCGGGAGTGCGGAGCTCCGCGAGCTGCCGCTGCCGGTCCTCATCGACGTGCGTCTCGTGGCCGGCACCGACCTCGACCTCAAGGCGCTCGCGGCACGCCTCGCGGACGCGGTGCCCGGAACCACGCTCGACGACCACCAGCGCTGGCTCCACGGCCTCGTCGCACTCGGCCGCTCGATCGAGCTCATCGCCGCCGTCATCCTGGCGCTCATTGCCGCCGCCGCCGCCGCGGTGACCGTGTTCTCGACGCGCACGGCACTCGCCATCCACGCGGGCGTGATCGAGGTCCTGCACCTGATCGGCGCCCAGGATTCCTACGTCGCGCGCCAGTTCGAATGGCAGGCGCTCTCCTTGGCGCTCGGCGGCGGAGTGGCGGGGCTGGCGGGAGCCGCGGCGACTATACTTGCCGCCGGGTATTTCACCGGGCCGAGCGGCGCCGGCCTCATCCCCGACCTCTCGCTCTCGCCCTGGCAGTGGGCGGCACTGCTGCCCTTGCCGCTCGCGAGCGGTCTCATCGCCATGCTCACGGCGCGCGCGACCGTGCTTGCCACCCTCGCCCGCATGGTCTGAGCCATGCGCCTTCCCGAAGGGCCGCTCAAGCGCCGACTCGCCATCGCCGCCGCGATCGTGCTTTTGGCGGCACTCGCCTGGAGCGGCGGACTCGCCTGGTTCGCCAGCCGAATTCCGACGAGTGTTGCCGACCCCGAGACCGTGACGGACGCGATCGTGGTACTCACAGGCGGCAGCGCGCGTCTGGACGAGGGCTTGGCACTCCTGGCCGCGAAGAAGGCGCATAAGCTCTTCGTCTCGGGCGTGTACCGCGGCGTCGAGGTGACGGCACTCCTCCACGTAGCGCGCCATGCGCCGGCCAATCTCGAGTGCTGCATCGTCCTCGGCCACGCCGCCGATTCGACCTTCGGCAATGCCAGCGAGACGGCGGAGTGGATGGCGGCCGAGAACTATCATAGCCTGCGC
The DNA here is from genome assembly GCA_035604475.1 of Alphaproteobacteria bacterium. Taxonomy (GTDB): domain Bacteria; phylum Pseudomonadota; class Alphaproteobacteria; order JACZXZ01; family JACZXZ01; genus DASPPM01. Next base: position 3,069 of record DATNIJ010000314.1, read on the forward strand.
CTCGTCACCGCCGCCTATCACATGCCGCGCAGTCTCGTCGAATTCCATCACGCCATGCCGGATATCGCGATCGTTCCTCATCCGGTATTCCCCACGCGAGTCAAGGAGGACTGGTGGGCGTGGCCGGGGACGGCGGGCCTCATCCTCGGCGAATACCACAAGTATCTTTTCGCCCTGCTGCGCGACAGCCTTGCCGGCCCGCCGGATGCCGGCGGTGCCAGGGTCGCCGAATGACGGCGCTGCGCTCGCTCCTCTTCAATCTCGCCTTCTACGGCTGGACCGCGCTCGCCTGCGTCGTGGCACTCCCCACGCTCGCCCTACCGCGCGGCGTGCTCGTGCGCTTGGCGCGGCTGTGGGCGCGCGGCATCGTGCTGCTGCTCTCGGCACTTCTGGAGCTGCGCCACGAGGTGCGCGGCGATATCCCGCATCCCAAGGGAGGGGCGATCTACGCCTTCAAGCACCAGTCGGCGTGGGACACCCTCCTCTTGCCGCTTCTGCTTCAGGATCCGGCCATCGTGCTCAAGAAGGAGCTGCTCCTGATCCCGCTTTTCGGCTGGTACCTCGCCAAGACGGGCCAGATCGCCATCGATCGGCGCGGCGGGGCCGCAGCACTCAAGCGCATGGTGCGCGCGGCCAAGCGCTGCAGCCAGGCGGGCCGGCCGCTCGTCATCTTTCCCGAGGGCACGCGCACGGCCCCCGGCCAGCACCGGCCCTATCTGCCGGGCGTTGCAGCACTTTACGGCCAGCTCGCGCTCCCGGTCGTTCCCGTAGCACTCAATTCCGGCCTGTTCTGGCCGCGCCGCAGCTTTCTCAAGCGGCCGGGCCTGATGACCGTCGAGTTCCTGCCCGCGATCGAGCCGGGGCTCTCGCGCCAGGGCTTCCTCGACGAGCTCGAGCGCCGCACCGAGAGCGCGTGTGCGAAACTCGTTGTGGAAAGATCTGTTGAGAGAATGTGAATGACGCCCGCTGCGCTCGGATTTGCGGGAATAACTTCCAATATTCCCGTCACAGCAAGCTGTTAGGCTGTGGGAACAAAATAGGAATTGACCTCGGTCATTGACCCCCCTAAACTGATGCAACAGATTGGATTCACGGCGATTTAGCCCTCGCCGCCCGGCTCAGGCGGCGAGGCCCTCGGGTTCGGGCAAGCGGAGCGGCGCATGACGTCTGTGACCTCGATCTCGCAGCAGATCTGGGACATGAAGTACCGGCTCAAAGGGCCGGACGGCGCCCCTGTGGACAAAACCATCGAGGACAGCTGGTGGCGCGTCGCCCGTGCGCTCGCCGAGCCCGAGCAAGAACGCGAGCGCTGGGCAGCGGCCTTCTACGAGGCGATGGAAGGCTTCCGCTTTCTTCCCGCGGGCCGCATCGTGGCGGGGGCCGGGACCGAGCGCAACGTGACCCTCTTCAACTGCTTCGTCATGGGCGCCATCCCGGACGACATGGCGGGCATCTTCGACCATTTGAAGGAAGCCGCCCTCACCATGCAGCAGGGGGGCGGCATCGGCTACGACTTCTCGACGCTCAGGCCCAAGGGCGCTCCCGTGCGCGGGGTGGGGGCGGATGCCTCGGGCCCGCTCTCCTTCATGGACGTGTGGGATGCCATGTGCCGCACCATCATGAGTGCGGGCTACCGCCGTGGTGCGATGATGGCGACCATGCGCTGCGACCATCCCGACATCGAGGCCTTCGTCGAGGCGAAGCGCGAGCCCGGCCGTTTGCGCATGTTCAACCTCTCGGTGCTCGCGACCGACGCCTTCATGAAGGCCGTCGCCGACGACCTGCCCTGGGAATTGAGCTTCGCCGGCACGCACTACAAGACCGTGCCCGCGCGCGAGCTGTGGGACCGCATCATGCGCGCGACCTACGGCTATGCCGAGCCGGGCGTCATCTTCATCGACCGTATCAACCGTCTCAACAACCTCCATTATTGCGAGACCATCGCGGCGACCAATCCCTGCGGAGAGCAGCCGCTCCCCCCCTATGGCGCCTGCCTCCTGGGCTCGATCAACCTGGCCGCCCTCGTGCGCGATCCCTTCGAGGCGGAGGCGACCCTCGACATGGGCGAGCTCGAGCGCTTGGTGCCGACAGCCGTGCGCATGATGGACAACGTGACCGAGGTGTCCAACTTCCCGCTCGCCCAGCAGCGCCACGAGGCGCACGCCAAGCGGCGCATCGGGCTCGGCGTCACCGGGCTGGCCGACGCGCTCATCCTCTGCGGCGTGCGCTACGGGAGTGCCGCCGCGGTCGAGCTCACCGAGGCCTGGACCAAGGCGATCACGAGGGCCGCCTATCTCGCCTCCGCCGAGCTTGCCGCCGAGAAGGGCAGCTTCCCGCTCTTCGACAAGGCGCGCTTCTTGAAGAGCGCCTTCGTGGAGGGCCTCGACGAGGAGGTGCGCGCTGCCATCGCCGCGCACGGCATGCGCAACTCGCACCTCACCTCGATCGCCCCCACCGGCACCATCTCGATCTTCGCCGACAACGTCTCCTCGGGCCTCGAGCCCGTGTTCAGCTTCAAATACAGCCGCAACGTGCTCATGCCCGACGGCACGCGGCGCGAGGAGGAGGTGAGCGACTTCGCCTATCGCTTCTTCCGGCGCTTGAAGGGCGACGCGGCACCCCTCCCCGACGCCTTCGTCGATGCGCAGCATCTCGGCCCGCGCGACCATCTGGTGATCCAGGCCGCGGCCCAGAAGCACATCGACAGCTCGATCTCGAAGACGATCAACGTGCCGGTCGACATCGGCTTCGAGGAGTTCAAGGACGTCTACGCGCTCGCCTACGAGCTCGGCTGCAAGGGCTGCACCACCTACCGCCCGAACGTGGTCACGGGTGCCGTGCTCGCGGTGACGAAGGAGGCGGAGGCGGGGGCGGGGCCGCACGAGCCGCGGCTGCCGCTCGAGGAGGCCGCGCGCCACGCGGACGCCTTCGAGGCGGGGGGCGTCGTCTACATGACGCGGCCCTTGGACCGGCCCGAGGCGCTCCCCGGCCGCACCTACAAGATCCGCTGGCCCGACAGCGACCACGCCATCTACATCACCGTCAACGACATCGTGCGCGACGGCCGCAGACGGCCCTTCGAGGTCTTCATCAACTCGAAGAACATGGAGCATTACGCCTGGACGGTGGGGCTCACGCGCATGATCAGCGCCGTCTTCCGCCGCGGCGGCGACGTCTCCTTCGTCGTCGACGAGCTCAAGGCCGTGTTCGATCCGCGCGGCGGGCAATGGATGGAGGGCAGGTACGTGCCCTCGTTGCTCGCCGCCATCGGCGAGGTCATCGAGCGCCACATGATCGACATCGGGTTCCTCCCCAACCCCAAGGAGGAGCGCGAGCACTTCCTCGAGCGCCGGGTCGTCGGCATGCCCGAGCTCTCGCTGCGCCAGTGCCCGAAATGCGGCCAGGCCGCCCTCATCCGCCAGGAAGACTGCGACGTCTGCACGAGCTGCGGTTATAGCAAGTGCGGGTGAGGGCGCCGCCTCGAAGGAGGGAGCGTGCCGCAATTTGAATCACGATCCCTGCATCTTCATACGCTTGATTCCCTAATCGCCGACCTTGTCAGCGGCAGACCCATTCAGACAGGCGCTGGGGAGCGCTTTGTTTTGCCGGACGACCGGACGCGTAGTGCGCTTGAATGGTACCGTAAGAAGGGGTCAGCGGGATGGACAGCGAATGTCACCGCGCAGCACGGCGAAGATCTGGTCGACACCATTCTTCAGGCGCCACCCGAATTGCCGGCGCTGCCTGCACGGCCCGCGAACGCCAACAGCAGGCGCTTGCAGCTGAAGAAGCTGGAGGCGCACCGGTTCGCCGGTCTTCATAAATTCGGGACGCCCGGCGCCGCGCCTGAGAACTACGTCCACAATTTCACTTCACCGCTCACTCTCTTCGAAGGCAGAAATGGCTCTGGCAAGACCGCACTACTCAACGCAATCATCTGGACTCTGACAGGGGAGATGCTGCGCCCGCAGCGGGAGCCCGAGGCCGCGGAAGATTTCGATTGCCGGGTCGCGGCGGCAGACGGGGGCGACGAACACACCACGCATAAGCTGTCGCCTCTCACGCCGATGCCGAACGTCGAGCAGTACCGCCCCGATCAGCCGTGGGTGCCCGCCGATACGTGGGCGGAGCTAACGTTCATCGACGAGAGCGGCGCGGAATTGCCGGTGATCCGCCGCAGCCAGAGCCGGTCACCGCAGGGAAAATTGAAGGAAGCGCCGCCCGATCTCTCGGCCCTCGGCGTCGATCCGATTGCGGTGCGTATTGGCACCATCATGCCGGGCCTTCTTCCGCTGATTAAAGTCGGATCAGAATCCGAACTGGGCCGCGCCGTATCGCAGCTCACGGGCCTTTCCGCCCTCGTCGATCTCGCTGAGCATGTGCGGCGGGCGAAGGCCAAGATCGACAAAGAGTTCGTAAAGGCCAAGAAAGGCGAGTGCGACCGGGCTGACCGCGACTATGGCACCGCGAAGGAAGACCTTGAAAAAATTCTGCTCGGGCATCCGAGCCTGAAACCAGCGCAGGCCATACCCCAATCGTCCGATGACAAGGGGATCGAACAGATCCTCGACGAGATCACCAAATATTTCGCAGACGCGAAAGCCGCCGCGTTTGAGTCCGCGCGCGGTATCTTAGGTGAGCGCTTCGACCCCGCGAATCCCGCGCTTCTGTCCGATCTTGAGAAGAACATCGGCCGGGCGCTTGAGCGCGTGAGCCAACCGAAAGACCTTGCCTCGGTCGCCCGGCTTAACGCTCTGCGCCAGCTCGAGCCGGCGCAACTGAATGCGGCAGAAGCCAAAATTCAGGAAATTCTTACGGAATCGAAAGCGCTCGATGCTTTGGCGCGGAATCCTTCGACGGCTGCGCGCACCCGCCTCTATGCCCGCATAGCGATCTGGATTGCGGACCATCCCGATCTAAACCGCAAAGACGACACGTGCGTCGTTTGCGGCGGCAATATCGAACATGCGCGCGACTCTGTAACTGGGCAGCTTGTCAAAACACATCTGCACGAGGCTGCGTCCGACGCAGCCCTGCTATCGCAGACGCTTGGCCGCTGGGCGGAGAATGCGCAGGGCGACCTCATGCGCAATGTGCCGGCGGCGCTCCGTGCGGAAATGGCGACCGATCTGCCGGCGCATCCCTGCCACCTGATTCGGACCGCCCTCGTCGATGAGTTATTCGGCTTCGAACCGTTCCGCGGCGTATTGGGGGATTTAAAGGCGCAGACCGCATCCACGTTTGACGAAGTCGTCAAAGATTGCGCCGCCCTTGCCGGCCCCGTCGAGATCGCCCTCCCGAAAGGGTGCGATACGCTTAGCGAGACGTTGAAGCGGCTTGACTGTGCCATCCGCTTCGCACGGTGGCGGCAAGGTAACGATACGCTGGCGCGCGAGATCGTGATGCGGGTGCTCGGGCACGCGCCCAAGGAGGGCGAGCCGAGCGAAAAGGTAACACTCACCGGAAAGCTGCTCAATCTCGAAGCCACGGTGAAGGCCGCCAAGCCCGTGTCCGATGCGCTCGTCCAGTGTGGACGGCTCAAGCAGCATCTGAAAGTGCGTCGCGCCGCCGAAACACGCCTTGGCGAATACGCTGTTGCGAGCGCAGCCTTGGGAAACCTCGCCGACTTGGGGCGACTCGCCGACGAGCAGGTCGATCAGCTTCGCAAGACCTTGCGCAAGGCCGCTGCTGCTTGGCGCTCCCGGATTTACCTTGGCGCGTTTCCCGACACAGCCCACGAGCTGATTGATACCGGCATGGGTCGCAAGGGTGAGCTGGACCTTTTCGTGCAGGTGGGCGGCGTGTCGGCGCCAGCACAGCACGTAACGAACGCCTCCGCTCTGCGCGCGAGCCTCGTCGCATTCTTTTTTGCTTTCTGGGAGCACGTCCTGAAAGAGCGCGGGGGGCTGACGACCTTGGTCTTAGATGATCCGCAAGAACTGCTCGATGACGAAAACCGGGAACGCCTCGCGGCAGCGCTTGCCCCGCTCGTGTCGGCCGGCGCGCAGTTGATCGTGACTTCCTACGATCCGCGCTTCTCCGCGCGTGTCTCCCGCCTTGTGATACCCGGCGGCATCGAGCATCTTGTAGTGCATCCGGCTACGCGCCAGCAGCCCCTCGTGCGAACCACGCTGCCGCTGCCCGTCATCGAGCGGCGGAGGGCGCGGTTTGAAACCGACCGAAACGCGGAGGAGCCCGCGCGCGACTTCGCCGATGGCTGCCGCGTTTTCTTCGAAGCCAAGCTCGGCGACATGTTTGACGATCCGGCTCACGCCGCGTGGGCCATCGCCAATCCCGACCCCACTCTCGCGATCTTCATCCAGCGCCTCCGCCCGTTGGTGAAAGCAGGTCCGCAAGGTATGTTCAGCGCTCATATCTTCCGCCGCTTTGTCGATCATCCGGCGCTGGCCGACCGGTCGCCCGTGATCGACCTGATGAACAAGGCCCATCATGGCCGGCGCCAGGAAATCAGAGCAGCCGACGTTGCGCAGTGCGCCAATGATTTGAGCGAACTCCTCGAACTCGTCGAGCAGATGTACGAGGAGTGCTGTCGCTGGCGGCGCAGGGACGCGCCCAAGGATCAGTCCGCGACTGAGCCGCCGCCTACGCTCGCGCCTATGCCCCATCCCGCGCTGAACATCCTTGTCTGCCCAGATCTTGCCGCGTTCACGCAGGGCGCGCGTTCGGGCGAATCGCAAGAATCTCCAGAATGGCTGGATGCTCACCTTCTTGACAACACCGTCGTCTATTATCTCCGCCGACCAAATTTTGGATTTGCCGCGCCGGTTGGCTCGCTCGCCATCGTCGAAGCCGTGCCAGGACCCGTGGCGGATCGGCGGCTCGTTATCGCTCGGCATGGAAGCGCCACGTACGCGCGCCGCTTCGTGCGTGGCGCGAACGCGGGCGTCATTGGCCTCACGGCAGAAGTTCCCGATCCCCGCACAAGAACCCCGAAATCGATCATCCTCCCGGAAACTGAGGTCGCCATCCATCAAGTCGTCGGAATCATTTTCGACCACTCCGTGACGGTGGGGCAGGGACGAGATGAAGCGGTCCAGGTCGACGCCGGCGATGTGTTGAAGCGCATCGAGATTGCCTTCCGCGTGACCGACGATAGTGCGGTTCCTCTCGCACTTGAAAAGCAGGTGGTGCTCGGGGGCCGTCACATCGAACTCGATGAGCTCGGACGGCACAAGGATGCACTTGTTGCACTGACCCTCGATGATGGATCAAGTATTTTCAAGCGTGTGGGCGCGGCGCTTCCGGGCGAGCTTGCTCACCTAAGGGAGTTCGAAAGCATCGGTGGTCTCGGTTCGTCGCGAGTACTATCCGTTGGCAAACCGCACAGCGGTTTCCGGACCGTGACGAACGCACGCGCCATCATCGGCGTGCTTTATCATGGCTGATTCTTATCGTTGCGAGGCCACCGTGAACTTCAGGGTAACGCAGACCATCTGTCGAGCAGCTGATTCGATGTCCGCTCTTCGCGCTTCCCAGACGTCTACGTGCGGCTCCTAATAATGTACTCGGATACCGACCTCTTCGAAGCCTCTCGTCCACGACCAATTTCACTCACGGAGCATTGAGCGGCAACTCTCCCTCGCGGACCGCAGCGGCGGCATATCGCAGGGCCTCGCGGATGTCCTCGTGCTCGAGGTCGGGGTAGGCTGTGAGGATCTCCGCGTCGGACATGCCGTCGGCGACCATGCCGACGACGGTCGCGACGGGGATGCGGAGGCCGCGAATGCAAGGGACGCCGCCCATTTTCTTCGCGTCTACAGTGATGCGCGAGAACATCACGGCGCTCATCCTCCGCCGTTATCAGGCGGCTATTATCTAATGCCGCGGCTCATGGCAGCAAGGGTGATTCCCTGACCTTCCTCTCTAGAGCGAGGTGCGGATTGTCATTGCCCTACTAAGCATCCATCCCCTCACCCAGCTTCGGCTAAGCTCGGCTTTGCCTCGCTAAGCCTGCGCAACCCTCTCCCCCTGAAGGGGGCGAGGGGGACGAGCGTAGCGAGCCGGGTTAGGGATTGCGCGGGCGTCGTTGACTATCCTTCTCCCTGAAGGGGGCGAGGGGGATTTTGGTGATAGGCCCGGGCTGCCCCGTCCCGCTCACCCGAGTCGTCGCCGGTAGAGTGCAATCAGCCGCTCCCAGTGGCGCTCGGCGGCCGGCTTGTCGTAGACGCGGCGCTCGGGGAAGGCGAAGCCGTGGTGCACGCCGGGATAGATCTCGAGCTCGCCCGCGGCGCCCGAGGCCCGGAAGAGGCGGCGCAGCTCCTCGACCATCGGCAGGGGTGCGAGCTCGTCGTGCTCGGCGCAGGCGATGTAGAGCTCGCCCTTGGCCTTGCCGAGATTGAGATGCGGGCTCTCGACCGCGTCGCTCACGAGCCAAGTGCCGTAGAACGATGCCGCCGCGGCGACGCGGCCGGGATAGCGGGCCGCGGCGGCGAGGGCATAGGGGCCGCTCATGCAATAGCCGTGGCAGCCCACCGGGCCGTGCGCGATCTCGGCGCGGGCGTCTGCGAAGCGGATGAGTGCTGCCACGTCCTCCATCACCGGCGGGATCGTCATCCGGGTGCGGACCGCGCGCATGCGCGTGTGCTCAGCACTGCCATGCTCGAGCGCGTCCGGCCCGTAGATCGTGTCGCGCCCAAAGCGGTAGTAGAGATTGGGCAGCAGCACGGAATAGCCGACGGCCGCGAGCCTGCGCGTCATGTCGCGTAGCTCCTCGCGGATCCCCGGCGCATCCATCAGGAAGAGCACCGGCGGATACGGGCCGCCGCGCTCGGGGCAGCAGACGAAGGTCTCCACGGCACCGTCCGCCGTGGCGATGTCCAGGGTCTCCTCGATCATCGGCTCCTCCGGCTTTGGTCTACTTCCCCGTCGAGACGTTATCATACCCGCGTCCACAGCGGCGGAAGATGCTAGAATGGCTCGGCGTCATGGAGGTGGAGATCGGCCATGAGATGGTTTCTGGCAGCGGCGGCGCTGCTCCTCGCCGGCTCGGCCACGACACGGGCCGACGATTTGGCGTGCGTCAGCACCACATTCAACTTGCTCTCCCCGAACGACAAGGTGTGCGTCAGCGCATTCAAGGACCCGAGAGTGCCCGGCGTCATTTGCTACATCTCGCAAGCTCGAACGGGCGGATGGGGCCAGCCGCTTGGTCTCAATGAAGATCCGTCGAATTTCTCGATTGCCTGCCGTCAGACCGGACCCATCACCGTCGACATCAGGAAGTTGCCCGAGCGCGAGGAGGCGTTCAGCGAGAAGACGAGCATCTTCTTCAAGGCGACGCGCATCTACCGGCTGCCCGACAGGCGGAACAATGCGCTCGTTTATGTCGCCATCAGCACCAAGATCGTGAACGGCTCACCCTTCAACGCGATCAGCACCGTGCCGATCATGCCGTGGGGACCGCACTGACCGTGACATGACGCGGCCACCATCCGGTGCCGTGGCTCATGGCGGCGTGGTGGCTTTGCGCGCGAGCTCGCCGAGCAAGGCAGTCATGGCACGTAGGATCGGCTCCGTCCCGGCGCCGATGCCGTGCCTTTTCGCGAGCGAGGCCGGATCGTTGTAAGAGAGCCAGACCTTGCCGGACGCGTCCTGCCAAACGAGCGCCTTCAACGGCAGATCGATGCCGATCGTTTGCTCGGACTGCATGAGGGGCGTGCCGGCCTTGGCGTTGCCGAAGACGAGAAGCTCGGTCGGCCGCAACGAGAGCCCCGCCTGTGCCGCGCCCGCGGCATGGTCGATCCGGGCAAAGACCGTGATGCCCCGCGCTTTTATTTCGGCCTCGAGCCGGTCCATCGTCTCCTTCGGCCCGAAGCTGCTCGCGACGGTGGTCAAGCCTTCCGCGGCCATTGCCCCTCGCGCCCCGCCGATCCCCTAGGACGCCAACTTGAACGGGTAGCCGTCGGGGTCCTTGCCGCGAACGCGCCGCCACCACACTTGGAACGTGGGAACGTTCACCGTGACGATGAAAAGCTTGCGGTAGACGTCGGGCTTGGGGGAATGGAGCGGGCGCACGCCGTGCCAGGAATGCTCGGTGCGCTGGAAAAGCACGCTGCCGTTCTTGCGCAGGTCCAAGGACGCCGCCACCTTGAGATCGTCGAAGGTCGGCGCCGAGTGGGCCTTGAAACGGCCCTCGTCGTCGAGGATCAGGATGTCGCCGCCCCACTCCCGCGGCCAGTCCTCGTCGGTGGCGAAGAAGAAGATGTGCGTGGCGAGCTTGCGCCGGGCGTCGCAGTGCGGCGATACGGAGCAGCCCTGCCAGGCGTAGTACCATTCCATCGTGAGGATGATCTCTTGGCGCGGCGAGAGACCCAGCATCCGGCGCAAGAACGCGTCATAAGCCTTGCCGTGGAGCTCGGCGATGAATTCCTTCCAGGGCCCGGCGACATCCATCCCCTCGCGATAGTGCAGGATGCCGCGGTTGTGGGGAGCTTGCCCGAAGCTGCGCTTCACGCCGACCATGCGCTGGAATTGCGTCATGTCGGGCAGGGTCGCGCGCAGACGCTCCCACCCCTTGGCGGTCAAGGTGCCTTGCATGTGCGCCCAAGGGTAAGGCTTCTGCGCCTGGAAGGCGCTCGGTGAAACGCCCTCGATACAAGCGGGATTGAGATACGCCATGGCTCCTCTCCCTCATAAACCCGGCCTCTTTTTATTCCCTTTGCGTCGGCTTGGTCTTGATTTGGATCAAAACCGCTGTGGCCTTCCCATCGCCCAGGGACGCAGTGGCCGGGGTCACGATGGGCCCCTCATCGATCCGCTTTGCGGCTCGAGCCCTCAAGGGGCGAGATGACAATGGGAACTTCGGCCGAGGCGCATCGCGGCAGAGTCGATGGAGGCAGGAGGTAACTCCCTGCGCTCGCGGTGCTACGCCGCGATGGAGCTCAGCCGGCGGATTTGCTCGAGGGCGGCGGCGATATGCTCCGGGTGCGCCGAGGCATGCTCGATCTCCCACAGCCAGGGCTGCCCGTCCGCCGCGAAGTGGATGACCAGATCCTCGCCGGCATCCTGACCGCCGATCTCGCTTGGATCGCCGCCCGACTCTTCCGGCCATGGACGAATTTCGATCGCCATGGTGTCGGTCTCGGGGTAGTAGCGGATGGTCGGCTCCAGGATCATGGCTCGAAATTCCGGTCCCAAAACGCGTTGTGGACGGTCTCGCCGTCCGGCTCGGTGATGACGCGCAACCAACGCCGACGCTCGTTCACCCAGTACCAATAGCGCATGCGGCCGTCCCGCTGTCGCTCTTTGCGCGCCGGCTGGGCCAGGGCGCGCTGCACGTCGAGAGGATCAATGCCGCGGCGGTCAGGCCGGGCCATCACCTCCACGGCAAAATAGCGCGTCCGCCAGAAGGGCGGTGGCGGCAGTCGGTCCTTGTTGTCTGCCATTATTAGCGCATCTCGTTACCTCCCGCCATTGCCGTCAAGGGTGAACTTCTCGTTCGGCGAGAGATTTTCTCGGCGCCTCTTGCCCCGCACCTCCCCTCAGCGCGCCTGCTTCTGCTCGCCCGACGGGAGATACCAGGGGCAAAGCAGCTTCTCGACCCACACCACGGCGTAGAAGCAGAGCATGCCGAGGAGCGAGAGCAGCACGAGCGCTCCGAACATGAGGGCGGTCTGCATGTTGCCGGCGCTGGTGAGGATGAGGTAGCCGAGGCCCTTGTCGGCGCCGACGAACTCGGCGACCACCGCACCGATCACGGCGAGCGTGATCGCCACCTTGAGGCTGCTGAAGAGGTAGGGCAGCGCCCAGGGCAGGCGCACCTTCCAGAACACCTTGAGCCGGCCCGCATCGAAGGAGCGCGTGAGGTCGAGGAGCTCGGCATCCGCCGCCTCGAGGCCCGTCGCCGTGTTGATCAAGATGGGAAAGAAGGCGACCGTCGCGGCCACGATCATGCGCGAGCTCAGGCCGTAGCCGACCCAGATGAGGAGAAGCGGGGCGATCGCCACCTTGGGTACGGACTGCAGCATGAGAAGCGGGGGGTAGAGGACGCGGCGCAGGAGCGGGGAATAGACGACCGCGACCGCCAAGGGCACCCCACTCGCGAGGGCCAGGAAGAAGCCGCCGAGCACGGCCCAGAGGGTGGCGAGGATATGCTCCGGCAAGACCGCGCGCAGCTTCCAGGTCTCGGCGACGATGCGGAGTGGGGAGGGGAGCAGCCAGACCGGCACGCCCGCCCAATCGCAGACGAGCTGCCAGGCCACGAGAAGGCCCAGGAGGATGAGTGCCGCCCCCGCGTACTCCCGCAGCGCTGCCCGCATGCGCGCGACGAGGCTCACGGTCGCCCCCTGAGCCCGCCATGGATGAGGGCGCGGATCGTCTCCACGTGCTCCTTGAACTCGGGCGTGAACTCCATCGCGAGCGAGCGCGGCCGCGGCAGACGCACGGCGATCTCGCGCACGATCCTTCCCGGGCGCGGCGTCATGACCACGACGCGGTCGGCGAGCAGCACGGCCTCGGGGATGCTGTGGGTGACGAAGACGATCGTCTTGCGCCGCTTGGTCCAGATGTCGAGGAGCTCGACGCCGAACTCCTCCCGCGTCATGGCGTCGAGCGCCGCGAAGGGCTCGTCCATGAGCAGGATCTTGGGGTCGTAGACGAGGGCGCGGCAGATCGAGACGCGCTGCTGCATTCCGCCCGAGAGCTCGTCGGGCCGCGCGCGCTCGAAGCCCGCGAGCCCGACGAGGGCGATGAGGCGGTTGGCCTCCTCGAGGTAGTCGCCGACGCGCCAGCCCAGCATCTCGACGGGGAAGAGGATGTTGCCGAGCACCGAGCGCCAAGGCAGCAGCACCGGCCGCTGGAAGACCATGCCGATGCTGCGCGAGGGCCGCTCGAGGGGGCGGCCGTCGAAGGAGAGCGTGCCCTCGCTCGGCTGGATGAGGCCGCCGAAGAGCTTGAGGAGCGTGCTCTTGCCGCAGCCGCTGGGACCGACGAGGGTGACGAACTCGTCGGGTGCCACGTCGATGTCCACGCCGGAGAGTGCGAGCACGTCCGCGCCTGCGCGGGTGGCGTAGCGCTTGGCGAGCCCGCGCGCCGCGAGCAGCCCCGCTCCCGCCGGTGCTGGAGTGCCCGGGGAGGGGGACGGGCTCACCCTAGCCACCCGCGCCCGAGAGGCCCCGTCACTTGGCCGGCATCACGGGCGGCTTGGGCAGGAACGCCGTCGTGAAGATCTGCTCGACCGGCACGCTGCGCTTGAGCGCGAGCGCGCTGGTGACGATGTCGCGCGTCTCGGTCATGTGCTTCGCGTCGACGATGCCGAGGCCCTCCTTCTCCACCTCGGGCGTGATGCTCACATCCTTCATGTCGACGAGCTCGCCCTGCGCTCCCTCGGCCTCGACCTCGGGGTTCGTCTTGCGCATCTCTGCGACGGCCTCGTCGGGATGGGCGAGGGCGTAGGCGGCCCCCTTGAGCGTCGCGGCCACGAAACGTCGCACCAGGTCGGGATTGTCCTTGAGTGTGGCCGGATTGGCGATGATCGCGTTGCCGTAGGCCGCGAGCCCATAGTCCGAATAGCGCATGGCGATCGCGGTCTGTCCCTGCGCCGCCGCGGCTTTCTTGAAGTGGCCGAGCTGGACGCTCTGCTCGAGCACCGCGTCGACCTTGCGCGAGAGCAGGAGCGGGAGGTAGGTGGCGCCGTCCACCACCACCTCGTGGATCTTGCCGCGCTCGATGTTGTTCGCCTTGAGGAAGCCGGGGAACATGGTGACCGAGGCGCCCGAGGCCGAGCGGCCGATCGTGCGGCCCTCGAGGTCCTGGGGCTTCTTGATGCCCGACGCCTCGAGGTAGATGAGGCCGAGCGTCGCCTTTTGATAGATCATCGCGACGATGCGCACGGGAATGTCCTCGTTCGCGATCGAGGCGATGACGGTGCCGGTGTCGGCGACGCCGAAGGTGGCGGCACCCGAGCCGACGCGCTTCACCGTGTCGCCCGAGCCGAAGCCGCGCGAGATCGTCACGTCGAGGCCGGCGTCGCGGTAGTAGCCCTTGGCGAGTGCCGTGAAGTAGCCGGCATGGGTGCCGTTCAGCACCCAGTCGAGCGAGAACTTGACCTCGTCCGCGGCCGTGGCCGCCGCGGGTGCCGCGAGCACGGCCGCGGCCGCTGCGGCAAGCCCGAGCATGCGTAGATGCCTTGCACTCATGTTCATACCTCCCGTTCGCTGTGTTGTTGGCTTAGAGACGACTGCGATTGTACAAAGCCCCTCTCCCGCTTGCGGGAGAGGGAGGGACCCATTGCGCAGCAATGGGAGGGTGAGGGACGGCGGCGACATCGGGCAATCCCTCACCCTTCCCATCCCTTCGGGATGGGCCCCTTCCCTCTCCCGCAAGCGGGAGAGGGATTGAAGGGGTTGGACCTCACCCCGCATCGATATAATCGCCCAGCACGATGCCGTCGAATCCCGGCGTCCGCTTGCGCTCGAAGTCGGCGGCGTGCGCCTGCGGCTTGACGGCGGCGACGCCGAGCCTGCCCCAATGCATCCTGTGGGGATCGCGCGCGAAGGAGGGCAGGTTCGGGATCTGGAAGATGTCGCGGTCCGGCCGGCAGCGCGTCGCCATCGCCCACAGCACGTCCTGCCAGTCGTGGATGTTCACGTCCTCGTCGACGGCGACGCAATAGAGCACGCGATTCATCTCCGCGCCGAAGGCGGCCACGATCGCACGCTGGGCATGCCCCTCGGGCGGGCGCTCGAGCTTGAGCGCGCAGAATTGCAGGAGCGGGAAGCAGCTCACGTCGCGCAAGGAGGGGACCCACGTGCGCACGCACGCATAGATGCTGCCGGCGATGGGTACCGAGCTGATGGCAAGCTCCTCGCTCGAGCCCGAGCTGATCGCGTAGAAGAGCGCACCGCGCCGCGCGAAGACGCGCTCGACCCGGAACACGTGGTTGTCCGTGACCGGGACGTAGTAGTCCATCCATTCGCCGAACGGCCCCTCGGGACGGCGCACGCCCGCAAGGATCTCCCCTTCGATGAGGAACTCGGTGGCGGCCGGCACCGGAAGGCCAAAGCCGGGCGACGCGACGAGCGGGAAGCGCTTTCCCTCGATGCGCGCCGCGAGCTCGTACTCGCTGCGCTCGGGGGCGATCGTGCTGCCCCCCGCCAGCATGACCGCGGGCGGGACGCCGATCGCGACCACTACCTTGAGCGGCGCGCCGCCCTTCTCCATCTTCTGCTGGATGCGGAAGAGATCGCCCGAGGTGCTGAGCCGGCAGCGGAGCTCGTCGGGGCCGATCATCTGCATGCGATGGTAGGAGAGATTGACGACGCCGCTCTCGGGATCGCGGGCCACGATGATGCCGGCGGTGATGTAGGGCCCCGCGTCCTTCTCGCAATAGACGATGTGGGGCAGCTCGGCCAGGCTGATCTCCTCAAGCTCGGCCGCCGCGGGGGCCGCATGCTCGCCCTCTGCCGCCGAGGCCGAGGGATCCGTGAGTGCGGCCCAGCGCTGAGCCACGCCCTCGATGCCGACGCCGAGCAGGCGGGCGACGGCGGCGGTGCTCCCGAGCGCGTTCGAGAGGACGGGGAAGCGGCTGCCGCGCACGCGCTCGAACAAGACCGCGCGGTTGGGGCCCGCCTGGATCTTGCGCACCACCGCGTTGAGCTCGAAATTGGGATCGACCTCGCGGCGCACGGTCAGGAGCGCTCCCTCCCGGCGCAAGCCCTCGACGAATTCTGCCAAACTTGCCGGCAAGCCGCCTCTCCCGGGCCCTCGCCGCGGCGCTCTCTGCCGGGACAAGCCGTTGCTGCGAAATTCCCCGGACGCGCGGGGTGCTAAGAGAAGGATAGCATCCGGCCGGAAGGCGCGGAAGCGAGGATGGGATTTTCCTTGACGCTCGCCTTGAGCCGCGGCGGAGCTACCGTGGGTGTTATCGGCGTCGGCAAGACGTTCTTACGGTTGTCCGCGAGGGTGAGCAGGGGGCTTATGCGTTCTTCGTCGCTCCACATAGCGCAAGAGCTCGTGCATGGGGCCGTCCTTGATGCCGAGCTCGTCGAGATGGCGCACGGTGTTGACGAGGTACTCGGCGCACGGGCCGCGGGTGCCGTGGCCCTGGCAGATGAGCTCGGCGATGCGCTCGAGCTCAAGCGGTCCGGTGTGCTGCGGATGGCCGCATTTGGTGATGTGGGCGTAGGCGTGGACGCGCCCGCGCCCGCCCACGAGCTCGACCGGTAGGGCGCGCTGCTCGTAGACGTTGCCGGTCATCTCGCGCTCGTGCAGATAGGCGAAGACCTCCTCGCGCCGCACGGGGGCCACCCGATAGGCGATGCCGCGGCAGGAGCCGCCCGGCTGCAGGCCGAGCACCAGGCCCGGCAGCTCGGGCGTGCCGCGATAGCGCCGCGAGTAGATGCAGAAGGCGCGATGGTAGCCGTGCAGGAGGGCCGCCTCGCGCTCGAGATAGGCGAAGCCCGGGTCCCACATGAGCGAGCCGTAGCCGAAGATCCAGAGCTCTTCGTGCGCCGCCATCGGGTCAGCCGTTGACGAGGGCCACACCCGCGGCCGTGATCGCCATGCCGGCGATGGCCGTGGGTGCCAGCGTCTCGCCCAAGAGGAAGTAGGCGAAGAGTGCGGTCGTCGGCGGCACCAGATAGAAGAGGCTCGCCACGCGCGCGGCGGCCCCCCGCCTGATCATGACATAGAGGAGGAAGACGGCACCCAACGAGAGCCCCAGGCTGAGCCAGAGCAGCGCCAATAGGAACTCGGGCGTCCACTCGATGCGCTGGCGCTCGAAGAGCGCGGACAAGAGCGCCATCAGGAGGCCTGCCGAGGCATATTGGATGAAAGCGCCGGTGCGCAGGTCGAGAGCTGCGCAATATTTCTTCTGATAGAGCATGCCCGCCGTGATGCCGAGAAGGGCCACGAGCGAGGCAAAGAGCCCGACCATGCCCACACTCCCGAGATCGAGCGTGCGCGAGACCACGAGTGCCACGCCCAAGAGGCCGAGGGCCAGGCCCAGCCATTGGCGCGGCCCCACGCGCTCGCCCAAGAGCGGCCCCACCACGGCCGCGGTCAAGAGCGGCTGGATGCCGACGACGAGCGCCACGATGCCCGCCGGCATGACCGTGAAGGCGACGAAGCAGCCGCCGAGATAGACCCCTTGCACGAGGAGCCCCGCCACCGCGATATGGCCGGCCTCCCCCCAGCTCGCGGGCCAGGGTGCTTTGAAGACGAGTGCCAAGGGCAACAGCACCGCGACCGCGCAGAGAAAGCGGAAGGAGAGGAAGGTGAAAGGCTCGGCGTGCAACAAGGCATATTTGGCGCCGATGAAGCCGCTGCTCCACAACAGCACGAAGAGCACGGGTACTAACGCGCGCTGGTCGAGACGATGGCGGGAGACGGGGAAGCTGGACATGACCCTCCGAAATCGCGGCAAAAATCTCACGGCCGCGGTCTCGCATGCAAGCCACTCCCTGAGCCGGGGCGCCATGCCGTGAGCGCAGAGCGTGACGCGGGCCCCCCTAGCCTCTATAACCGCAAGGACGCTCGCCGCTCCCTCGTAATTGCCGGGACCGCCATGCCCCAGCACCGCCGCCTCCCTATTGCCGCCGCCGCTTTGGTGCTGCTCGCCGCCGCCGGCTACACCGGATTCTGGTTCTTCGAGGCGCATCTGGTCAGAAGCGGTCTCGCCGAGTGGACCGCGGCACGGCGCGCGGAGGGGCTCGCGGTCGATTATGGCGCGCCGCGGCTCTCCGGCTTTCCCTTCCGCATCGCGGTCCGCCTCGACCATCCGGCGGTGGCAGCCCCCGAGCAGCACTGGCGCTGGACGGGCGAGGCGGTCGAGGCGGAGGTGCGCCCCTGGACCTTCCACCACGTCACGGTGCATCCGTTGGGCCGGCAGGAGGTCGCCTTCGTCGCCGCCGGCGAGAATGTGGTGGCAACCGCGAGTGCCGCGGAAGCGGCCGCGGTCGTCGATGTCGACGCGCGCGGGCGCCTCCAAGAGGGCAGCTTCGCTGCCGAGGCTCTCACGCTCGCCGGAGCGGGCGGGCCGCCGGCGCTCGTGGCGCGCTCCGTCCATCTCGAGCTCGCCGGGCCGGCGGACGCGCCGCCCGCCGCCAAGGGCCCGGCGCTGCCCCCGAGTGCGGTGCTCAGCTTGCGCCTCGAGGAGGTGACGCTCGCCTCGGCGGCCGGGAGCCCGCTCGGCCCCACGCTCGGCTCGTTAGCACTCGAGGCCCAGGTGAGGGGCCCGTTTGACGGAAAGAGCCCCATGCAGGCCCTCACGGCCTGGCGCGACGCCGGCGGCACGCTCGAGCTCAAGAGCTTCGCGCTCGCCTGGGGACCCTTGCAGCTCGCCGGCAACGCCACCTTGGCGCTCGATCCCAACTTGCAGCCCGAGGGGGCGGGGACCGGCGAGATCCGCGGCTTTGCCGAGACCGTCGATGCGTTGGTCGGCCAAGGGTTGGTGAAGCCCGACACCGGCGCCCTTGCCAAGGCGGCACTCGGTCTCTTGGCCAGGGCGCCGGCGGGCGGTGGGGCCAAGGTGCTGACCGTCCCGCTCACCATCCAAAAGCAAGTGCTCTACGCCGGCCCCTTCGGCCTCATGAGGCTGCCCACGATCAAATGGGCGGGGTAAGCGCCGCGGCGTGCCGCTCACTCGCGCGCCGGCCGCGATCCCGCGCGCGGTCGCGGGCGTCGCCACCAAATTCACTCTCCCCAAACGAGGATAAGGCCGATGTCGCCGGGAAAGCCGCCCGGGAACTCGAGCACCCGTGCCGCCAGGTGGAAGCCTTGGGGCTTCAGCTCGCGCTCCCAGCGCAGGTACATTTCCGCGGCCTCGCCGCGCAGCGTGCGGGGCCAGTCGGCCTCGGGCGCGTTGATCGCCCGGCCGCCGTCGTTGCACAGCTCGCGCGGAAAGCGCAGCAGCATGAATTCCTTGGCGCCGCGCTCGGCGGCCTCCCGGGCCTGGTGGAGAATGGACTGCCACTTCGCGTCGGCGACGTGGCGGTCGATGAGCTCCTTGACCTGCTTGCGGCGTTGCTCCGCGGCGACGCGATGCTCGGCGGCGCGCTGCAGCACTACCTGGTGCTTGGAATCGACCACCAGGCCGCGAAAATCGTCAGCACTCACCCCGGCGGCCGGAGTGCTGCCCGAGAGTGCCGCGGGGCGGGCGGCGGCGGCGGAGTCGCGGGCGTGGAGGTAATGCTCGTCGATGTCGGCGAGCAAGCCGAAGAGATGCTTGACCCCGTGAGGTTCCGGCGCTGCCGATCCCTCCTCGGCGGCAAGGGCGCTAAGAAGGTTGGCGCGGCTCACGATGCCCACGATGCGACCCTGCCGCACGACCGGTACGCGCTTGATGCGATAGGCGGCGAGGAGGCGCGCGATCTCCGCGGCCTCGGTCTCCTCGCTCACCGTCACCACCGGCGCCGACATGATCTCGCCCGCCGTTTGCTCCCGCGCGCGCATGCTGGCGAGAAACTCCGGGCTGAGCTCCTCGCCCTCCGCAAGGAGCGTCAGCCACCAGTCGCGCCGTGCCTCGCGCTCCTTATCCCTATCCCTGCGGCCGAGGAGGTCGCCCTCGCTCACGATGCCGAGCACAGTACCGTCACGGTCGACCACCGGGATGGCACTGATCCCGTTTTCAAGGAGAAGCCGGGCGACCTGCCGAATCGGGGTGTCGGCGTGCGTCGACACGACCTTCGTGGTCATGATATCCGATGCCTTCATTGGTTCCGCTCCAAGCTCAGGCCTGCTTCGCCTCAATGAGGCCGCGGCGCACCGCTCGCGTGCGCGTGAACCAATCCTCGAGCTTGTCGCCTTGCCCGTAGCGCACCATGCGCTGCAATGCGGTCAGGTCCTCGCTGAAGCGGCCGAGCATCTCGAGCACCGCGTCGCGGTTGTTGAGGAAGACGTCGCGCCACATCACCGGGTCCGAGGCGGCGATGCGCGTGAAGTCGCGGAAGCCGCCGGCCGCGAACTTGATCACCTCCGAGTTGGTCAGCTCCTCGAGGTGCGTGGCGGTGCCGACGATGCAATACGCGATCAAGTGCGGCAGGTGCGAGGTGATGGCGAGCACGATGTCGTGGTGCTTGGGGTCCATGCGCTCGATGTTCATCCCGCAGCGGCGCCAGAACTCGGCGAGCTTGTCCGTGGCGGCCTCGTCCGTGCCCTCGGGCGGCGTCAGGATACACCAGCGCCCGTCGAAGAGCTCGGGGAAGCCCGACTCCGGGCCCGAATGCTCGGTGCCCGCGACCGGATGGCCCGGCACGAAATGCACGCCCGCGGGCACGTGCGGAGCGATATGGGCGATCGTCTGCTCCTTGACCGAGCCCACGTCCGTCAAGATGGCGCCCTTGGCGAGGTGCGGTGCGATCGCCCGAGCTAGCGCCTCATAGGTGCCAAGCGGCGTGCACAGCATGACGAGATCGGCACCCTCGACGCACGCCTCCGCGCGCGCGTGAGCGGCATCGACGATGCCGAGCGCAAGGGCTGTCTTGCGGCTACGCTCGCTCTTGGCGCAGCAGACGACGCTCTCAGCCAGGCCGTCGCGCTTCACCCGGCGCGCGACCGAGGAGCCGACGAGCCCGATGCCCATGAGGGCGATGCGCTCGAAGAGGGGCCCGCTCGACATGGCTAGGCGCCCATGAACTCGGCGAGGGTCGAGACGAGGAGGCGCATCTCGTCCTCGCGCCCGATGGTGATGCGCAAGCTGTCCGGCAGCTTGTAGGCGCCCATCTTGCGCGGGATGATGCCGTGCCGGGCGAGGAAGCCGTCGGCCGCGTCGGCATTGCGCTGCCGGTCCTGGGGGAAGCGCACCAGCACGAAATTGCCGACCGACGGCGCCACCTTGAGCCCGATCCTCTCGAGCTCGGCGCTCACCCAGGGCAGCCAGATGTCGTTGTTGGCGCGCGCCGCGTCGACGTGCGCGATGTCCTCGAGTGCGGCGAGTGCCGCGGCCTGCGCGGGCGCGGTCACGTTGAAGGGGTTGCGCAGGCGGTTGAGCACGTCGGCGACCGCGGGCGGGCAGTAGGCCCAGCCGAGGCGCACGCCCGCGAGCCCGTAGATCTTCGAGAAGGTGCGCGTCATCACCACGTTGTCGTGCGCGTCCACGAGCTCCGCACCCGCGCTGTAGTCGTTGCGCGTCACGTACTCCGCGTAAGCCGCGTCGATCACCA
>DATNIJ010000315.1:0-2794 GCA_035604475.1 Alphaproteobacteria bacterium
GATGATGATCAGATTGACGCCGCCCAGCACGACCGCGGTCCAGCCGAGCGCCCGGGCCTGCACGGCTGCCTTGTCGGCATGCTGGGCGTGCTCGAGGATCTGCACGATCGGCGGGTCTTCAGCGCGGGACTGCGGCGCAAGCACGCCGACCCCGATCGCGACAATGAGGGGGAGGAGAATGCCGAGGAAAAGACCGCGTTTCATGGTGATCTACCAAAGGTTGAGAGGCCGCCAGCCGCTCGGGTTTCTATACTGCATGAAGATGCAATACGCAATCGCGGCATGGGTCTTCTCACCCGCGCGCGCGCTTAGTGAGAGTCCAGCCAGGCTCGAACTCGAGGATCGTCCAGTAGTAATCCCCCGTGTAGCCCGCGCGCCCGAGCAGCTCGCGCCACTCATCCGGCCCGAGGTAGGTCTTCGCCGTCAGCATCCAGTCCTCGAACAGCTCGCGCTCCTCGGGCGTGCGGTAGGCATCGACCTGGATGAACCCGGCGCGCGGAGAGACGCGCTGCAGCTCGCGCACGGCCTCGAGGCAACGCTCGGGCTCGAGGTTATGAACCGTGTTGATGGCAAGCGCCAGATCGAAGCTGTTGTCGGCGAATGGCAGGCGCTCGCAGCTCGCCCGAACGAGGCGGCCGGCAACACCGGGGTGAGCGTTGCGGATGGCATACTCGGAGATGTCGATACCCCACGCCTCGATACCGGGGAGCACGTCGAGCAAATCCTTGATGAGAAAGCCCTTGGCGCAGCCGATGTCGAGCACGCGGCTGCCGCGCTTGAGGTGGTAGACATCGACGAGCCTCTTGGCGACCGCGACCCAGCGTCCGTCATATCTGTAGCCGCCGTAACCCTGCTCGCGCGTGCCGTCGAAATACTCGAATCCGAACTCGAGCGCCAAGCGCCGGTTTTCCTCCTTGTTCGCCTTGCGCGCGTCGATGTCGCGCACCGCTTTGGGCGCCGATTCCAGGAGGTTGATCTCGCGCATTCCCTTCCGTTTTCGCTGAATTACGCCCGCAATCAAGCGCGCTCCGCGCCTTCCTTGCCGTCCGCGCGCAGCTGCCGTTGATAGCATGCGATCTATCGAGTTGCAACGAGTGGCGCGCTTGAGAACGGCCCCCGGCCTCGTGCCGGAATCCGCATATCCGTGCTACTCCGCTTTAGGAGCGGCCTCGAGCTCGGCGGCGCAATCGAGTGCTGCGATGCCGTAGAACGGCAGCAGCTCGCGGTCCCATGCGATGTGGAGCGGCCCGAGCCCCGCGTGGCTCTCGTGGCAGCGCCAGCCGTCGCGCTTGTGCGCGCCCGCCCGGTCATAGGCGGCAAGCGTGAGGGTATACTCGCCGGGCTCGAGCGTCGCGTACAGGCGGAAACCGACGACGCGGCCCTCGCCGGCCGAAAGTGGCGGCAGCGCGTGGCCGAGGGCCGCAAGGGAGAGCCCGCAGACGAGGCGGTTGAAGCGATCGCGAAACTCGAGCTCGATCTCGGGCTCGGGCACCCGCGCATCGGCCGCGACCAGCAGTTGGATGGCAAAGCGGTCCCCGGCGCGTACCCGGACGGCGTCGCGGCCGAGCTCATCGAGCACGCGCGCCGCGACGATACGCAATCCTTGCGGCCCGAGATGCGCTCGCGTGGCGAGGATCGAATGGCCGCGGAGCGCGCTCGCCACGTCGGGCGATGCGCCGACATTGGATACCGCCCCGCTTAACGGGCGCGCGGCGCTGCCCGGCGGACCGCTTCGGGCAAAATAGCGCGATATCGCGTCCTCCGGCTTGCCCATGAAGGCGATCTCGCCTCGTTCGAGAAGGATCACGCGAGAGCACAGAGTCTCGATGGCCGCCATATCGTGCGAGACCAGCAGAATCGTGGTGCCGCGCCTCAGTATGTCCGCCATCGCCGCAAGGCACTTGCGCTGGAAGAACATATCGCCGACCGCAAGCGCCTCGTCGACGACGAGAATGTCGGGATCGAGGAAGAGGAAGGTCGCGAAGGCGAGGCGCGTGCTCATGCCCGAGGAATAGATCTTCATCGGGCGGTCGAAGAAGGGGCCGATGTCGCAAAAGGCCTCGATCTCGCCCATGCGCCTCTCGGCGTAGCCGTCGGGAAAGCCGAGCAGCTGGGTGCTGAGCATGATGTTCTGGCGGCCGGTGAGCTCGGGGTTGAAGCCGGTGCCGAGCTCGAGGAGCGCGAGAAGGCGGCCCTTCACGTGGACGCGTCCAGCACTCTCCTCGAGCACGCCCGTGAGGAGCCTCAGGAGCGTGCTCTTGCCCGAGCCGTTGACGCCGATGATGCCGAGGCACTCGCCTTTCGTCACCGCGAACGAGACGTCGCGCAAGGCCCACACCTCGCGCGGCCGGCCCAGGCGTCCGCCGCTCAGCCAGGCGGCCGCACGGTGGCTCGGCGGCTCGAAGAGCCTGAAGCATTTGCCGAGATGCTCGACCTTGACGACGGGCTCCGGCGCCGTGTCGCGCGCAGAACTCACAGCACGTCCCTGATCTCGTGGCGCAGCCGGCTCAGCACGAGGAGCCCGAGGAGGGTCGCGACCGCGGCCCAGCCCAGCATGGCGAGCCACGTCGTCGCCGCGGCGACGCGCCCTTCGAGAAGCGCCTCCCGGATGGCGAGGATATAAGGGTACACCGGATTGAACCAGAAGAGATGGCGATAGCGCTCGGGCACGACCTCGATCGTGTAGACGATCGGCGAGCACCACATCCAGAGCTGGAGGATGACCGCCATAAGATGGTTGATGTCGCGGAAGAAGACGTTGAGGGTGCCGAAGAGGAGCCCGAGGCCGAAGCCG
>DATNIJ010000316.1:0-7636 GCA_035604475.1 Alphaproteobacteria bacterium
CTCGATCGCCTCGAACCAGCGCTTGACGTTGGGGAAGCTCGCCAGCTCGTGGCCCTGGTTCTTGATCGAGCGCGTCCACGGCCAGGTCGCGATGTCGGCGATGCTGTACTGGTCGCCGCCCAAGTACTTGGCCTCGCCGAGCCGGCGGTCCATGACGCCGTAAAGCCGGCCCGCCTCGTTGGTGTAGCGGTTGATCGCGTAAGGGATCTTCTCGGGCGCATAGTTGCGGAAATGGTGGGCCTGGCCGAACATGGGGCCGATGTTGCCCATCTGGAACATGAGCCACTGCAGCACGACATAGCGCCCGCGAATGTCGGTAGGCAGGAATTTGCCCGTCTTGCCGGCGAGATAGACGAGAATGGCACCCGATTCGAAGAGGGAGAACGGTTTGCCGCCGGGGCCGTCCTGATCGACGATCGCCGGGATGCGGTTGTTCGGGCTGATCTTGAGGAAGGCCGGATCGAACTGATCGCCCCTGCCGATGTTGATCGGATGGGCCTTGTAGGCGAGGCCGCATTCCTCGAGCATGATGTGGACCTTGTGGCCGTTGGGCGTGGCCCAGCTATAGACGTCGATCATTCTTCCCTCCTCCTTCTTGGACGCTCTGTCGTGACATCGTCGCGCTTTCGCCAAAGGCAAGCCGGTCCGCGCGGCGGCTCGACAAACGCGCATAATGCCACCATTTCATGGCAAATGCGCTAGCATGCCCCGCTTGAGACGGGCTTTGGGAGGGCCTCCCGATGTCGACCCCTGGCGCGCCCGGCCGCCGCTCGGCCGAGCCCAACCCGATGGGCACGGACGGCTTCGAGTTCATCGAATATACCGCACCCGAGCCCAAAGAGCTCGCGGCGCTCTTCGAGCGGCTCGGCTTCGCGGCCGCCGCGCGTCATCGCTCGAAGAACGTGACGCTCTACCGCCAAGGCGATGTCAACTTCGTCCTCAACGCCGAGCCCGAGAGCTTCGCCCAAAGCTTCGCGCGCCTCCACGGGCCCAGCATCTGCGCGATTGCGTTTCGCGTGCGCGACGCCGCCAAGGCCTACAAGCGCGCGCTCGAGCTCGGCGCCTGAGGGGTCGAGGGCAAGGTCGGCCCGATGGAGCTCAACATCCCGGCGATCAAGGGTATCGGCGACAGCCTCGTCTATCTCGTCGACCGCTACGGCGCCAAGGGCACCATCTACGACATCGATTTCGAGTGGCGGGCCGGCGTCGACCATGATCAGAAGGGCGTCGGCTTCACGCACGTCGACCATTTGACCCACAACGTCCATCGCGGGCGCATGAAGGAGTGGGCCGAGTTCTACGAGCGGCTCTTCAATTTCCGCGAGATCAAGTATTTCGACATCGAGGGCAAGCTCACCGGCCTCAAATCGAAGGCGATGGTGAGCCCGTGCGGCAAGATCCGCATTCCGATCAACGAGAGCTCGGACGAGCGCTCGCAGATCGCCGAATATCTCGATGCCTATCACGGCGAGGGCATCCAGCACATAGCACTTGCGACGGCGGACATTCATGCCAGCGTGGAGGCGCTCCGCGCGCGCGAGCTCCCGTTCCAGAGCGTTCCCGATACCTATTACGAGCAGGTGGACGCGCGCCTTCCCGGCCACGGCGAGGATTTGGCGCGCCTTGCTCAGAACCGCATCCTGATCGACGGCGCTCCCACCAAGGAGGGCGGGCGCCTCTTGCAGATTTTCACGCAGAACCTGATCGGCCCGATCTTCTTCGAGATCATCCAGCGCAAGGGCGACGAGGGCTTCGGCGAGGGCAATTTCCGCGCGCTTTTCGAATCGATCGAGCTCGACCAGATTCGCCGCGGCGTGCTCAAGGGCGACGCGGCCTAGCGTCCTGGTTCTCAAATTCACCGCATCAGGAAAGCGCTCGTCATTGCGAGGCGCCCGAAGGGCGCCGAAGCAATCCAGGGTGTGTTTCGCACTAGGCCCTCTGCCCCGGCGTACGCCGGGGTTCGCTGCGCTCGCAATGACGAATTTCGGCAGGTGAAGTGAACTTCCGAATCACGACACTAGGCACCGGCGGAACAGCAACCCGCCTTTTCCGCTCACACCAGCGCAAGCACCTCGTCGCAAAACCGCTTCATGTTCTCGACCGTGGCGCCGGCCGTGGCACCGGAGAGCTCGAAGTCGACGGCGGCGACGCCCAGCTCGCGTAGCGAGCGCAGGTCCCCGGCCAGCTCCGCCGGCGTGCCGGCGAGGAGGCGCCGCTCGCCTTCGGCCGTCCGTAATTGTGCGGCAGCGCCATGCTTGGGACAGCGGTAGCCGAGTGCAATGCGCGAGGGATCGCGTCCGGCCTCCGCCGCGAGGCGGCGCAAGCGATCCACCGCGCCGCGGTAGCGCTGAAGCGTGTCGAGCGGGTGCCGGGGGTTGACTGCGATGGGGTACCAGCCGTCGCCCAGGCGGGCGGCGCGGCTGAGCGCCGGCTCGCTCTCGCCGCCGATCCAGAGCGGCGGGTGGGGCTTCTGGGTCGGCTTGGGCGAGAAGATCACGTCGGCGAAGCGGACATGGCGGCCCTCGAAGCGCGGCTTGTCCTCGGTCCAGAGCGCGCGAAACGCCGCGAGATATTCGTCCGTGACGGCGCCGCGCTCGGCGAAGGGCGGGGTGCCGAGTGCCTCGAATTCCTCCTTGAGCCAGCCGACGCCGCAGCCGACGGTGAGGCGGCCGGCTGACAGCACGTCGATGGTGGCAAGCATCTTGGCGGTGAGCACCGCGGGACGATGCGGCACCACCATGATGGACGTCAGCAGGCGCAAACGCGAGGTCTTGCCGGCGATGAAAGCGGCGGCGATCAGTTGCTCCTGCCAATCGCCGCGCGCACCGGCCGGGAATTCACCGGTGACTGCATAGGGGTAGCGCGACTCGATGTCTTGCGGAATGACGACGTGATCGCTGAAGGCGAGATAATCGAAACCCATCGCCTCGCCGGCCTGAGCGACGCTGACCAAGGTCTCCGGCGTGGCGAGCGTCCCGCGGGTGGGCGCATTGAAACCGATCAGCATCTTATTGCCCCCGGACGCCGGCGAAGCGCCTCAAGGTGCTACCTTGCTCCAGCTGGCGTCGGGATCGTAGGCCTTGATACGGCGGGCGATGTCGGCTGTCTTGGGCCCGAGGTCCTTCTGGTAGACGACGCCGTCCTGGTTGACGGTGAAGGTCATCACGCCCGAATCGCGGTATTTGGCCGGAAAGGCCACGAGCGCGAAGCCGCCGATCATGTGGCCCTTGGCGACGTAATCATAGGCGCCGCCGGGCGCGTCTTTGCCCTGCCGCGTCAGGATCCTATAGTAGTAGCCATGAAAGGGCTGCGGCTTTTCGCCCTTCTTGCGGGGAGCATACCCTTCGGCGCGGGCGCTCGCCACGAGCGGGCCCAAGGGGCTCTCCTCCTCGCCCGCGTTCGCCGGCCAGAAGAGTCCGTCGTGCTTGCCCGGGCTGCTGCGGAACTTCATCGCATATTCGCGCAAGCCGTCGCCGAGACGGTCCTCGCTGGCGAATTCGCGTTGCGCTGCCACGTAGGCGCGGCAAACCTCGATCGTGTTGAGCTCGTTGCGGCCGACGCGTCGGGCCAGAATCTCATTCTCCCCCGCCTTGGCATCGAAGTGCCAAGCGTTCACCTCCTTGACGAGGGGGATCGGCATGGGCCACTCATTTTCGCCGATCTCGAGCATCGCCTTGGCGTCGCCCTCCATGACGATCTTATGCGCCTTGTCGAACGCTTCGGTGAACCGTGCGCGGCCTTGCTTATCGGCGACAGGGTCGCCTGAGTAGACGAGCTTCCTCGCCTCCGGCCCGAGGATTTTCACCAAATCGCGTGGGGCATCCGCACGTGTCGCCGCGACGAACGCCTCGACCGCGGCGTCGGGCGTCGCGAAGGACTCGCCCTTGGCGACAGCGGCTTGGACGGGCGTCGCGATGCTCGCGAGCGTTACGGCGGTCGCTATCGCCGCGAGCCGGAGCAGCAGCGAGGTCTTGAGCTCAATCCAGTTCAGGCGGGCCATGGCGTCCTCATAGGGTCTCTCTGGCAACGGGCCTTCATGGGTGCGGCAGCTTGCCGGGCGGTTGCGGGGCTCCGCGCGGCGCGTTTCCAGGGCTCGGCGGTGCGCTCACCCGCGGAGCGGACGGTGCGCCGCGCGGCGGGGCTTGAACGCTCGGGGCTGCGGGCCTCGAGGGTGCTGCCTGAAGGCTGCTCTGCCCCCGCGCCGACTGGGCCCGCACAGCTGCGCCATTGCCGGTGGCATTGAAGGCAGGCGGGCTCGGACGCGTTTGCGTGGGAGCCTGGAAAGTTGGTGCCGCGCGGGCCGGCTGAGACGGAGCCTGGAAGGTAGGTGCCGCGCGGGCCGGCTGAGACGGAGCCTGGAACGTAGGTGCCGCGCGGGTCGGCTGAGACGGAGCCTGGAAGGTAGGTGCCGCGCGACCCGGCTGAGACAGGGCCGGGGCGGACGGTGGCGCGGGCGGTCGCGACGCTCCAGGAGCCGACGGCGCAGCGCCGGGTAGGGTGGGGCGAGCACCTGCGGGACCGGGCTGACCGGGACGCGCGCCGCCCGGGGCCGCCGGCGCCGCTGCCCCGCCTGGCGCACTCGGAAACCCGCGGATGTCACGGGAGGGTGCCGGCAGGTTGGCCTGCGTCGGCGCAAAACGCGCGCGGGTACCGGGATCGCCGTAGGCAACCCCACGGCGATGGTAGGGATCGTGGGTCCAGGTGTCTCCTGTGAAGTGCCGACGGTCGCGATCGATGCGGTTGTAGCGATCGGCATCGATGAAGATGCGATGATTTCTCCACTCCCATCTGTCCCAGCCCCAGAAGGCACCGATGACGGGGATCGGGGTGTAGTAGCCGATCGTCGGTCCCGGGGTGCAGCCGTAATACGAAGCTGAAAAGACCGGCTGATAGCCCGAATAAGGCCAAGCGCCGTAGGCGTAGGCCGGGTTGTAGCAGGGAATGTAGACATCGTTGGGATCGGCAGGCTGGATCTCGATCGTCGGGCCATCGTAGACCACGTTCGCCTGAGGACCGGGAGCTAGCGTGCCGGCCGCTTGCGCGGCGCGGCGCAGGCGCTGCACCGAATCCATGACGTCGGCCTGCTGTGCCAGAAACGCGTTGCCAAGCGCCTGCAGCCAATCGAGCTTGCTGCTCATCATCTGGAGGATTTGCGGGAAGGGGACGAGCGAGATGACGCTCGGGTCCCAATTCTGGTTCTGGGCAGCGGCCGCGAGCGCGTCGCCCCTGAGCGAAGCGTTCTGGGGATCCTGCACCCATTGCGCCGCCGCGACGACCTCGAGCGGATAAGTGGCGGCCATCAGGATCTGGGCGAGGAGCGGGTCCGGGTAAAGTGCGATCGGCGACAGCATCTGGTCGAGCTGCTCAGGCGCGTAGAGCGGGGCCGTCTGAGCCGACGCTCGCGTGTATTGCGGAAAAATCGGAGCCGACATGAGGGCCAAGATCGCGAGAGCTCCCGCGATGGCGCGAACCAGGCTTGTCGTCATGTACTATCCTTTCTTCACCTAGATCACGCGACGTTCCAACTAATGCAATGATACTTCCAAGCGGCTCGAAACCGACGCCAAAGCTTAGCCGGATGATAAGACAAATTTGAGACGATGTCTCAATGCATCGAAAATGACGAATACAGCCATCGGCAAGGGCGAATGGGGGCATACGGCGGCCACCGCACTGCGTCCCGAAGAAAACCGCGAGTACATGTCGAGCGCCCGCGCGCGCGGGATCAGCGCTCGAGCTCTTTGCGCAAGAGCTCATTGACCATCTTGGGATTGGCCTTCCCCCCCGTCGCCTTCATGACCTGGCCCACGAGCCAGCCGACGACACCCTCTTTGCCGGCCTTGTATTTGTCCACCTGGCCGGGGTTGTCGGCGATCACCTTGGCGATGGCGGCCTCGATGGCGCCGCGGTCGGTGATCTGCGTCAAGCCCTTGGCCTTGACGATCTCGGCGGCGGGCTTGCCGGTCTCGAACATCTCGTCGAACACGTCCTTGGCCGTGCGCCCGGAGATCGTCTGATCGGCGACGAGATCGATGAGACCGCCCAAGGCCGCGGCACTCACCGGAGAGTCCGTCACGTCCTTTCCCGCCTTGTTGAGCCGGCCGAAGAGCTCCGAGATCACCCAGTTGGCGGCGAGCTTGCCGTCGCGGCCCTTGGCCACGGCCTCGAAATATTCGGCATTCGCGGCATCGGCGACCAGCACGCTCGCGTCATAGGGCGTCACCCCGTGCTCGGCTACGAGGCGCGCCTTCTTCGCGTCCGGCAGCTCGGGCAGCGACTTGCGGATGTCCTCGACCCAGGCCGGGTCGAGCTCGAGGGGCAGGAGATCGGGATCGGGGAAGTAGCGATAGTCGTGCGCCTCCTCCTTCGTGCGCATCTCGCGCGTGATGCCGCGCTTGGCATCGAAGAGGCAGGTCGCCTGCCGGACCACCCCGCCGCCTTCGATGAGCTCGACCTGCCGGCGCGCCTCGTACTCGATCGCCTGCTGGACGAAGCGGATCGAGTTCACGTTCTTGACTTCGCAGCGCGTGCCGAGCTCGGCGCCCGGCCTGCGCACCGAGACGTTCACGTCGGCGCGCATCGAGCCCTCCTCCATGTTGCCGTCGCAGGTGCCCAAGTAGCGCAGGATCGAGCGCAGCTTCCGCAAATAGGTCCCCGCCTCCTCGGCCGAGCGCAGGTCGGGTTTGGAGACGATCTCCATGAGGGCGACGCCGCAGCGGTTGAGATCGACGAAGGTGCGGCGCGGGTCCTGGTCGTGGAGGCTCTTGCCGGCGTCCTGCTCGAGGTGGAGGCGCTCGATGCCGATCTCGCGCGCCGAGCCGTCCGGGAGGTCGATCGAGATGCGGCCCTCGCCCACGAGCGGCTGCTTGTACTGCGAAATCTGATAGCCGGCCGGAAGGTCCGCGTAGAAATAGTTCTTGCGCTCGAAGACCGAGCGGAAATTGATCTTGGCGTCGAGCCCGAGCCCCGTGCGCACCGCCTGCGCGATGCAAACCTCGTTGATGACCGGCAGCATGCCCGGCATGGCGGCATCCACGAACGACACCTGCGTATTGGGCTCGGCGCCGAATGCGGTCGCCGCACCCGAGAAGAGCTTGGCGTTCGAGATCACTTGGGCGTGCACCTCGATCCCGACGACGATCTCCCACGAGCCGCTCTTGCCCTCGATAAGCGCTGCCATCCTCACGCCCTCCCTGCCGTGAAGCTGGGGCGATGGGAGAAGCCCGCCGCCGTCTCGAGCACGGCCGCAGCCTTGAGCACCGTCTCCTCAGCGAAGGCGCGGCCGATGATCTGGAGGCCGAGCGGCAGGCCGTCCTCCGAGAGGCCCGCCGGCAGCGAGATGCCCGGAAGGCCCGCGAGGTTGGCCGGCACGGTAAACACATCGTTCAAGTACATCGCGATCGGGTCGTCCATCTTCTCGCCGACCGCGAAGGCCGCACTCGGCGTCGAGGGGGCGAGAATCACGTCGACCGCCTTGAAGGCCTCGGTGAAGTCGCCGAGGATGAGGGCGCGCACGCGCTGGGCCTTCAAATAATAGGCATCGTAGTAGCCCGCCGACAGCACGTAGGTGCCGACCATGACGCGCCGGCGCACCTCGCGCCCGAAGCCCTCGGCCCGCGTATTCTCGTACATATCG